>NZ_JBMPOW010000005.1:0-350393 GCF_049340205.1 Undibacterium sp. Ji49W | reverse complement strand
AGCGCATCCACCGCGACGTGTATTTTGCTGGTCAGGCCGCCGCGTGAACGTCCTATCGCTTGACGCCCTTCTTTTTTGCAGCACCTGAAGCATGTTGATGTGCTCTCACCACCGTGCTATCAATCATCAGCGCTTCCATATCCCGATCGCCGCTCACTGCTTCCACTATTTCTTGCCATACACCTGCTTCACCCCAGCGCTTAAAACGCGTATAGGTCGTATGCCAATTCCCTAATTCCGCTGGTAAATCACGCCAGGGTGAACTGGTTCGCACTATCCATAAAACAGCTTCAACAAATTGACGATTATTCTCCCCTGACCGCCCCGGATCACCCACTTTCCCAGGTAACAAGGCTTCTATCTTCTTCCATTGATCATCTCTTAACATCTTGCGGTCGCTTTGCATTTCGGTATCCTATTTTTCCAATACCGAATGTAAACACATTTTATTGAATGTTAACAGCCCCTAATCATTTCATTGAATATTTCATTGAGCCGTTACTCTGAAAACAAATATTTGTGTAATTAATATCACCACAAAACCTGAGACAATTCTGCGACATGCGTAACTCCTTTTTAATTCCATCACGTCGCATGTGATTCTGTAAAAACCTAGCTTTTCAAATAGTCTTTCTTTAATAAGCGTGCACGGTGCATGACAAGATATGATTGGTGCTTCGGGGTTACCCAGCGCAATTTCATTTCCGCTACTATTCCCAATAGCAACAAATCCTTTCCAATCAATGCAGGAGCAATGATCAGTCGCCCATTCTCATCGAAACTAATCAAGAAACTGTCAAACAATGCATCCAAGTTGGAACTGAGCAAAAAGCCATTGAACACATCCAGTCTTTCGGCATCTGACGCGCACTCTACCCATGGCTTGGTGTGACTGGCACGCAATACAGCCGGGATAGTAATGCCTGTGACCGCACAAGCGTTACCCCAATAGTCCAGCATCGCGCTACGAAACTTATTTTGCCCAACACGCTGACGCACCAAGCGTTCGACTTCAGTGCCAATAATGCCTGCGGAAAACTCAGCTAGTTCGGCAGTGACCGCGTGCTGGTAGTCGGTCGCGGCCTGGTCCGGCAATGCACGCGAGAGGCTAGCCGCGCGGCGCAACAAAACTGCCAGTGCAGTCTCAGTGTCAAAAGTAAACCTACCGGATTCCACGCCCTGCTGAGGAAAGCTACGCTGCAATTCCAGTAGCAAGGTAGGGGAGGCCGCCTGAAAATGCGCTTGATAGGCACCATTCTCCAGGACAATCATGACACGAGTGAGATGACGTGCCGAGGCCAGCATCACACCACTCTGCTCCGAGGCCAACACATACTCGAAACCGTTATCGTTCCCACCTTTCTCTATGAGGGCGCGTTGTAGCGGGTTCATTTATATTCCCCAATAAACACGAATAACCAATAATAATTCAGCATAGACGTCACCATTTCTCATCAAACCTATCAGCCAATGATTGCAATTTCATCGGCAAGCTTTGATAGCAAACGAGACCAAGGTAGGTCGCAGCACGCGTTGCACCAACATACAAATAGCGATCAAATAATTCTGGCTTTTGTGCTGCAAGGCGGTCAACTCCGACAAAGAACACTGCTTCAAATTCCAAGCCTTTAATGTGCTGAATATCAAAAACCCGGACATCAGCACCTTCGCCAAGCGTCTTGCCTTCTTCGCAGGCGACCGCTTTAAGATTGATCGATTCTAGATGGCTCGTCAGTCGCTCGGCCATAGGCTTGACGTCTTCCTCAGCATTCACGAGCACGGCTATTGTGGGCATTTGCTTGACTACCCGCTCCACTTCCGCAATGCGCTGGGCTATCCACTTGGCTGCCTCGTCCTCACTGACTTTTTCAAGCAGTACCGGATTGACACCCTCGTGGGTACTCTCTTTCGGCAACTCGCCCAGTGAGCTCAGATCGCCACCCGACAAACGCGCCAAAGAACCTGCAAAGGCATTTAGCTTGCGACTTTGGCGATAGACAAGGTTTATTGATTCCACCGAAATACGCGACGACACCCACGCTATCTGCTCTATCGCACGGATGCCGGAGTAAGTGATACGCTGGTTGAAGTCACCGCAGGCAAAAAATGAACGGCCCTTGAGCGTTGTCAGGCTTTCCATGCATGCCAATTGCAGCAACGAAAAATCTGTGGCTTCATCGACCATAATCTGATTTTTGAACAAACTGGCTAGATTTCGCAAAAATTCATATCGGGGAGCATCCTGATCCCTTTCAATAAACGATTGAGACAACAAGGCTCTACAGTTTCTCAACATCAGCAGCACTATGGCATCCAGCTCGGTACCGGACAGATGCAACGGATTTGTCGCTGCCGTGCAATAAAATTCTGTTACATCGCTCCTATCCTTGCGAAACAAGCGATAACTGGTTGGCACATCACTAACATAACGCCGGAATGCATTTATGAAGCGTCGCAAGCCATTTTGAAAGCTGATTCGTTGACCTATCTCCAACAAAATCGTTTCCACCGGTAAAGCATCTCCAAGCCAGTTCACAACCTTTGATGCGCGTGAATTCTTGGGCAAGCTGCGCTTGCGATATCTACTGCGTGCCAGAGCCCTGAGTGCACTCAAATAGGCTTTGACAGCGCGCTGGACGTCACTGCCATTTGGGTTGTCGCTCACCTCTGCATCATCTTCATCAAAATCGGCCTCCTCGTCGAGTTCATCGTCGTCTTGCTTTAGACTAGCCAGATACACAGCCAATTGCTGAAACACCTCCCTATCTCTGTTAAATGCTGTGTTACGTTCTCGCTTAAGCAAGTCATCGGTAGTACTTTTGGACTCATCCAACGCTGCTTTGAGTTGTATCTCTTGTTTTCCCAAATCGCGGTACACATCCATCCATGCCCGCGTACCCAACCCATCGGCTAATTGAAGCAACTGCTCAGCAATCGGCATGCCCACAGCAGGTGCAGACTCTTTCACAATTGTGGCGCCGTCTTTCAATTGGTTTTTCAAACGCTGATCATGGAAATTCTTGAATGCCTCGTACCATACACGTGAGTCAACAATGACTGAAACTGTCAAATTGTCCATATCCGGTTTGAACGTATATTTCCCACCATTGGCACTGCGTAAGATGCCCAACGTATTGCGCGCAATATCATTGCGATAGGAAGTCCAGGTTTTTATGTGGTCATCAGAGGCTGGCACTTGCTCGCGGTTAAAGGCTTCTTTCAGGTAAAATTTGAGCAACTCCGAAGGGGTAAACATCAGCCAACTTTTATCGTGCGGCATGCTTTGTCCAGGCACATTGGTCACACGGCGTTCGTTTTCTTCCAAATTGTCGATGTCGAGCTTTTGTCCTAACCGCTTAATCAAGGTCGTGGTTTTACCGGTACCTGGTGGACCTAGAATTATCAGTTGACTATCCAGAGGCAAGCGGAAAATTTCTCCTTGAAATTGGTCGAGAATCGGCTGATCACGTAATCCCATGGCAGTGCGTATCTGATGGCTGATACCCTCTTGCACGCCGCTGGTCGCCGCTGCTTGCTCGAGCAACTGGTCCAGTTCATCGCCCGCATCAATACCTTTTGCAAGCAGTAGCGCACGTAATGAACCAATGGAAAACACGCCAAAATCGACATGCCGATATTGGTTGCCGGTGGAATCCCACTCACCATCAACCAAGCCGGGACGAAAGCTAGTTTTTTCAACCAAAGAAAGTACTTGGTTTTGCCCCCCCAAGGTGACGCTTGTCTCTTCACCCACTGGAAGTTCGGCGAGCCGACCAATGGGCGAGCCGTAGCTGGCCAGCTGTCTACCGGATGCCAAGGGCAAGCTGCTTTTGCGCGCGATATAAACCACACGTGTTCGGCCATCTTCATCAGATAGCACTAGCCTAGCAATAGAAGGCTCAAGTTTCAATGCCGTCAGAGCATCCCGATTAGCTTGACTGATATTTGCATAGTTCTGATACGCTTGTCCACCGGTCAGCGTGTTACCGCTGGCAAAACTGTTGACTGATGAATGCCCTTCGTAGGCAAGTTTTTGTGCAGCACCATGTGCTATTTCAGTAATGGTGCTCAGGGCTTCTTCGGCTAGTGCTTCAAATTCTGCTTGGCTCATTGATTGCTCTCCTTGTCCAATTTATTTAGCATTAATGCATATCAATGCCAGCCTTATCGATGAAAGTCTGTTGTAGTAGTTTTATCATTGGTAACTCATTATCTAAAATGTCGTCTGTTGGACGACGGTAAATCGGCGACCGAACAGTAAACCCTCGTCAGAACTTGGGTCGAGTATCAAACACACAGGGCCAACCTGAAGGGCATCGGGTGGTGGTGTCGTAGTGGTAACAATGTATTGAAATGGCGGGTCTTCGCCTTCGAATTGTTGTTGCTGAAGTTGGGCAATCAACAAAAGGAAATTTTCATATAGACCCGTGCTCATGTCGGCCTCGCGAGGGCAGTCATGAATGAACAAGCCTGGTAATGCACTCTCCACTCTGGAGCTATCCAGCATGCATGCGATGTCACCGAGCAGAACCTCCAGCACGCGATAAGCCTCGCCACCACGAAGCGATAGTCGAAAAGGCCGAATCTCATCGTGAGGATCAAAGGAGCCAAATGCGCCATCGGGAAGCAATTGGCGCGTCAACCCGTCTGTTATGTGGGCAAGCGCCTTCTCCCGGTCAGATCTATTTTTCTGATGTACCACTAACCTAATATTGGCACTGTTCAAGTCCTTTTCAATTTGAGCACTTTTTGTGCGAGATGCATCAATTGCGACCTGCGCTTCCGCAGAACCAGATAAGCTTTCCCAGCGCTCAAGTTCCTCCAGCAGCGCTGGCCATTTGTTTGCCGTAATCTCGGCAGTTCGTTTGGAAATGCCGATTCTCGCCTTAACGGCCTCCAACGCCTTCTCCTCCTTCTCTAACGAAGCGACCTTCGCGTTCAAATCGTTCACTCGAGAAAGTGCAGCGTTGGCTCGTCCTGCAGATTCTGTCATAGCCTTTTCAAGATTTTTTTTATCACGAGCGTCCTGCATACTTGAGAACTGCAACCTATTCATTTCGTCCTGAATATGTCTGCACTGAGAAAAGGAAAGATTTCCTTCTTCGCAATGTCCTGTCAAGTTCTTTAGTTTTGCAAGCTTGGTTCCGATTGATAAAAAAGCTGCCTCATCCCCGCGTCTGGCTGCATCAGCGAAATCGTACTGAGTCTGCGCCTTGAAGCGTTCATCCTTGACCAGCTTCATGTTGGCTCGCAGGTCAGCTACGGCCTGCGTAGCTTCTTCGTACTTGGCCTCGAACTGCGCCAGACCTATGGCAGATTTCTCGTTGGCCAACCTGATGCGCTGCTCTACCGAGTCAACAAAGAGATCATTCGCACGTATGGGAAGATCATTAGGCAAATTGCCTGATGCACGCAAGCTTGATTCGATACGACGTTTGATGAGAACCGGTTCTTGAAGAAGCTCCGTCGTCTTCTGCTTAGCTTGTACCAGCTCTTGCTCCAGAGCGGCAATTTGGCCCATGAGAAGCGACTCTGTTTGAGCGAGCAAGCCAAGCACAGATCGCATGACGATAGGCGGATCTTGTCGACCACGCTGAAGGCCGGTACCTTCACCCTCTCGCCAAGCGAAAAAGGATTTGAAGCGCGACCCCTGATCCCTGCTGATCCATGCTAGTAAATGCTTCCATTCCATTTCCTGACCAGTTTCTGGGATGTTACGCGGAGAAACAGGACTCATCATGTCACTGGCGAGTTGCTTCAAGAAGGCGCGATCGCTCAATTCCGTAACACGAGTCCAAATATCCGCGATGTCCTTCCCATTAAAAGCTATGCCTTCTTTATGCGCATTGAAATAGCGGCATACCGTGAAGGGCTGGCCATCCACATGCAAGACAGCAATAACGCCGCCTTGGGCAAACTCACGGAAAAGTTCATCGCGTAGTTCTGCCACCGCTTTGGAAGGTTCCCCCAAGCAGAAGCGCAGCAGTAGACATAAAGATGTTTTGCCGACACCGTGACCGGCTGCTCTTGTACCGAGTGCATGACCAATCGCAGGCTCCTTGGCCCAAACCAGATTCAATCCGCGATGAAAAGGGATGGTGCGAACGACGTGCACTTCGTCAGGCTCGCTGAAGATAACCAAGCGTTCGAACCAGAGACGCGGATGACGTCTGTCGGTAGGTAGGTACTGGGTCAGTTCTTCCATTGAGATGCTCCTGTCGTCAGGCTTGTTTCACTGATGTATCCATCGATGACACATCACTGGTAGCTGCGCTAGCCGAGACCTGTTCGGCTACCCGGATCAACACAGCTGCGACACGTACCGTTTCATCGTCCTTTAACACATGAGTAGGCACGGCAACACCTGACACAGCAACGAGCTCGTCCGTCTGCGAGTCCAACCGGATCACTCCCACGGATTCCAAGTGACGGAGCCACGCATGAATGCGGTCGCCCGCGAGCCGAACAGTGTCGAATATGGATGGATAGTGCTGCTGAAATTCGGTGATGACATCGATGCTCTGCGCTTCGGCAAAGGCACCGAGCAACGAAGATTGATTGGCAAGCGCCAGTGCATCCATCAAATGGCGGCGTAACAAACGTCCCCGTTGCAGAACCATCGTGAGCAGCAAACCAAGAAGTCGCGAATCGACCTCGTCTTTGACGATGCCATGGGCTGAATAGGCTGGCTGTGCTTGCTGGCCCGGTTGGGGGTCCAGGAGACTGACATAGGGCTCGCTACTCGCTTCGGCAAGGGCCATGCGGTCGAACTCACGAAGCACGAGGATTCCAGTGCGGTACTCACTAAACTCTTTCAGCTCTTTGTTCTTGAGCACACGAAAGGTCGCGGAGGGATAGTCTTCGCCCATCACATCGGCTGGGTCGAGGACATAGCGCAACTCGTCACGAGTAAGGCCATATGCGCGGGCGTACCAAGCGTCAAGCTCGGCCCGTAGGACAGCGCGGCGGTAGGCATTGTAGGAGAATGGCGCACCATGGTAACCAAGGTCTTGCGCCCAAGACGTGAGATCCTGCGCAGTGTAAGTTAGCTCTAATACGCGAGGGATCACAAATGCGAAGTCAGAGGACGTATATGCGACGCAGGACGCTATGGGGAACTGCGAGATTGTATATTTTCTAATGTGCGTCCCGCCAACCTTTTGCTGAGCTACATAATCGAGAACTAGGGAATTTAGGTTTGCCAATAGCAAGCATGCCTCTCGGGAACCACCTTTAGGCAAAAGTAATGAGAGCGTGTCATCCGTTCCAGATACTGGAAAGACTGACGCAATAACTGTTCTCTCGTTTGTTGCATTAGTTATGTCGCGCCATCCCATCATCCACTGGAAGGGCCAACTACGTGCATTAAGCCGTTTCTGAACTTCGAGCTTGGAAACTCGCTTATCCGAAATGGTAAAGAAGGCCGGCGAATCTCTTTCTTCGACGCTTAATGACCTGAATTTCCTCAATGATCCGTCATAAAGAGAAGCGCGATGATTGTATTGATCAATTGTTGTGCCGCGAAGCACTTGAAAAATGGAGTCGTCGTTTGCAATCTCTGCTTCAGAAAATAATCGCAAATCAATCCTATTTGAAGTCGAAAAAAAATTTTGAATGATCTCAACATCAAATCCCATCGGTCCACTTTCATGTGCCAATATAGGTATGCGTTTGTATATCTTTGATGTAAGTTCAGCATCGGCGCGTGAACGAAATATTGGCGCAGTTTTTGTGTTTGGATTAATGTCTCTAATGTCCGCTGGAGAAAGACGATATCTACGTCGAGGGTCGTAAATATGCTCCTGCGCTAGCAAATATGCAGCAAACTCAGGAGCGCCATCCGACTTGCCAATCGTTAGAAGTGTAAATGGAGTGTCAGAATGAATACCCGGGAAGATTTTTCTTTGATTGTCAAAAGCCAGTGAGCTGATAAGAAGGTTGTTGGAAACCAGCCAATCAAAATAATTACTATTGCTATAGTCTGTTATTAGTCCGGTTGGAACAATGACCCCGCACCGGCCTTTGTCATGACAAATATGACTTATGGTTTCTGCAAATAATGAATACGTATTTAATTTCCCGAAGGCGGTAAGTGGATAACGCCCTGATCCACGAAAAAAATTATTTACTGCAGCAATGCGATGCCCTTCTATAACGTACGTAGCCCATAAGTGAGGATCGGTCACTGGTAGCGCCGCAATCGCACGCTTGCGTTTGTCACCAGGGAGTTGCGCAATGTGCGGTGCTCGCGTGGTAAAAAATTCTTCTTCCCCCATCTGGGACACTTCCCACGGTGGATTGCCCAGCACACAATCGAAACCGCCACTAGCAAAGACCTGCGGAAAAGCCAGCGGCCAGTGCAACACGCGGGCACCCTTGCAAGCAGCTTGGGCAGCGGCCATGGCTCCCAATTGCTGCGCTGGTAGTGCATCGCCCAACAAGGTTAGATAAAGCGTGGCGCTGGTGGGGATATCATCTATCGATGCAGCAAGCTTAGGCAGCAGGTAGGCTCCCACCAATAAATCAGCGGCATGCGCCAGACGGCTGGTTTTGGCTTGCTCCAAGAACGCACGGTAGGCGGCTTCCTTGGCGGCAATTTCTTTTGTGGTGCTTTCCGGCAAGAACTCAAGTGCTTGCAACTGACCAAGACCACTGCCTGGGGTGTTAGTCACATCGAGCTGACCAAAGGTGCTGGCATTGCGCTTCTTTTCTAAATCCTTGAGCGCGGCGGCGTTAGTTTTAGCCAGCTGCTTGCATACTTCCTTGTCATCCCCGAAGAGCGGCTTGAAGGCATCTTGCGCAATGCCCATTTCCAGCGCGTTCAAATCAGTTAGTCCGAGCAGCGCGTCGCCAACTTGCAGATGGTGGTCAAGAAAACCCAGCGGCCGGCCTTCTTCAAAGCCTTCCAACCATAGCGCAGTGCGGGCCAGTTCAATGGCCATGGGGTTGCGGTCCACTCCGAAAATACAACGGTTTACCACTTCACGCAGAGCATGACGGAAGTCCTGTTCGGTTTGTTCGCCGCTCGTGGCACGCAGTTGTGCGAGCTTTTCAGCCAGACGACGAGCGGCCGCCAGCAGGAAGTGACCGCTACCACACGCTGGATCGATGACGCGGATGGCGAGCAATGCCTCGATAGGCGATTCAGGTTGTACAGTCAGGCGTTGTTCGATTACAGGGTCGAGAGCTGACTTGATCAGCTCCTGCACCAACGAATCCGGCGTATAGTAGCTGCCGCTAAGTTTCCGCGCGTTGCCTGCGGTGCTGCCATCGGAAGTGAGGCCGACAAAACCGAACTGACGCGCAGGAAGGTCGATCTCGGGCACCAGCTCTAGCAGGCTTTCGTACACGCTGCCCAACTCTTCAGGCCCCATGTTTCGGTAGTCCACCGGGGCGAGTACGCCTTTGTGGCTGGCCCAGCGGAGGTTTTGCATGGCAGCGAGCAGATGGGCATTATCCAGGCTGGCCGCATCCAGCACCGGGCATTGATCAATGGCGAACAAGCCCCCGAGAGCAGGCAATGCCAGACGCGGCTCACCTTCGTTCAAGCCCTTGAAAACGATACGCAGCGCTTGCCAGTGGTCATCAAAACGGTTACGAGCACGACGCTTCAGGCACAGCTCGCGCAGGCGCGCCACGGCATATCCCTCGGCATAATCGCGGCGTGCGGCTTGTGCGGTTTCGCTTTCGTCTTTACCATGCAGCAGGCCGCGCTCTTCAACGCTGAACAAGAAAATCAGTCGGTAGATCAGACGCAGCAGTTGTTGGAAGTAGGCGTCCTTGCTGAGTTCACCGCTGTGCAGTGCGTTGCGCAGGGCCTCATTCGCAGAGTACTGCAAAAAGCCTTCCCCCAGGGTCAGCAAGGCATCGGTTACGCCCAGACGTAACCTGTCCCGCACACGGGTGCCTTCCTCCTGACCCGCTGCACGCCAGCGTTCCCAGATGCAATCCGCGGGCTTCCCGGCGGCACGGCTGGCGTGCAGAAGACGCCAGACATTCGCGAACTCGGCATAGCGCTGGCCGCCGAGTAAGTCAGCCAGATCGATTTCGAGATAACTCGGACGAGTCAACGTGGCGGCATCACGCAGTAGGCGCAGTTGTTTTCCATTGCAGGTTATAGCCCACAAGTGATCCGGGCTGGCGTTTAGCAGTTCTTGCGTCAGCATGAAGGCCGATTTTTTGCGGACGCCGGAACCTGGGATCGCAAAACGCGTATCGCTGTCATACAGTGAGAGAGTATGCGGGGCCACCACCACCGGTATGCGGTCTGCCAGCAAGCCGATCGGGTAATGACGCTCGCCCAGCGTGATACCGTTGCAGGAATGCGTGGCAAAGCCAAACACATCACGTAGCAACTCTTGCACAAAGGTTTGCGTGACTGCAGCGGCATCTACATCGGCGCGCTCGAGCCGGGTGACGAAGTGTTTCCACTGGGCGCAGGCAATCTGGAAGGCACGGCTGTAATCATCTTTGAGCTTGAGGCCCTTGGGGGTGCCATAGTCTGCTTCGGCTTGCCACTGTGCACTCCCGAGCGCGGCTTTTTCCAATTGATCCGGGAGAAACAGGCCGCCCTCCAACGTGATGGTAGGCAGGTTGAGGGCCGTTTGGGCTTTTCGAAGTTTTCTCATTATTTATCCGTGGTGGCCGCTCGTTATAGTGTGTCGGGCAGCAGCACATACACCCCCATCACGTCTACCGGCAGGCAGGCGCTGACACTGTATTGGCCGACATCACGGGCTGCTTCACGCACCCTCTGATGGTCGGACAGCAGCGTTTGGGCGCGTTTTTCTGCCAGCACTTGAAATTGCCGGGGATGTGCGGCAATAAATTCCAACGCAATGCGGATTTCACGCTGCATCACCTCTATCGGTAGGTTGCCGGTTGGCGTGCACTCCAGCATGCGCGTCACACTATCACCCTCCAACCATTGTGGATTGCTACGGCCTGCAACTGCCAGGGCTACGGTTTCTTCCGCCATCATCTGGAACGGTTCGCGACGGCGCACGTAGCTCAATTGATGGCGCAAGCGTAGGAGGAAGACAGTGGTGACTACATCTACAGCATCGGTCAGGGTCGCGGCGCAGCGCGCGACAATGCTTGCCTCGCCGACCAGACTGGTCTCAAGAAGGTATTCGGCCAACGCACTGACCAGCGGGTGGCTGCGATGCAATTCGTTGAAATTCAGCAGCAATGCTTTGTCGATACCTTCATCGGCCAGACGCATGCGTAGACCTTCCGGCAGGTGCTGCGGGAGAAAGCGAAATTGCTGCTTGCGCATAGGTTCCAGCGGCGCATTGAGACGAGCGCACGCACTTTGGACAAAACGCTGCACATCGATTTGGGTGCCTAGCGCTTCTTGCTGTTTTTGCCACTCTGGTAACACTTCATCGGGACGGATACGACGCTGAGCAAACACAGTGCGATTGGCCTTAGCTTTTTCCAGTGCGTCCTGCCATTGGGCTTGCAATGGTTGTAATTCCACATTGGCCTCTGCAAACATATCTAGCGTATAGGGTTGGGTGCGACCGCCTCGTTTCATCAAAGCCGCTTTAACTAATGCCTGGCTAATACGCTGCTCATCCTCAGGCATAGGCACCAGCACACCGAGTTCTTTTTGGATGGTTTCACCTTTACGCAGAATCACGTTCAGTACAAAACCATCGACGGGGTTATCCTGCCCCCAGAGCATAGTGCAGCGTACCTCTGCGGCCTGCTGACCAAAACGATCAACACGACCTTCGCGCTGTTCGTGGCGAGTGGGGTTCCAGGCAAGGTCGTAGTGGACTACTGCAGTAAAAAGATGCTGTAGGTTAATGCCCTCGGATAGACAATCGGTGGCGACCAGAATGCGTGGTTCACCCTCCTCCATGGCGTCAACGCGTTCACGCCGTTCTTCCGGGGTGTATTCGCCGGTGATAGATTCGATATTGGCCTTGGGGAATGCTTTGCGCAGGTGTTCAGCTACGTAGTGCGCAGTGGCGACGTAACGACAGAATACCACGATGTGGTAGCCGTCTTTGACCAGCTCCTTGACATGCCGGATGAGTACAGCCAACTTCGGATCACCCGCCTTACTGGAGAGACGCTCGGCTTCTTTGATCAGGCCTTGCAGCAGGCTAGCGTCTTCCAATTGCCCTGGCGGCTCTAAGTCGCTGCTATCGAGATTATCTGCCTCACCATCGTGCAGCCGTTCATCGGTCAGCAGGTCGAATGCTTCAACATTACCTTCCAGCCGGGTAGTGAGCGCTTTGACCGCGGCCGCGGGTGACGAAGCAACGCAGCGCAACAAGGCTAGTGTGGCATACCAGATTATGCGGCCACGGGCTTCCCCCTGTCGCTCGATGGTTTCAGCTAGTTTGCGACAATAGTCCTGAACTGAATCAAAAAACGCGCCCCAATCCCCGCTGAGCTGATAAGTGACCTCGGTTTTCATACGACGCGGAAAGCCACGGCCATCGCCGGTTTCGGCCTGCCATTCGACGATATCCTTGCGGCGGCGCTGCACAAAATGTCGTGCCAGCTCCTGACGCAATGGATCACCCGCTGACATACGGTTTTGCAAGGCACTGAAGCGTGGGTCGAGCAAAGACAGTAGATTGTAAAACGCGGTCTCGTCGCCGGAGTGTGGCGTTGCAGTGAGAAGGATCAGATGACGATTTTCGTCCTGGACCAAACGTTGCAATAACTCAAAACGCAATTGTTTGCCTGCACCACTGCTGGCGCAGGTATGTGCTTCGTCAACAATCACGCACTCTGGAGCAATTGCTAGGAAATGCTCACGATGGCGCTCGCTTTTGATGTAATCCAGGCTCACCACCACTATGGGGTTATGATCGAACAAACCGACTCCATGAGGCAGATTTCGTTCGATTCGCGCAGCCGACGCGGAGGTCAATGCTACCGCCTGCAAGTTAAAACGATTTTCCAGTTCGCTTTGCCATTGCTCTACTAGATGTGGCGGACAAAGCACAGCTAACCGTGCAATTTCACCGCGATCGATTAGTTCACGGACAATCAGTCCTGCTTCGATAGTCTTCCCGACACCCACGTCATCGGCAATCAAAAGGCGGACAGTAGTCAAACGCAGAGCCATTAGCAATGGCACTAACTGATAGCCACGTGGTTCTACCGCTATATTGCCAAACGACCGGAATGGCCCACTGCCGGTGCGCAGCTTGAGGCGCAAAGCATCCCGCAGCAGCAAGGCAGCAGCGTGGTTTCCCGCATGCTCTGGTTCTGGCCAGGGGAAAATGGCTGGTTCTACAGGTTGTAGCTCAAGCTCCGGAATTAGGGATATAGTGTCGTCATCCGCACCAGCAAGTGGACGCAGGCGCAGCCAGTCACGTCGTGATTCGCTTTGTACTACCCACTCGCGCCCACGGGCACGGACCAGATTGCCGGGCATAAAGTCGTGTTCAAGTTGGGTCATTATATTTGCTCATATTTGCCGAACACATCCGAATAAGTAGCAAACTGCACATGCCAGAGAGTTGAGTCAGAGAAGTTTAGTACTCGCCAGCCTTTGTCTGTCAGCAAGTCCACAGTGTTTGAATCAAGGGCTTCAAGAAACACAAGGGCACGGGCTGACTTATATTGGCCTGCAGCTATCACCGCGCCCTTATTGACGGGCACCTGCGTGACATCCGGGTGGCGCAAACCTGCTACATCTAAGGCGTTTAACCACTGCTGGAGTAGATCATTAGCCGACGCGTTTTCCGGCGCTGGCGGTGGATATTGCCTTGGTTGAACTTCGGCATTGGCCAACGCCACCAACACTTTGAGCGCATCGACATTCCGGCGGTTGATGTTTTCGTGATCGGGTTGATTGAAGTAAGATAACAGACATTGATAGCAACCAGCTTCACAGATGTGGTTACCCAGTGCATTGGTTTGCTCGAGCGCTGGCAAGTCTTCCAATTTCCAAGGCCCTTGCGGCGCATTATGATGCAGTAGTTTAAGTGCATTACGGGCTACTTGCGCGAGGCTGACTGGGTCGCTTGCAATGCGGGTCAGAACGCCCGCACCACCCTCAGCAGCTTCATAGAACATCAAGGCACGACGCTCGTCTGCTTTGGGCAGAGGCTCAGCTACGAGCTCTGACTCTTCAATCTGAAAAGTCATCTCGATACCTCGTTTTAGCGCCGCCTGTAAAGTCGCCATGGCCTCAGTCGAGAGGGCATTCGCGGGCGTGAGGGTCAGTAGGTTGCGGTGATCCTCGACGAAGGGAACAATGCGCTGGTTGGGCACTTTGTCAAGCAGTGAATCATCATTGCCGTCGTCTTCATTTCCACCAGGTTCGTCCTGTTTGCTCCAGGTACCGGTGATCGGGTTGATGTAAAAACCCAGTTGCTCTTTGTTTTTTCGCCTACGCCAACCACGATTGATACGCCACAAACGCGCAGCAGGCGCGTAGGTCAGCTCAGCCAACGTTTCCTCTCCGTGCCTGACATCTGCTTTGCGCTGTTGGACTACGCCATCCGGTCCTGGTAGAAAACGATAGGTGGTTTGCAGATCAAAACCCTGGCGTTGACGATCTTCATCATTGATGGAAATTCGTTCGACAGAGATAGTTTCCACGGTTTCGATCCGATACAACTCGCGTACCCAGTCGTGTTCGGTCAACAAGGCATCGCAGTTTTCACAACGATTTACCAAGGGTTGCGCGCCGTTGATCTCTCCCAAATGGCCGTAGCCGCATTGACCGCAGACCAACGAGGAAATGGTGGCGAGTTGGCTGTTACCGGTGATGTGATCGGCTGAACCTACGTTAAGCTTGGCGCGCACTACGCGATACATGCGCCCTTGATGATAGATCAGACTGCGTGGACCAAACTCCGACAATGCCAGAAAACGCGGACGACTCACCATACTACCTTCATCATCCTTACCGCTTGCAGTTGCGCCCCCGCGCGCAGGGATCCAGGCCATGAGGGGTAGGCGCGGGAAGTTGTACCCCGGTAGGAAGCCCTGACTTGCTAAATAGCGGTAGGTGTAGAAATCCGAATTCTGTGTATTGCCATTCTTCAGCAGCACTGCGTACTGCCGTGCTGCATCGCCGTAACGACGCTGGGCATTTTGGCGTTCATTGTGAGAGGCTGTATGACTTTTGACGATCTGGTCGGCCAAGTTCATTTGTGTGCGAGTTGCATCGAACAAGACACGCCAGCGCTCCAGCGCATCAGAGAACGCCTGAGGCGCCTTCTCAATCACCTTTTTTACATAATCGGTTGAAAACCAGTCAATGTCTGCCAATTCCTGCTGCAATTGCGCAACAACGCGAGAAGCGCTGGCCTGCGCACGCTGTGTGACTGCAGGATCATTCAGCGCGTCGTAGAAGGACTTAATCAGCGGCTTACCCTGCTTATCAAGGTCAAGCATTGGAGCAATGCTGACATCAAGTGCAATGTGAGCATTTGCCAGCCAAACAGCTTGCAAATGGCTTTCAACCAGATCGCGATTCGCTAGATCTAGGGTGGGTGCACGAACAATGCCGTGTACCATTTCATTAGCGTGATGGAAAAACCACTGGTCATGTGGACTCAACGAGGCGCAATATGTAATCACAAGCGCCTGTTGACCTGATCTGCCAGCGCGACCACTTCGCTGGGCATAATTGGCTGGTGTCGGTGGAACATTGCGCAGGTATACGGTATTCAATGCAGATATATCGACACCCAGCTCCATCGTGGGCGAGCAGAACATGACAGGCAGACGCTCCAGCGGAGCTTCGTGTGCTGGATTATCGCCCCAGTCCTTGCGGTCCTTGTCGGTGTAGCGAAAGCGTTGTTCCAGCAATTGGCGGCGTCCAGCATCCACTTGAGCGGTGTGTTCCTGCGCCTCAAAGTCGAACAGAGGATGATTCTTCTGCCGCAATGAATCGGCGACGCTCAAATAAAGAGCACGGAAGAATTGATTGGCGCGTGTGTCGCCAGTCTGAAAAGACTCTTCTGGCAAACACCAATCCAGCGCCGCTGCGTTCAGACGCCACCCTATCAACTGCTGATCAATCGAATGCTTCTGGACATAACCATAGAGCGCAGCGGCTTGCAAGAGTGCCTCCACCAGCTCGACCCACTCGGGATCTTTCCAGTTTGTGACTTGACCGACAAAGACGGTTTCCTTCCAGAATGCGGCAGTCTTGATGTCGCGCAGAAGTCGTGAACGAGATCCACCGGTCACCAGATCCATTCTTAGTTTGCCTCGGTATTCCGGCCGTTTACCAAGAATCAGATATTTCGCTGTTTCCAGCAACTCATCAGGCGCAAATGCCCACCGCTCATTGAGATAAGCGAAAGCACTGGTGCGGGCTTTGTCTTGCTCGACAGGATCTAGATAGCGCGTCTCCAGACACAGTCCGCGCCGCATAGCGTCGAAAATAAGCCTACACAAAGTCACCCTGTGTACGTCACTCAACCTCTCTAAAACTACATTTTTTCTGAAAGCTGCAGTGTCGGCACAAAACTCATCCAGACTGCGGTAGTCGATCGCCAGCAGATTCAGTTGATCCAAGTTCGGATTATTGAAGCGCCAGCCGCGCCGTAAATCACGTAACAACCGATAGCCGATGATATAGCGAAGTGTGCGCTGAGCTTCTTGTCGAGCCAGGCCCATCAGCTTGGGTGTACGTAAGTATTCGACCAACGTGGATTCATCTAGTCGATCGAAGCCAATTGCCTTGAATACAGCATCGGCTAACTGCTCTTCACTTAATTGACCATTGCTGTTCTGGAGAGCGCCAATCAGGCCTGCGCGCAAGGTCAGTAAGAAGATGAAATCGTTGAAATGACCGGCTTGTAGCGCTGCGTCCTGACGATTGTCAGTAAAGCCAAGCAATTTGCGCGAATCTGGCTGGCCGCTTGCGGGCTCGGTATCTTTGAAGAGTTGGCGCAGCGCCGTTAATGTCAGAATTGTTGTGGCAGAGGACCGCCCTTCGCCTGAAAGACTAGCGAGGCGGTTGATGTCTTTGCCATGCGCTTCATGCAGTTGTCCGCATTTTAGACAAAAGCGGAACTTTCCCGGGATGTACCAAAACTGTTCGACGCCACCCTCGTTTCCTTGTACGTCAACGCTGACGCGATAGGGCACGGCATTTTTGTAGTTTTGTTTGATCTTAGGTGGGTCGCGGCTCAAGTCCAGCCAGGTCTCTGGCAGATCTTCGTTATCGCCTCGGTAGGATAGATGGGCGCCCGCAGGGCACAGGAACCCATAAAAGACGTCTTCGTTATCATCTGCCGTAATGTCATCAATTTCGCGTGGGGTGTAGCTCGCGTGCTCTCGCTTTGATTGCCAAACCGGTAGGTATTCTTGACCACAATCGCGGCAAAAGTGCACGGGGTAAAGCTGGACGCCTTCATCCTGACGACCTGGCGCGAAACGTTGCGCATCCAGAGTGATATGACGAACACCTTGCGTCTCAAGCGTGGCAAGCACCTTGCCAGGACCGCTGATGAATTGGTGAAGCTTGAACGCAAACGGCGGTCGTCCTTGTGGGGTTTTGATTTCATGTGCGGCCACCAAAAAGCGCTGCAGACCAATGCGCGCTACATCGATCGCACAATCGGCATCGTTCGCCAACTTTTCACTGGCTGCCTGGACGGTCATCGGCTTTGCCCGACGCGGCGGTTCATTGTCCGGCAGTTCAATGCCAAGGTTCAATTCGACCCAGATTGACAGCGGGTCAATTCGAAAAGCATCGAAGTCTACCCAAGAAAATTCAGGGCGAGCTACTGCAGCGCCCAATTGAGGCTGAACTGCGACAACATCTTTTAGTTGATCGGTCACCCGTTCCAGCGTTTCACCTATAACATCTTGCTCGCTTAGACTCACACCAAAAAGCTTGCTGGCAACCTCTGCCACGGTTCTATTTCGATCCGCTAAGCTGCCGGTACTGGACATCGTTGCGGATGTACCGATACAGACTAATTCCTCCGCCTGCAACCGCTCGCGCAACCGCCGTACCAGCAATGCCACATCCGCACCTTGGCGTCCACGATAGGTGTGAAGTTCGTCGAGGATCAAGAACTCCAGCCCCTGGCAGTGATTCACTACGCGGCGGTCAACCTCGTCGAAGCGTGTAAGGATTAGCTCCAGCATCATAAAGTTGGTCAGCAGGATATCAGGCGGATTGTTAGCAATAGCATCGCGTTCTGCCTTTGATTCTTGACCGGTATAACGCGCTACCGTAAAGGGCTCCTGCCCATCAGGATAGCCATGAAGAAATTTATCAAGCTCCTCAAGCTGACTATTCGCGAGGGCATTCATCGGGTAGATCACGATGGCGCGGGTTCGTCCGGTCTTTTCCTGGTCTTTGACTTTCAAAATCCTATCAATAACTGGGATGAAAAAGGACAATGATTTGCCCGAACCAGTACCTGTCGTAACTACGTAGCTTTGCCTTCCCTGTCCCTTGGCCAAGGCTTGCAGCTGATGTGCATAGAGATGCAGAGACTGGGGGTGCCCCTCAGCCTTTCCAGTCTGAAAGAGTTCAGCACAGGCGAGATGCAGGATGCCTTCCACAACCAACTCTTGCACCGTACCTTTGCGCTGATAGTTTGGATTGATTTGGACGAGAGGCTCCGGCCAGTAGCGCCCATCGGCATACTGGCGTTCCACTTCATCCCTGATATCTGCTGCAGCTATTCGGGAAAAGCTTCGCGAAAACGAGCTGTATTCAGCAATAAGCTGATCGCGGAAGTCAAATACGTTATTCATTTATTCTGTCCCTCCTGTTGGAAAACATAGCCGGGTGCTAATGCAGCGTTCTCGGTACCATACAGCGCCAAGGGATCCTTC
Organism: Undibacterium sp. Ji49W; assembly: GCF_049340205.1. Classification (NCBI taxonomy): domain Bacteria; kingdom Pseudomonadati; phylum Pseudomonadota; class Betaproteobacteria; order Burkholderiales; family Oxalobacteraceae; genus Undibacterium; species Undibacterium sp. Ji49W. The sequence goes on along the minus strand of NZ_JBMPOW010000005.1, from coordinate 331,601 downwards.
AACCAAAGTCGGTAATCATTACCTTGCAGGCTATGGTCAGGAGAGCAATCAACGTTCCATTTGCGCAAGATGTGGCCAGCCGTAGCTGCGTGGAGCTTAACCAAAAGCACGCCGTCTCGCATGCCAAAGTCCATCTCGGTAACTTCTGGGCGAGGTTTGCCCGGATGCGGAATCAGCGCCAGCTCGACAATTCGGGTCCACTGGATGTCTTGATCGCTAACTTCATGGGGTAACACTGTCTGCCCTTTAAGCATTACTGGGCGGCGAATCCGTGTAATAACGAAGTCTCGGAACTCTTGCGATTGTCGGTCGAACGCACGTATATGCCAACTCAACCCGTTATCAAGTAGCGCAAAAGGGACGATTTCCCTTTCAGTGTCACCACTGGTGATCGAGTGATATTTGATACAAAGTGGACATTGTTGATATATCGCCCGGGTCACGCATGCTAATACGTCCAGATCCAGATGTCTCAGTTGTGATGAACTTTCGCTTACCACCCACGCTTTTAGTCCAGTTGGCTCACCATCGCCAAAACCTTGAGTTATCCAAGAGATTATTCGGTCTGCTGAGAAGTCAAAAAATGGCTGAAATTGCTGCCCCAGAACATAAGACTTACCTCTCAAATCGTAATCAATATTTCTCGGCGCCAACTCCTTGTATAGAGCAAGGTCTCTGGTAGCAGCTGCGGACTGAATACCAAAACGTGCCACCAAATCATGGCGTCGTATTACCCCAAGAAACCGTATACGCATTTCAACAAATGCGAGACGATCACGTTGAGACTGCGTCAACTTTACAAGTTTCTCGTTGAACATCGTTGGTAGGCGATTGACGTGGTGATTGAGGGTAACTGTGACCAGCTTATGGGTCGCATTAGAATATGCCTACCTTGCTTCTAAATCCCATATGGCGATCATAATGATCACCATATTATATAAGACGCTTGGTCATGTTACTTATAATTTTCGTAATTTAATTAGTCGTTGACTTCCCTCTAATAAAGAAAAAATGCTTGTGCTTATTTACTCTAATGAGCAAGCATTGCCCTGTCAATACAAACAATTCAATATTGACAATTATTTTCAAATTTGCATTGAGAACGTATATGTGCATGTTAAGAGGCCAGCTGCACTCGTAGTACCGTTGGCAGTTCATCTCGGTTAACCTAGCTTTCTTTCTGCCTGTTCACTTTCGCAAGTAATCTCACGATAAATAGATACTGAAGCAGCAAAGCTATGTGCGACCGCATTGAGAGAACTTCCGGATGGGCAAAGTGTTTCCTGGGCGTTAAACCACAACAACGTTGAACGACTCTGGCCGCAGCGCCAGCATATGAGAGAGCCCTTGCAGAGCCGCTTGCAAGCGTCCACGCATCCTTGATGCTACCCAAAGAGGCGCGTTGTGTGTTTTTCAACTGAGACAATTTGTCCTCATGCATGGAAATTGCTTTGGAGTAGTATGCATCAAGACGTGCAGCAACACTATGCTGCGCATGGCAGTCATTGAGGTTTTCTCCTCATTCATCTGCATTCGGCAAATCACGCCGCTGGAAGCCACTCTTGTTTCATAAGTGGATGCAGTGAAAGATTCAAGCAGGATGCCTGAGGGGGATAGTTTGAACAAAAAAACGAAGCCGCTGAAGCAAGGTTTAAGCTAGTAGGCTTCACGATAGATAGTTTTATGTAATACCAGGAAATACTCAAAATGATGGAATGGATTCCTATAGTCTTAGTTACCTTCAAGGCTCTCGTGCTTGGCGTGGGCATGTTTTTCGCCATCAAGTGGCATTACGATCAAGGGAAGAAGGAAAAGGACCATGCGAAGGAGATGCACGCGGTGCTACGCGCGAGCGGCAAAGTGGGCGTCATCTTCATGCTATCGCTTGTGGGCCTGGGTATCTTCACCTTCGCCCTTGCCAGGATGTTGGGTTTGGACTTGACCTTCCCGTGATGGCAAAGAATAGTCAGCCGATGTCCAGAACTCATTTCATCAATGGGGATGAGTTCTAGTTCATGCGATGTCGCCAAAGCTTCACTAAATTTCGCCTATGTATGCACATTTACTAAAATTTTGTGTGGCCAGCTACAGGATCCTCACGGTTGTTGCCGTTTAAAAAACTCCCAAATCATTTCCGCCCCATTCGGCGCCATTGGCGACGGGCCTAGCAAACGTGCACGTCGGTAGTAGGGTTGTGGCAATCCATGTCCACCACCGTGGATGGTGACGAGTTCGACTTCGGTTCTGGCATCACGCTTCCAGCTTACTTGTTCTACATCGACACCTGATATTACGGTCGTTTGTGCTGTGGGCGTGGCTGTGATCTTGTTCAGGTCTGCAAAATATTGCGCGGATGTGCGTGCGTTGAGTACGTCGCCGCATTTGTAGAACAGGCCTAGCAGGTTCACTTCGCCGCCGTTGTATGGCACCAGCGGGTCTTTGGTGCCGTTCATGATCATTACCGATGTGCCGGTGCCTGCTGGTTTGCAGCGGAAGTTTTGCGGCACTTGTACGCTGGCGGATACTGCGGCCACGGCGCGGAAGCGGGTTGGGGATTCTACCGCCAGGCGTAGTGACATGAAGCCGCCTGCGGATACACCGGTGGCGAATACGCGGTTTTTGTCAGTGCCCAGGTCGTTGACGAGTTTGTCGGTCAGGATATTGAGGAAACCGATGTCGTCGATGTCGCGGCCATTGACCTGGTAGTCGCCGACTTTGCCGCAATCGTTCCAGTCAAAACTGTAGGCATCGGGATAGGCGATGGCGAAGCCGTGTTGATCGGCGAGGCGTTCGAAGGCGTAGCCGGTTTCTACGCGTATGTCGTCTGCGCTTTGGCCTGAGCCGTGCATGACCAGCACCAGGGGTGCGCCCTTGGGCAGATCACGTGGAACATAGCTGATGTAGGTGCGCTTGATGCCGTCTGCTTGTATGCTGCCTTTTTGCACAGCGCCAGACAAGCCGGGGCGGATGGGTGTTGGGGAATAAACGAAGTAAGCGAAAAGCGCGCCGCACACAGCGATGAAGCCAAGCAGACCCAATAGACTCCAGACGAACCAGCGTAGTACTCGTTTCATCTTGCACCTTCAGTGGTTGGGTGCGTGAAAGGTAGACCCCTGCGTTCGCCTCGTTGCACTACATATTGTTTAAACACGCAGCCCCAGGGGATGGCGGGATACCCCAACACCTCCACACTACCACCATGCGAAAAATCGTCATAGACGCGTTTGCGTACATATTCAAATTGCAGTTGTGTGACTTTGATCATCAGGGTTCCTGTCAATATCCATGATTTGCGGCCCACTTTGTTCAACAATGCGACTGAGCCGTTTAGCGGCCCCTATATTTTCATCAGGCGGCTTACGCTCCAAACGTCAGAGTTTATTAGCTTTTTGCAATTTTTAAAACAAATTCGAACAGAGAATAGTGGCGGATCAATCTTTTTACCAGGCTACTACGGGTGATGCCACATCAATCATACAGCCCATGCGTAACCACTACTTCTAACACTGCAAGCGCTCCTACTTACTCCTACCCACTCCTTAAAATGGTCTTGATATAATGGCTGAATGACATACAGCATTGTTTGGTTCAAACGCGATCTGCGTTTGCATGATCATCTGGCGCTCCACACTGCGGTTGGGCGTGGACCGGTGCTGTGCTTGTACGTGGTTGAACCTTCTTTGTGGGCACAGGCTGATGTGGCGAATCAGCACTACCAGTTTTTGCTGGAGAGCTTGCGTGAGCTTTACTCGGCTCTGCGCAAAAGCGGTGGGCAATTGCATATCCTGACGGGTGAGGTCACTGAGGTATTTGCCCACATTTTTGCACATCAGCCTTTTTCGGCGATTTATTCGCATGAAGAAACAGGCAACGATGTTACCTATCAACGGGATATAGCACTGGGGCGCTGGTGCAAAATCAGGCAGATTGAATGGCATGAATTTGCGCAGTTTGGGGTGGTGCGGTGTTTGCAAAACAGGGATGACTGGCAGGCAAAGTGGAATGCACATAATGACGTGGCTTGTGTACCAACACCAGATTTAAGCAGGGCGAGCTTTGTGGGCTTGATGCCTGCTATCTCGCTCCCGCAATTACCACCTTCGTCGGAAGAATTGCAGCTGGATGGGTATGACCCGCCCAAGCGGCAGCGTGGCGGCCGACGTAACGGTTTGATCACGCTGGACAGTTTTTTGCATGAACGCAGTCATCAATACCGGGGTGGCATTTCGTCCCCCTTGTCAGCACCAACGGCTTGTTCGCGCTTGTCGCCCTATCTGTCGTTTGGCTGCCTTAGTTTGCGTGAGGTCGTGCATGCAACACGCGAACACCTCGCGGCTCTGCCACCCACGGCAGAGCGCCACAAAAAGGGTTTGAATTCTTTTATCAGTCGTTTGTACTGGCACTGCCATTTCATCCAGAAGCTGGAGAGCGAGCCTGAAATAGAATACCGCAATATGCATCGCGGCTATGACGGGCTGCGTGAGCAGGAATTTAATCAGGCACACTTTGAAGCATTGATAAGCGCCCGAACTGGCTGGCCATTGGTAGATGCCTGCGTCACGATGTTGCGGGAGACAGGCTGGCTTAATTTTAGAATGCGAGCCATGCTGGTATCGGTAGCGGCTTATCCTTTGTGGCTGGACTGGCGACCTGTGGGGCTGTGGCTTGCTCGCCAGTTTCTGGATTATGAACCGGGCATACACTGGAGCCAGATGCAGATGCAATCGGGTACCACCGGGATGAATGTGCCGCGTATTTACAACCCTATCAAGCAGGCCAGCGATCATGATCCGCACGGTCATTTTGTGCGGCACTGGTTGCCTGCGATGCGACGTGTTCCTGATACGTGGTTGTTTGAACCATGGCGCATGCCGCCAGATGTGCAAGCTGCTTGCGGTGTAATAGTCGGTGTCGATATTCCTGAACCTGTTGTCGATCTGGAGCTGGCAACGCGCATTGCCAAGACCCGGCTGTTTGATTTGCGCAAGCAGCCACACATGCAGGCACCTAAATTGGTCATCATAGAAAAGCATGGTTCGCGCAAAAAAACATCTAGCAAGGCGCGTCAGCATTCTGCATCCAAAAAACAGCCAGACATTGTGCAATTGGAATTGGACTGGTGAGATGATAACAACGAGCAGCGAACAGTGAGTAGGGGTCAGCAATTGCGATGATTGATAATTCAAGAACACCGCCGGCACAGGCTGAAGAACCAAGCACACGCAAGCCGCATGGCACGGTGATCTACTGGTTTCGCAATGACCTGCGCATCGAAGATAACCCGGCATTAGTTGACGCCTGCCATCATGCGGAAAACCTGGTATGTGTCTATTGCCACCCGCCCGCTACTTTAGATGCACAGCGCTGGAATTTGCCGCATCCGGGACTGCATCGTCAGCGGTTTGTGGCATCTACTTTGACTGACCTAAGACAGCAATTACACGCAAGAGGCAGCGAGCTGTTAGAAGTCAACATGGATGCCGTGGAATTTATTCCGCAGCTTGCAAATGAACTGGGTAGCAGCGTGGTTTATTGTGAAGAGATAGCCGCACCTTATGAGCAGGACGAGGTTTTCGCGCTGCGATTGGCAGGCTTGACTGTGCATACACGGTGGCAATCTACCTTGCTCGCCCCGGCAGATTTGCCCTTCAAACCAGAGGCATTGCCTGATGTATTCACGCAGTTTCGCACCATCATTGAAGGCAACGGTGTCCAGCCACCTGCACCGCTGCCAGCATTACGGTCATTGCCAGCTTTGCCGCACAACTACAGCCAGATCGCAAAGAAGTGGGCGGTTGGCTTACAACATGCTGAAGCATCACTATTACAGTCTGATCAGCGCTCGTCGTTCCCCTATTTTTTGCCTGCGTTTTCTGGCGGTTCAGTTGCTGCTAGCGCGCATGTGGAAAGCTATCTGAAGCGGAAACTGCCGCATAGCTACAAGCAAACCCGCAATCAATTATCGGGGCTGGACTATTCAACCAAATTTTCACCATGGTTGGCATCTGGCGCTATATCGGCACGCCAGATTTTTAGTGCACTGAAAAAATTCGAAGCCGAACATGGTGCCAATGATGGTAGTTACTGGATCTGGTTTGAACTATTGTGGCGTGATTATTTTCGTTTATTGCATCTCAAATACGGACGCCAGTTATATTTTGCAAAAGGCCTGACCGATTTGCCGACGCCCGCGCATGATGAAGAAAAGTTTAAGAATTGGTGTCTGGCCCAAACAGGTGATGCCTTTATTGATGCGGCGATGACAGAGCTGGCAGCGACAGGTTATTTATCCAACCGTATGCGCCAGGTAGTTGCCAGTTATCTCATCCATGAGTTGGCTTGCGACTGGCGTGCCGGTGCGGCATGGTTTGAGACACAGCTCGTTGACTATGATGTGTATAGCAATCAGGGGAACTGGTTGTATATCGCAGGGCGCGGCACAGACCCGCGTAATGGCAGGCGTTTCAATGTTCAAAAACAAATCAATGACCATGATCGTGATGGCGCGTATCGGCGCTTATGGGACAAGTCTGAAAGCGAAGCCAGCGATCAATAATGAACGAGAAAAACAAGTGCCGCCACGCAGGCAGCACTTGCTAAAGACAACAGGCTCTCAAGGTAGACTTTCACCTGGGATATTTCGCCTGGTGATGCAGATTACCTGCGCTCTGATGTGTCAGGGCCCAACCGCCTTCCAGTTGCCATTTTGTATCGTCAACATCACCCTTGCCTTTTCTTCCAGGCCAAAATGGTCATTCGCTGTGTAATGCAAGACACCCTGGGTGATGGGGATGTCGATTTCGGATTCCATGGCGTCTTTCAGTGCCGTGCGGAATTCTGGCGTGCCGGGTTTGGCTTTCTTTAGCGCAATGGGGATAACGCGGTTCAGCAGCAGGTAGGCGTCGTAGCCGTGGGCGGCGAACTGGTTTCTGGTGCCTTCGCCGAATTGTTTTTCATAGCGGTTGGTGAAGTCGGTTGCCAGGCGTTTGGATGGGTGGTCTTCTGGCAGCAGCTCTGGCAGGATGGCCAGACCGGCGACGACGAAAGAGCCTTCTACGTCTTTGCCACCCAGGCGTATCAAATCACGCGAGGCAGCGCCGTGGGTTTGGTAGATTTTGCCTTTGTAGCCGCGTTCTATCAGGGCTTTATGCGGCATGGCTGCACCGCTGCCGGATGCGCCGATGAGGATGGCGTCGGGCTTGGCGGCGAGCAACTTCAGGGTTTGTGCGGTGACGCTGGTGTCGGGACGGTTGAAGCGCTCTGTGGCGACGGATTGCAAACCGGCCTTGTCAGCGGCGGCTGTCATGGCTTTCAACCAGGTTTCGCCGTAGGCATCTGAATAGCCGAGGTAAGCGTAGGTTTTGACGCCCACTTTTTTCATGTGATCAGCCACGGCATGGGCCATGAGTGGGGTTGACTGGGCGACGCGGAATGTCCAGGTACCTTTGCCGGGGCCTACTTCAACTGGCGAAGTGGAAATTTGAGGTGTCTTAAGTTCAGACGCGACTTCAGCCAGTGCCACCGAAGCTGGTGTAGCGGTTGAGCCGACGATAACGTCTACCTTGTCGTCGGTGATGAGCCGACGGGCGTTCTTGCTGGATTGGGTGGTATCGGATGCATCATCGAGGATGACGAGTTTGACCTTTTCACCACCGATGGTGTCGGGCCACAGGGTGATGCCGTTCTTGGTGGGGATGCCCAACCCGGATGCAGGGCCGGTTAATGGCAGGCTGACACCGATGGTGATGTCGGCCTGGGCCGTGCCTATGGTCGCGCCGATCAACAGGGCCAATAGCGTGGGTTTGGTGATGAATTGCATTGCTGTCTCCTGATTATTGTTGGTATTGCAGATGCGGGTGTTGCTTATTGTTGCTTGGTGTTGCTTATGGTTATTTAACCTTGTTTGCCAGGCCGGGCTTGGAATTGGTGACGTACTTATTATGTTTCGTTGTTGTGTTTCGTTGTTGCAATTTATTATTGTTATATCGCAGAACAGTTATTCAATATAATAATATTTTGAGTACGATGCAAGCGGGGTTTTGTGTTTTTTGGATTTTGTGTTGACGAGTTGTGGCGTACACATAGCAATGTGACGCTTTAAATTTGCAGCAATAGAGCGTCTCGTAGGGTGCGCTGCGCGCACCGTTTTTTTGAGGCATGTAACTATGCTGCAGTGCATGAAACCATGCATATATTAAATATTGGCAATTGAACGGTGCGCGCGGCGCACCCTGCAAATATGGTCACCCGCCGCCAAATGATCGCTGCTTTATTTTGGCTCTATACACAATTTGCCCAGCAATGCCCGCAACTGCTGCCTTTCTTTTGTCGTCAATTGCTGGCTGACTCTGTCGTCATGTTCTTTCACTGCCTGTTTGTATTTCTCTAATTGTCGCTGGCCTTCTTTGGTCAGGTGCAGGTTATAGGCTCTGCGGTCGCCGGCGTCTTGTCGTTCCAGTAGGCCGGCCTGTTCAAAATTATCAATGATGGCAACCACGCCTGATCGCGCAATACCCATGACTTCTGCAAGGCGGGTTTGTGAAATACCGGGGTTGTTGCTGATGATCACCAGTGAAGAAAAGCGCTGCGGGGTAATGTCATACGCGCCCAGGCTGGCGGTAAAGTCTGCATAGATGGATAGCTGGGCGCGACGCACGGCATAGCCTGTGAGTTCTTCCAGAATGTCGTAGTTGATGCCCGCTATGCGAGCATTGAAGACCGGGGCTTGCGCCTGGCTGGCCGGACGCTTGGCTTGCACTTTGGGAGAGGCTGTTTTTTTGAGAGGCATGGTCAGACGCTATAGATGAACTGGTTCTTTGAAGTATTGTACATGTTGGCTATTTTAAATTGGCAAAAATACACAAAACTGATTTACCAGAATGCAAGGACCGGCCAGCTAAAAAATTGCAACAGAACTTGTGTTACACCAAATAATTGTTATACAGTAGAACAATAACGCAGGTTTAAAAAATGACCGGCGGCAAAATAATTTACGGAGGACGACATGAAAGTAGTTATCGCCGGTGCCGGTATAGGCGGCCTGACCCTTGCGCTGATGTTGCATGAACGTGGGATCGCTGTTGAGGTCTACGAAGCAGTCAATGAAATCAAGCCGCTGGGCGTGGGTATTAATTTATTGCCGCATGCCAGTCAGCAACTTTGCCAGTTGGGATTGGAGGCTTGCCTGGCCGAGCGCGGTGTTGAAACTTCTTCACTGTCGTATTTCAACAAGCTGGGGCAAAAGATCTGGCAGGAGCCGCGTGGTCGTGCCGCTGGCTATGATTCGCCACAATATTCCATACACCGTGGTGAATTGCAGATGAGCTTGCTGCAAAATGTGATAGACCGCCTGGGTGCTGGCCACATTCATCAGGGGCATGCTTTCACTTCGTTTGAACAAGTGGCAGACAAGGTGATTTCTACCTTCACACGTCAGTCAGACAAAGCGGCGGTGCAGGTGGAGTCAGACTTGTTGATTGGCGCGGATGGCATTCATTCGGCGGTGCGACGCTTTTTGTATCCACAGGGTGATCAGCCACGCTTTTCTGGCCGCATGTTATGGCGGGCAACCACGGAAGCCGAGCCTTACATGGATGGGCGCAGCATGTTCATGGCCGGGCATCAGGACCAGAAATTTGTTGCCTACCCCATCTCGGAACCCTTACGCACGCAAGGCCCGTCGCTGATCAACTGGATTGCCGAACTGCGCGTGCCCGGTGGTGAACTGCCCACGTCAGACTGGAACCGCAAGGTGGATAAATCGACCTTCAGCAAACCGTTTGATAGCTGGAAATGGGGCTGGATTGATATCCCCGGTCTGATAGAGGCGGCAGAGGTAGTATATGAATTCCCGCTGGTAGACCGCGACCCGCTGCCACGCTGGACGTTCGAAAGGGTGACACTGATGGGCGACGCCGCCCACCCTATGTACCCGATAGGTTCTAACGGCAGCGCGCAGGCGATTCTTGATGCACGTTACCTGACGGATTGCCTGACGAATGAGGCGACCATATTGTATGCGCTGCGTGAATATGAAGCAGAGCGTTTGCCACGCACCACGGGCATCGTATTACGCAACCGCATGAACGGGCCTGAGCAGGTGATGCAACTGGCAGAAGAACGAGCGCCGCAAGGTTTTGCGGATGTGACAGACGTGATACCACGGTCGGAACTGGAGGCGATTTCTTTGCGTTATAAACGCCTGGCGGGGTTTGATAAGGATACGCTGCGTGTCGGGACTGTGGCTACGGTGGCAGATAAGGCCGTTTGATTTGCAGTGCAGCAGCGTTATGTCATTTGATTACTGGCACTCTTTCAATAAACAGGAGTGCGATGGGGTTCTTGTGTACTTTGAAACCAAATTAATCAACGGAACCCCATCCCCCCCCTAACCCTCCCCTTGAAGGGGAGGGAATTAGCTACTTGAACGTTTTACTCGTAGCATGTTTAATTAAGCTCACGCCAAATCAAACCTGTCTGCATTCATGACCTTGGTCCAGGCTGCCACAAAATCATTCACAAATTTCTGTTGCGAATCGCTGCTTGCGTAGATTTCTGCAATGGCGCGCAGTTGTGAATTTGAACCAAAGATCAGGTCAACCACGCTGGCTGTCCATTTTACATCGCCATTCACACGGTCACGGCCTTCCAGTACGCCTGCAATGCCTGACTGTTGCCACTTGGTGTTCATGTCCAGCAAATTGACGAAGAAATCGTTGCTCAGGGTTTCTGGTCGTTTGGTGAATACACCCAACTGGGTTTTACCGGCGTTGGCATTCAGTACGCGCAGGCCACCGATCAGGACTGTCAGTTCAGGCGCACCCAGGTTCAGCAATTGTGCCTTGTCTATCAACAGGGCGGCGGCTGTGCCTTCCAGGCCTTTGCGCAGGTAATTGCGGAAACCGTCAGCGGCTGGTTCCAGCACTTCAAAGGATTCAACGTCGGTCTGCTCTTGCGTTGCATCCATACGGCCTGGTGTGAAAGGCACCTTGATGTCATGACCCGCTTTTTTCGCTGCTGCTTCGATACCGGCACTACCACCCAGAACGATCAAATCAGCCAGCGAGATTTTTTTGCCAGACTGGCTGGCGTTGAAATCTGCCTGTATGGCTTCAAGCTTGGCCAGCACAGTGGCCAGTTCGGCTGGCTGGTTGGCTTCCCAATCTTTTTGCGGGGCCAGACGTATGCGTGCGCCGTTGGCACCGCCGCGTTTGTCGCTGCCACGGAAGGTGGATGCGGATGCCCAGGCGGTATTCACCAGTTGCGATACCGACAGACCGGACGCCAGCAGTTTGGCCTTGAGGCTGGCGACGTCATTGTCGTCCACTAATGCATGGTTGACGGCGGGGACAGGGTCTTGCCAGATCAGTTCTTCTTTTGGGACCAAAGGACCAAGGTAACGGGTGATAGGCCCCATGTCGCGGTGGGTCAGCTTGAACCAGGCGCGGGCAAAAGCATCGGCCAGCTCTTGCGGATTTTGCAGGAAGCGGCGCGAGATTTTTTCGTAAGCAGGGTCCACACGCAAAGCCATGTCGGCGGTCGTCATCATCGGCGCATGGCGCAGGGATGGGTCGTGTGCATCTGGCACGGTGGTTTTGGCGGCCGGGTCTTTGGGTGTCCATTGGTGGGCACCGGCTGGGCTCTTGTTGAGTTCCCATTCGTAGCCGAACAGGGTTTCGAAGTAAGAGTTGTCCCAGGTGATAGGGGTGGGTGTCCAGGCACCTTCGATACCGCTGGTGATGGTGTGCACGCCTTTGCCACTGCCGAAACTGTTTTTCCAGCCCAGGCCCTGTTCTTCCAGGCTGGCACCTTCTGGTTCTGCACCAACCTGTGATGGGTCGCCTGCACCGTGGGCTTTACCGAAGGTATGGCCACCGGCGACCAGGGCGACGGTTTCTTCGTCGTTCATGGCCATGCGGGCAAAGGTTTCGCGGATGTCGCGTGCCGATGCGGCAGGGTCTGGCTTACCGTTGGGGCCTTCGGGGTTGACGTAGATCAGGCCCATTTGCACGGCGGCAAGGGGGTTTTCCAGATTGCGGTCGCCGGTGTAGCGCTGGTCGTCCAGCCATTTGCCTTCGGGCCCCCAGTAGATATCTTCGCCTGGTTCCCAGGTATCGGCACGGCCGCCGGCAAAGCCGAAAGTCTTGAAGCCCATGGAATCGAGCGCGACGTTACCGGCCAGTATCATCAAATCTGCCCAGGACAGTTTGTTGCCGTATTTTTGCTTGATGGGCCACAGCAGGCGGCGTGCCTTATCGAGGTTGCCGTTATCTGGCCAGCTGTTGAGCGGGGCGAAACGCTGAGCGCCCGCACCTGCGCCGCCACGACCATCGGCAGTGCGATAGGTACCTGCGCTATGCCAGGCCATGCGGATAAAGAAGGGGCCATAGTGACCGTAATCGGCTGGCCACCATTCTTGCGAATCGGTCATCAGGGTATGCAGGTCTTTGATGACGGCATCCAGGTCCAGGGTCTTGAAAGTTTCAGCGTAATTGAAAGCATCGCCCAGCGGGTTGGAAGCAGGGGCATGTTGATGCAATATCTTGAGGTTTAACTGATTGGGCCACCAGTCTGCGTTGGCGTGGCTGGCTGCCACTGCGGTACGGGCGCTTCCTGAGAATGGGCATTTTGCTTCGTTTGACATCGTTATCTCCTTGGATGGAGAGGCTGTTGCAAAATCGGGCTGGTTATCCTGCATAGCGACATATCGGCATATCACCAACTTCTTTTTGCAACAGCCCCTGAATGAACTGTGGCACTAACTACCTGAGCGATTGTAGAGATGGAAAGATGATAGGTATACTTAATTTAATTTATTGATTCAATTTATTTTGACTATAAATAATCAAAATAGCAATAATACTCACCTTCATACTCGCTTATGTAGTTACGGATGAGTCTTATCAATTAATAATATCTTATCTACATGAAAATGACAGGGCATTGAATCCCCCGCGCTTCTAAGGGATAATTGCGTCCATGAACGACACTACACAATACCCTCCATTACCGGATCGCCTGTCGGTTGATCCGCGCAGCCCATACCATGTTGCCGCCGTGTTTGAACACGATGTCGGTATTAAGCTCAATGGCAAAGAGCGCACCGACGTTGAAGAATATTGCATCAGCGAAGGCTGGGTCAGCGTTGCTGCCGGCAAGGCGCGTGACCGCAAGGGCAATCCTTTGATGATCAAGGTCAAGGGTGTGGTCGAGGCGTTTTACCGCTGATTGATTGGTACGGGTGCATGCTGCACCCGTCACTGTTTCACCATTATTTCTGCTACCGGGCTTGCCCGGTGTCTTTGGCGTTGTTCTTTGCCCACCACACATTACCCATCAATGTACGCTGCCAGGTATGTTTGTTGATCACCATTGATGTTGCCACTTAGATGAAACCCACCTACCCACCCCATGCCGTATCCCGCCTGCGTGCTGACCGTTTGCTGCGCAGCACGCGGCCGTTTCTGGCGCGTGGTGGCCCCAAGGGTGAACGTTGCAGTGGTTGCCGGCTGATCCTTAGCCATTGCCTGTGCGCCCTGCGCCCTATCGTGCCCAGCCGCGCCGCGATCTGCCTGCTGATGGCGGAACATGAAGCCCTAAAGCCCAGCAACACCGGCTGGCTGATAGCCGATGTGGTGCCGGATACGATGGCGTTTGCCTGGGCTCGTACCGAAGTTAACCCGGCGCTGCTGGCGGTACTGGCTGACCCACAATGGCAGCCATATGTGGTTTTTCCGGGTGAGTTTGTGGCACCAGAACGGGTGATTACCGACTTGTTGCCTGCCGATGCGCCACAGACATCCGCACCAACCAGTGCGGGAAACAAGCGCCCGCTATTCATCCTGCTGGATGCCACCTGGCCAGAAGCGCGCAAGATATTCAAGAAAAGCCCTTACCTCAATCAATTCCCGGTATTGAGTCTGCTGCCGGAACAGTTGTCACGCTATCGCCTGCGCCGCTCGCGCCGCGATGATCATTTGTGCACATCTGAAGTAGCTGCGCTATGCCTGGCCCTGGCCGGTGACACTGCCGCTGCGCAGGCGCTGGAAATGTACCTGGACCTGTTCACCGACCACTATCTACGGGCCAAACAGCAGTTGAAGGTGGAATGGGAAGATGACTTGCATGTGAAGTTGCAGAATTTGCTGGCGTCAGCGACTTAACCACACGCATGCAACATGCAAGTCTGTCATTTGCGGTCGTGACCAAAGTACGCTAGGCTAACAGCCTCCTAAGAAGTTTAAGTCCCATGACATCCCGCAAACAACCGCCACTGCTGGCAGACCATCTGTGTTTCAACTTGTACTCGACATCACTCAAGATGACGCAGTTGTACAAGCCGCTGCTTGCCGAGCTGAATCTGACGTATCCGCAATATCTGGTGATGGTCGTCTTGTGGGAAGAAGAAGGTCTGGGCATACGTGACGTGGCTGAACGCCTTGGACAGGATTCGGGTTCAATCACGCCGATTGCCAAGCGTCTGGAAGCAGAAGGTTATCTGCTGCGTGATCGTGACCCCAATGACGAACGCAATCGTGTACTGACCCTGACCGATGCCGGCCAAAAACTGCGTGCCGCCGGGGTACGCATCAGCCAGCAGATTGCCGCTGCCTGCGACTTGCAACTGGCCGAATTTCATCAGCTTATGGCTGCACTGAACAAACTGGGCCGTAATCTCGATCTTTAAATAACGTGGGGCGAATATTGCGTGGCGCGTGGTGGTATATGACGCAAAAAAATAATTGAAATTAACTTGCACACTAATGATTAGCGCGCTATTATATATTCCATGGTCAGGCGCAAAGGCATTAGAAAGCCTCTTAAATACTTAGCGCGCTAATCAATAAATTTCTTATTATCACTTTTTGAAAGTCATTAAAATGAAAACCACAAGCAAAAATGCCCTGATCCTGTCTGCCGCCTTGTCCGCTGCCGGTGCCACTATTGCCCTGCCAGGCCATGCATTGGCAGCATCTGCCAATGACACTACCGTTGTCCTGGTCCACGGCGCTTTCGCCGATGGTTCAAGCTGGAACCAGGTAACGCCGCTGCTGCAAGCCAAAGGAGTGAAAGTCATCGCCGTGCAAAACCCTTTGTCTTCATTGGCAGATGACGTGGCTGCGGTACAGCGCGTTGTCGATGCACAGACTGGTAAAGTGGTGCTGGTTGGTCATTCATGGGGCGGTGCCGTGATTACGCAAGCTGGCAACAGCGACAAGATCAAGGCACTTGTGTACGTCGCAGCGTTCGCCCCATCCGAAGGTGAAACCCTGGGCAGCCTGGGTAAAGACTACCCTGTACCAGCTGGCGTGGCGACACTGAAACCGGATGCCAATGGTAATCTTGAATTGTCCCCTGAATCATTCGCTGCCAATTTCGCGCAAGATGTGGCCAAGGAAAAAACTGCCGTGCTGGCGACCACACAGGGTTTGTTCCCAGCCAAGGCATTCGGTGAACAGGTGACTTACGTCGCATGGAAAAACAAGCCGAACTATTACATCGTGGCCAGCAAAGACCGCATGATTGATCCGGGCCTGCAAGCTGCTTTCGCCAAGAAGCTCAATGCGGTTACCACCACTGTGCCAAGCAGCCATGTGCCTATGTTGTCTCAGCCTAAAGCCGTTGCAGATGCAATCTTTGCTGCGGTTCAGCGTTAATCGATAGGGGCCGGGCTGGCCGCTGTTGTTGACGGTAATGATGAAGTGATGATGGCCGTGCTGCTTCCCTGAGCAGTACGGCCTTATTTTTGACCGGCTCTTAGAACCCGTTCTAAGCCGCTGGCTGCCCATTGTCTGACCCGGCATTGCGGCTGATGGCTGCCAGATAGCGTTGCGCTTCTTCCCATGAAATGGTGACATCTGTCGGCACATCGTCCTGCGTAGCAGCGAGCAGAGCCTCTTCTTGCTGGCGTCTTTGCTCTTGCTGCTCTTTCTTTTGACGCAGTTGTTCTTCCTTGTGCCGCACTTGCGCATCTTCAATCGCGCGCAGGCGATTTTGCCTGGCGATGAGTGCATGCAGGGCGGCGCTGGCGTGTTCGCGTCTTTGCTTTTCCAGTTCCTTGCGTTGCCGTCTTTGTTCGGCACGCTGGCGGGCAGCGGCTTCTATGGGTGATTCCTTGATTTCTGTCTTGCTGATGCCTGCCCTGGCCTGCACTGTGCTGGCACCTGGTTTGAAGGTGGCTTGCAAGGCTTGCAGCAATGCGCGCACACTGGCCGGGCGCTGGTCTGGCTGGATGGCGAAGCCGCTTTGCAAGACTTGCCATTGTGCGGCATTGAGTGCAGCAGGTTGTATCGGGTGCTGTTGCGGATGACGGTAGTCGCCAAAGGGCATGGCCGCTTCCAGCATCTGGTAGATCATGACAGCAACGGCATAGACATCCAGGCCGGGGCTATGCTGATGGCTACCCGCTTCTGGCGCGCGGTAACCAGCGGTGCCTGCATAGGGTGAACGCGATGGCGTCATGCCGGTGGAAACAAGCCCGGCTTCGGTGTGGCTGCGCAAACGGGCTGAAATGCCAAAATCCAGCAGTTTGATATCGCCTGCCTGCGTCAATAACAGGTTGCCGGGTTTTAAATCGCGATGGACGAGTTTGTGTTTGTCCCACGCATAATGCAGTGCATCGGCCACGGGGCCCAGCATTTCCAGCACTTGTATTAAGGTGCAGCGGCTGTGCCTGGTCAGATAATTTTCCAGATCTTGCCCATCCAGGTATTCCATGATGATGAAATAGCTGTTGGTGGCTGGATCACGCGCCCAGTCATACACCCTGACGATATGCTCATGTGCGAGCCTGCGTACCAGTGATGCTTCTTCCACCAGCAGACGCGCATGGATGGCGCTTTGCGTCAGTTGCGGCGGCAAGA
This sequence comes from Undibacterium sp. Ji49W, assembly GCF_049340205.1. NCBI lineage: Bacteria > Pseudomonadati > Pseudomonadota > Betaproteobacteria > Burkholderiales > Oxalobacteraceae > Undibacterium > Undibacterium sp. Ji49W. The sequence goes on along the minus strand of NZ_JBMPOW010000005.1, from coordinate 314,739 downwards.
TTTTAAGCGCCACCATTTCGCTATGGCCCAGTTCTGCCTGGGTTGCCAGGTCAGTGGCTTGCCACACCTGGCCCATGCCACCCTGCCCTAACAGGCGTTCCAGCCGATAACGTTTGGATAATCCGCCCACTTCTTGCCCTGCCAGAAAACCGAGGTCGGTGCCCTGGGTGTTTTCTGGTGCAGCCTTGCTTGTCTGACCGGCTTGATTTGCGTGTCTGGAGATGACGGGGGCAAGTTCGGTATCGAGTATGGCGTCTTTGCGTTGTTTGAATTCGTCTTCCGTCAGCAGCCCTTCATCCAGCAATGCGCGCAATTCACGGATTTTTTGTATTGGCGTTTGCATGGTGTTGATAAGGGCTACTTTTATTAAACGGAGAAATCAATTGTGGTTGAATTGTGGTTGTACGGTTTGTAATTTCTTTGACTGATCAAAATAGTTAGGACGTACGAAAAACGGCCCCAGCTGCGTTGCAGCTCCTCGCCGTACTATTCGTACTGTCTTCGTCGCTACGCCTTGCTGGGGCCGTTTTGCGTAAGTCCTAATAGTATTTTTCATTTGCGGCCACCATGTCCAGTTTGCGCGGCGCGGCTATTGGCATTTTGCGCCATGCTCAGATCTATTTCATGGCGTCTTTGCTGTTCGGTCTCCCTTTGTTCGCGTTCATCCTGTATGCGTTCTTGCAGCATCTTGACAGCCTGCTCCCAGGTCATGCCTTGCTGCACGCTGGCCATGGCGCTCATGGCCTGGGCCGCGTGGGCTGACATGCCGGCCTGCATGGCAAGAATTTGTTCTGCCGTCAAACTGGATTGTGCCTGGATTTTGACAATCTCGGCCAGGGCAATTGCATTGGGTGCATCGGCAGTGGCGATCTTGCCGGTTTCGCTGAAGTTGGCAATCGCACTCATACGTTCGATGGCAATGCGGGCCAGCAGGGCGTCATGCGCCTGTTGTGCCTGGCGCTGTTCGCGTTCCAGGTTCAACCTGGAAAACTTGTCGACGCGCTCTGCTTCTGCCTGTTGCAATTCTCGTTGCCAGCGGCGTTCGTCGTCCTGGTGTTTGAGTTGCTGGCGCAGGGTTTCTGCGTCTATATCTGCCAGCGTGGCCTGATGACGTTGTTGTTGCGATTGTTGTTCAAACTGGGCCTGTGCCTTCAGGGTGTTGAGCAATTTTTCATGTTGGGCCATGGCATCGGCCTGGCTGTCGCTGCGTGTGATGCTGTTGACCTTTTCTTGCAACTGGCTCAGTTGCAGTTCGGTATCGGCGTCACTGATGCTGTCTTCGCGCAACAGGGCACGTTTGCGTTGCTGCTGCAGTTCTTCTTCCCAGGCTTGCAGGCGCTGGAATTCACGCGCCCTGGCTTCGGCTTCTATGCTGATGAGGATGAGACGGCTTTTTTGTTCTTCGTCTTCCAGTTCCTGTTCACGGCGGGCCAACTGGTTTTGCTTGTGACGCAATAATTCTGTCTGGACTTTTTGCTGCTCCTGATCGGCGATCAGGCTGGCTTGTGCGACTTCATGTTCAAGCTGGAATTTTTGCAATTGATGCTGGATTTTCTGATGCATCAGTTGTGCAGTTTCTTTGCTTTGCAACTGGGTGATTTCTGATTCTGAACGCATTTTGATGCGCGCCAGAGTGCGTATATGCAGCCACTGGTCGGCTTCGTTCTGACGTTGCTCTGATTTTTGTTTGAGACTGTGTTCCAGCTCTTTGATGGTTTCTGCCGCACCACGTTCCAGCGCATGCTTGCGGGTGGTGGCTTCGATCACGCGGCCATACAATTCCAGCTCGCGGGCGCGTATGGTTTGCAGGCGTTCGTTTTCATCCTGGCGCAGCTTGGCACGGCCCAGGCGTTTTTTGGCGTTTTCCAACTGACCCTGCATATACAGCCAGCCCAGGTCTTTACCAAATTGCTGGCGCATTTCTTCACGCCGATAACGCAGGCGGATTTGTTCTTCCTGCTTGGCGATTTTTTGCCATTCGCTATTGGTATAGATGGCATCCAGGCGCTTGCTGTGTTCCAGTTGTGCGCGCTGACCATCGACGACCAGATGCAGGGTGCCGATTTTCTCGCTGAGTTTTTCCCTGTCATCTGTCAACTTGTCGTGACGTAGCTCGCGTGTCACCGCCTGGGTGGCGATGAAACCGTATTGGGCTACAGATTGATTCAATGTGGACAGCAGACGTTCATCAAGCTGTTGACGCAGATGGACATTGTCTTGCAGTTCACGCAGTGATTGCGCGCCCAAAAATTCCACCGCAATCTGACGCACCATGGGTTCCAGCAGTTGTTGCAACTGCTGACAAGTGATGATGCCCGGTGCATGCATGAAATGTTTGGCAAATGCAGGCACATCGGCAATCTTGACGCTGATGACAAACTTGGCAGCAATCGCCAGAAATTCTGCCGTATGCAAATCATCGAAACTGAATAGCAAGGCAAAGGGGTTGAGGCGGGTCAGCAAAATTTCTGCTGCCTGCTCTGTCTGCAAACCCGCCAGTTGGCCGGACATATCCTGCTCTACATAGTCACCAGAATGCAATTCAACAATCTGGCTGTCTTGCAGCACATAGGCACGCGCACTGACAGGGATATGCAGATTTTGTCTGGTGATGCTACTCAACGGGCGCACGCCGAAAAACAGGGCGACTTCATTCTCGGTAGGTAACCAGCGGCTGTGGCGCAGCACGGCATCATGCCTGGGGCTGCTCAACATCAATCCACAATGCGTGCAATACACAGCATTTTGTATGTTGTTGTGGTCACAACGGGGACATTTGAGCTTGGAAGTACCAAACAGGCTGAACATGCGAGACTCCTTCGGCGCGGGGACATAAATTTTGCACCTGAGCAAAAATGGTAGCACCGGGGGTGGATTTGAAATGCATGAACAGAAGGGGGATTTTGGCTTAGATCGGGGCTTAGATCGGAGTATTGCTGGGTCAGGCCGGGATGGATGCAGCACCTTTGCAATTGTTCACATTAATCAATTGGGAAGTTGGGACACAAGTAGCTGTCTTACCTCTGGTTAATTAAGAAAGTTATAATAGAAAATGGCTTAAAGATAAAATTGATATGTTGATTCACTGCCTTGCCCTATTCAACGAAGACAATAAACTTGTTCATTACCAACGACATGAAAAATTTTCGACCATCCTTGCTGTTATTGAGTATCGCTGTATGTGCATCTGTCAGCCATGCGGCGGATAAGGAAGTGGGGGCTTTACTGGTGTCGGGCGAATGGGGGCAGGATATCGGTAGTCATGGTATTCCCAAGCAATTTGAAAAAATATTACCAACACAATGGCCAAAGGATAACTGGGTTTCTATTGCCATCATGGATAAGTACTTGGAAGTAGCCCCCGCTTCAGGCAAAGAGAAAATGCCGGACTGGTTACAGAAAATCGTGAAGCAAATCCCTGGGAAGGATCAGCAAGCCAATATGGAAACTGAGAGAGCGCAGGAATATGATGGTCTGCAATACCTGCGTGTACCCGGCGTCAAATTCAAATCTGGCAAACAGCCTATCTATGTATTCAAGAATGGAACAGGCACTTTACAACCGCAACTAGATTATCAGTATCATCTGGAATTGAATGGCGTACCATTCGGCCTGCGCGTACAGAATGGCCTGAAAGGAAAAAATGGCGCGCCTTATGGGGAAGGTGCGAATTACTTCATCGAATACGACGGCAAGAAATTTGAATACGCGCTGGGTTATTTTGGCTGGGATTCACGCGTGCTCGCCATCACTGATATCGATGGTGATGGCTTCCCAGACTTTATTATAGATATCAACGGGTCAAATAGCGGGGGTAGGTTTATTTTATTGTCTTCCACTGCCAAGCCTGGCAAAAATGCGCCTACGGCATCGCTGCACAGTTCGGGATGTTGAATTGGTCAGGCGACCTGATTCTGTCTGTTGACATACGGCACGCTCAAATACTGACATCCTGTCGGCAGTTGGGAAAGTTCTTTCATATTGGCTCTGGTATCCAGCCTGGTATCTTGCAAAGTTTGCCTGTCCCTGTGCCAGAAGCAGCCTTGGAAATGAAATAGCACGGGCAATGCTGGCGCCACGGAGGCATCGATAGGCCCGGGGCGGGTTTCTGGTGTTAAGAGGTACAACAATTCAGTACCCGGCTTGGCATCTGCCTCAGCAATGATGATGGCGTGCGGCATTATGGCTAGCACTTGCAGCTTCACTATGCCTTTGACACTGGCGCAAAATTCAATATGCATGCCGACGCATAGTGGATACGACTGGTCTTTATCCATGCTGACGCCATCCAGCATGGTGCCATAACGCGATACATCGGTGATCTCTGCGCCATGGTCTTTTCTGCGGATGATGGCATGACGGGCGCTAATGCGACGGGTCAGCCTGGCATTCTCTGATGCATTGCTGGTGCGGTGACTGAGGAGGATATCGGCCTGGGGCTGGTGTTCCATGCGGCCTAATATCCATTCATCCAAAGCGAAGAGTCGTATCGTGCTATGCGGCTGCGTCTTGTCAGTGGTGATCAGGCTGGCCGATGTTAGTGTTGCAGTGGTGGCGTTGTTGGCAACGTTATTCACAATGTCGGTGACTGTCCTGACAGGTGCTTTTGCGATATTTGGTATCGCAACTTGCCTGGGCGTGGCTTCTTGTTCCGGTGCGACTTCAATCAGTTCTTCATCCCAGGCGATGGTACCAATGGCAATTTCAGATTTGCCTGTGAGAGGCTGCATATCCAGCTTGGCAATGGCGGCGTCTTTGGCATTGATTTCTATATTCATATTGCCGTGCGCATAGGCATTCGACTGGCCCCAGCCACTTAAAGTGGCGATCGCGCCATCTTCCGCCAGCACCCGGACATTTTTTTGTACTGCCAAAAACACACTATGAATTTCTGTCAGTGTGGCATCTGACCGTGGGACGAAGAGCACGCTGGTGCATATCCATTTGCGCTGGTCTCTGCCTTCCGGTTCATGCAGTAGAGCGACTTCCAGCAGGTATTGCCCATGCTCTTTGTTTTTGGAGGTAAAACTGATCAGCAGAGGTTGCCATTGGCCGGACGTGGTGCGCAACAGTCTGTGTGTGGATGCACCAGTGGCAATCAATTCTGAACGCAACTGTACGGCCAGGCTGCGTATGCCGGGCGGCAGCGTACCACGCAATTCCAGCCGTATGGTTTGACGCCCACCTGCTGCGCGTGGATCGTAACCGCTGAAATGCAGATGCAGATTGCTTGCTGTAGTCGTCACCGCTTGCCGGGTGATAATGCCTGCCGATGCCTTTAACACGGCGGTGCGGCTGGCGTTTGGCGTCGCTGCTTGCGAATGGCCAGCAGCACAGATGGCTTCGCCTTCCGCCACCCAGTGCGTGCAATGCGGGTGATCCGGGGCTTGGCATTTTTTCATGGTGAGGCAGGGTCATAGTACGCGCGATGATCCTACTATAAGACTTGAAGCGCCAGATCATATGGGTGAACAAGACTGGCTTTTGCCATTTGCTTGCGGGATGAATTTGTAAGCGCGTTGACCTGTCAACTTGCCTGCATTACCCTTGTCGGTTTCGATATGCGTCATTTCATGCCTGTTGCCAGCTTTTTGCAGCATGTCTGTGGAATGTCTCTGATCAATGTGCCATCCCTGTTTTGGAAATTGCAATGAAAAAAATCGTCGTCAAATTTGGTGGTTCCAACCTGCGTCAGCCTGAAGATATCAACCGCGTCGTCAGCGTAGTACAAACTTATCAACGTCCGCTGGTGCTGGTAGTGTCGGCGTTTTATGGCATTACCAATGCGCTGATTGCCTGTGTACAAGCCGCAAGAGAAGGCGCGGGCACGGCAGCGGCTCTGGCCGAAAGCCAGGATTACACCCTCAACCTGCGGGCGCTGAAAAAACAGATACTGGAAGCAAATATCAGCGATGTAGCCCATCGCGCACGTGTAGAAAAGGCATTGGCGGTACGGCTGGATCAGCTTGATCGTTACTTGACCGGCATACATTGCATAGGCGATGTGCCTACATTCGTGAATGACGCCATTCTCAGTTATGGCGAACGCCTGTCCAGCCTGTTGCTGACAGAGGTCTTGCTGAGTCGTGGCATCAGGGCACGTGAAGCTTTGCCAGAAGATATCGGTTTGGTGACAGATGGTGTGTTTGGCAATGCTGCCTGTGATTTTAAAGTCAGTACACCTGCTGTCGCCAAAGCTCTGGAGGGCGATGAAGTGATTGTCGTACCCGGCTTTTATGGTGTTGACAGCAATGGCAAGGCGACTTTGTTTGGGCGTGGTGGTTCTGACTATTCAGCCGCATCGATTGCTTGTTGCATAGGAGCAGAATCGCTGGACGTGTGGAAGGATGTCGATGGTTTCCTGAGTGCCGACCCCGGCACGGTAGCCGTACCGCACACCATCGCGCAGTTGAATTACCTGGAAGCCGCCGAGCTGTCTTACTTTGGTGCCAAAATCTTGCACCCGCGCACGGTAGAGCCTTTGTTTGATCAGAATATCCCTATCCGCATCCTGAACATCACCCGTCCGGAACGCGGCTTGCAGCCTTACACCATCATCAATGCGCAACGCAAGGTAACGCGCGACGTAGTGAAAAGTGTCACTTCAACCGAAGACGTGGCGATACTGAAACTGCATGGCCCTGGCGTGGGTTTCAAGCCCGGCATCCTGGCGCAGGTGACTCATACGCTGGACGCGAACGGTATCAATATCAAGAGTGTGCTGACAGCGCAGACTGCCATCAATATTCTGGTGGCGCGTGATCATCTGGATGCCGCCTACGCGGCGCTGATGGAGCATCACCTGGCGGGCGTGGTGGAAGTATCACGCAATGCCGAGGTAGCCATCGTTGCCGTCGTGGGTGATGGCGTGCTGGAAGCATCTGACGTTGGTGGAGCCATTGCCAGCCGCGCCCTGTCGGCTGCCATTGCGGCAGGTGTGCATGTCTGCCTGGCGGCTGCGGGTGCCAGTGAAGTGGCGGCTTATATGCTGGTGCAGCAAGAGGACAGGAAGCTGGCTTTGCAGGCGATACATGCCGAGTTCTTTAGGGGCTGATGGGGTGAGGCGGTAGCGGAATTTCGCAGCGTTCGACGTAAATTCGTCTATCGTCAATCGACAGAAACCCATCCCCACCCTGGCCCTCCCCTTGAAAGGAAGGGGATTTCCTGGTCATTTTCTGTCAGGCACATTATTCCGGACGGCAGCCAGCCTTCGCTGGAGGGACGAATTTGAGATTACAGGTAGGAGTAAGGCTCCCTTCCCCCTGGCAAACAAGACTAAAATAAATTCACTAGACGACTGGTCTAATTTGATTTAGAATGCGAACCATGAATACTCCGCGCGCCGATGTCAGGCAACATATCCTCGATACTGCCAAGCCCATTATTTTGGGCAAGGGCTTTTCTGTGGTCGGGCTGAATGAAGTGTTGAAAGCGGCTGCGGTGCCCAAGGGTTCGTTTTATCACTATTTCAAATCCAAGGAATTGTTTGGTGAAGCCTTGCTGGACGATTATTTTGCTGGCTATCTGGCAGCAATCGATGCGCTGTTGAAAAGCAGTGATGAACCTGCGGCCCAGCGCCTGATGCGTTATTGGCAGGGCTGGTTGCCGGAACGTCCGGGTGAAAGCGTGCAATGCCAGTGTCTGGCGGCGAAGCTGGGTGGCGAAGTATCGGATTTGTCTGAAGCGATGCGGCTGGCTTTGCAACATGGTACGGACAGTATCATTGCCCGCCTAGCAGACTGTATGCGTGAAGGTATTGCCGATGGCTCGCTGCCGGCTGATCTGGATGCGGCTCATTGCGCCCAGACCCTGTATCAGATGTGGCTGGGTGCAACACTGCTGGCCAAGATGCGACGTGACATGAGTGCGCTGGAAAGCGCCATGCGGGCCACACGCGAGATGCTTCAGTTGTAACACCCGGGCCGAATTTCCCTGAATTGACATAGTTATAAATCATTTAGCTTCTTAAGCTTTTTATAGACGACCAGTCTAATTTTTATCTTGAAGTATCTTAATTAAGCTACACATAGCATTCCAATTGTGGCTTATCTGCCTTGATTTTTAAGTTTTGCTGTTTGTTTTTTGCTACCCCACACGCCCCGATAAAGGAAAAAAGAAATGTTATTCAATCCCCTGCAAACTGGTTCTGTTTCACTGCCTAACCGTATCCTGATGGCACCACTGACACGTGCACGTGCTGATGCCGGTCATATGCCTAACGCCCTGATGGCGGAATACTATAGCCAGCGCGCCAGTGCCGGTCTGATCATCACTGAATGCACGATGGTGGCCGAAAACACCTCGGCTTTCTATGCTGAACCAGGCATCTACAACGCTGAACAAATCGCTGCGTGGAAAGTTGTGACAGACGCCGTGCACGCCAAAGGTGGCAAGATCTTTATGCAAATCTGGCACGCTGGTCGCGCTGCCGTGCCTGCATTCAACAACGGTATTGAAAACGTAGGCCCAAGCGCCATCGCCATCGATTCAGAAGTACAAACACCGAACGGCAAGATCCCTAACGCTGTGCCACGTGAATTACGCCTGGATGAAATCCCTGCGCTGGTAGCCGCCTATGCACAGGGTGCAAAAAATGCGATTGCTGCCGGCTTTGACGGCGTTGAAGTGCATGGTGCCAATGGTTACCTGATCGACGAGTTCTTGCGTGACAGCGCCAACCAGCGTACTGACAGTTATGGTGGCTCTATCGAGAACCGTGCACGTTTCCTGTTTGAAGTATTGACTGCGGTCAATGCTGCTATCGGCTCTGACAAGGTGGGTCTGCGTCTGTCTCCTCTCAACAGCTATAACAGCATGAAGGACAGCGATCCGCTGGCTTTGATTTCTTACCTGACTACCCGCCTGAATGATTTCAAACTGGCGTATCTGCACGTAATGCGCGCTGACTTCTTCCAGGCACAAACTGGTGATGTCATGACGGTTGCCCGCGAAAACTACAAGGGTGTATTGGTAGGCAATATGGGTTACAAGGCCGATGAAGCCAGCCAGGCTATCAGTAGCGGCAAGCTCGATGCGATTGCTTTTGGCACCAGCTTCCTGGCCAACCCTGATTTGCCGGAACGTATCAAACAAGGTGCAGAATTGAACGCGCCTGATGCTTCGACTTTCTATTCACCAGGTGCCAAGGGTTATACGGATTACCCTAGCCTGCAAGCTGCGTAATCAATATGCTGTAATGAAAATGCCCGGAAATATCCGGGCATTTTTTTGTGTCTTCAATTTACGTCGGCCTGCACAAGCCTGCCGCGGAAAAACGCCAGTATTTCATCCCTCGCTGCCAGTGTTGGTTGTCCTGCTTCATCAATCAAATGTGCAGTGACGACGCTGTGCGGCGTGGTGACATAACGTTTGAAGAACGGGGCAGTATCCTGATTGGCGGCACTGTCTGGCAATACCCGGCTAACAAAGCGCTCACCCAGTGCTTCTGAAAACGCAGCAAAGCGCTGGGCACGACAAAAGGCATCGCCTTCAAAGCGGTAAGCCATAACGGTCAGGTCTTCGCTTTCCAATCGCTGGCGTACTACTTGCAAGTCGGCTGCCTCCAGCCCTGTGTCTGCCGGGTCATCCATGGGCAATGATGGTTGCGCCACCACTGGCGCAAGTACTGCCGGTTCCAACATCATGGATAAGGCAAAATTGCCGGTGAAGCACATGCCTATGGCACCGACACCAGGGCCACCGCATTCTGCATGTGCCACCTTTGCCAATGCGCGTAACCACAAGGTGACAGGGCTGGCCCCCTTGCCGGCAAAAGCGCGGAATTCTGCACTGACACAGGCTTTCTGAAACACGACAGCCCCCTCTTCTGCCGTTGCAACCACACCGTCACGCCCGAACAGTGATGGCATGTAAACAGTAAAACCCGCATCACGCACCCAGCGCGCAAAGCGTGCCACATGCGGACTGATGCCGGGCATTTCTGTCATCACGATGACGGCTGGCCCGCTGCCAGTGACATATACGCGCTTGCTGACATCATTGAACGTGATCTGGCGCGAGGTAAAATCAGTCAGCGAATCATCGACATGCATGTCTTGTTTATTGATCTCTTGCTTGCCGATATCTTTGATGGGAATGGACATGGATGCTCCTGTCTGGTGTGGAGCTTGCAGTGTAAATCGGTACAATCGTTGCGCGTAGCGGTAGTTTGGACAGAATCAGGGTTGAATTGGCCAAGCATGCGGGGCATGTAGAATACACAGGATTATATTGACGGTTTAGCGGAGCAAACCCATGCTTATCAAGTGCAGGCTGCAATACCCCGCAACAACGCTGACGCGCCTGCTTTTGCTATTCTTTGTCGTGACGGTACAGGCACAGGCCGCAGACACGCTGAATGTGGGTTCCAAACGCTTTACCGAATCTTATGTGCTGGGTGAAGTATTGACACAGACCGCCGCACCACATGCCCGTGTGCGGCATCAACAGGGCCTGGGCAACACTGCAATCGTGTTCAATGCACTGAAGACCGGCAGCATTGATATCTACCCGGAATACATGGGCACCATCAATACCGAAATCCTGAAGCACGACAGTGCATTAAGCCTGCCGCAAATGCAGGCAGAGCTGGCCTTACAGGGCTTGGGTGTGGCCGTGCCACTGGGTTTTAATAACACCTATGCGCTGGCGATGTTGCCCAGGATCGCAAGCACCGCCACGCAAACACTGACTGATCTGGCGGCGCAGCCCGGCTTGCGCTTTGGCCTGTCGCATGAATTTTTAGGACGTGCCGATGGCTGGCCAGGGCTGATCAAACTATATGGTCTGCCGCAGCAGGCAACCGGGCTGGACCATGGCATTGCGTATGAAGCGCTGGCAGCAGGCCAGGTTGACGTCATCGATATTTATTCTACCGATGCAAAGATCAGGCAACTGGGCTTGCGCGTACTGACTGATGACAGGAATTATTTTCCGCGTTATGACGCCGTCTTGCTGTACCGGCTGGACATGCCGGCACGCTTCCCGCAAGCCTGGGCGGCAATTCAGCAACTGGAAGGCAAGATCAACAATGCACAGATGATCGCCATGAACGCAGCAGCAGAAATCGATGGCCAGAGCTTTGCCCAGGTGGCGCAGCAATTCGTGGCAAAAGCGCCTGGCACGGCGGTCGCGCGTGAAAGCTTCATGCACAAGTTGTTTGGCCCGGATTTTTTACGCCTGACATCACAACATCTGCTGCTGGTGCTGCTGGCAATTGCCGTAGCCAGTGTGCTGGGCATACCTCTTGGCATTATCGCGGCGTTTACTCCACGTCTGCGCGAAGTGGTCATGGGCGTGGTCGGCATTTTGCAAACCATACCATCGCTGGCTTTGCTGGCAATGCTGATACCGCTATTGGGAATGATAGGTTTTACACCCGCCCTGATTGCCCTGTCGCTGTATGCCTTGCTGCCCATAGTACGCAATACCAGTGTCGGCATAGCGCAGGTACCAGCAGGCTTGCGGCTGGCAGCCCATGCGCTGGGCCTGTCTGCGCGTGACCGTTTGCTGCACATAGATCTGCCACTCGCACTACCAACCATTCTGGCAGGCATCAAGACCGCTGCCGTCATGAGCGTGGGCACGGCCACCATCGCTGCCTTTATCGGTGCCGGTGGCTACGGAGAACGCATCGCCATAGGTCTGGCCCTGAATGACAACCAGATGCTGCTGGCCGGTGCCCTGCCTGCGGCGGCACTGGCATTGTTGACCCAATGGAGCTTTGATTTACTGGAGAAGCTGGTGGTGAAAAATACGAAAAACCAGAGCTGACATCCATTACATAAATAATTAGCGAGCAGAAATTGTTACAACTTCGGTAATTTATTTGCACATAATTTCTTGCACCAAAATATCCGGCAGGCATAATGAACTATCAATATTGAATAGTCATTTGCCATGTTCAAACGCCTTCTGTCTGTTTTTAACAGTCATAAATCGTCCGACCAAACCGCGCCGGAACCCGCTGCAACACCAGTAAAACCATCTGCCAGCACTCCGGTGCCAACACCGGCGGAAGTAGAAGAAGGCGAACCAATCACAGCCTATGATGCACAAGGCAGACAGGTCGTAGTGCCGCGCAATGAATGGCGTGAAAAAGTCTTGTTGCCCAGCATCGCAGAAAAAGCGAATGACCCCGATGCCCTGTACAACGTCATCATGACTGCTCTGAATGATGGCTTTGCCAAAGACCTGGTAGCCGCAGCAGAACGCCTGCTGGCCATCGATACCATCGCCGAACGCGGCTATACCGTGCACGGCATCGTCTTGCTGGAAAACGGCCGATTGCCAGAAGCCGAAGCCACGCTGAAAGCTGGCATGCAAAAGGTCGGTGCTACCGGCACCCTGTTGACCAATCTGGCCAAGGTTGTATGGGAAACCGGCAACGAAGCGGCAGCCAAAGACATCTTGTGGGAAGCCGTACAAGCCGCCCCAAATCTGGAAAACGGCCTGATGTGGTGGCTGGCCATAGAACGCGAACAGCATGGTGACACCGCCTACGTGGATGCCCTGCACACCGTCTGCGCCCTGCCCCAGACCTGGCGGGCGCAACTGGTACTGGCACAATATTACCTGGAACAAAACCAGCCTGAAACCGCCGTCAGCCTGTACCACAAGGTTCTGCATGCAAAACTGTTTGATGCCAGCGCCCTGGCCAGCATCTCCGGTGCACTGGGCAGCCACGGCCACCTCACCAACATCATCGAACTGATCGCCCCCGTCTACCAGCCAGAACGCCACGACCCCATGGCCGGCCTGAACCTGCTACGCGCCTACCAGCAACTACGCCGCAACAAGGAAGGGCAGGCTTTGTTGATCAAAATGCAAACCGTAGACCTGGGGCCTTACCAACGATATCTGGATGAATTTGTACGGAGTTTTGGGGAAATGCGGGTGGCTTAGGGGTGCGATTGATTAGTTAAAAACGACGCTATACCACCCAATGTAATCACGCTCATAACCAATACAATTCCATTGGAAATTACGGTTAATTCACCGTAATCTATAGAAAACTAATGGATTTCTCTTTGCTCTTACCTTATGGCATTTATGTAGAACCCGGTAAAAGTAGCACGTGAACAGCATTAGTGTTTGAACGAATTGCCGCTATGTAGCAGCGTCACTATTCAAGCAGTTAGCAAATTTAAAGGTCCGGGAAAACTTACCCCGCCCCACTTTACCCGCACATTCATAATGTTTCTTATATCGCCTAATTGCAGCATATTTGCTTCTGGTATTTTCATCAGTCCTATAGCAAAAACAACTACAATTCTCGTCTCAAATATTTCATTCCAAAAATTTAGGCAATGTTCAATGATATAAGTCATTGATAAATATAAAGTTTCAACATAAACTTCTGAAATGATAAAAAATGTTGAAACCCTGGACTTGCCGGAAGACGCCCTTCGCCAATATATAGACGCAAGGCAGACGTTTCTCGCTTACGAACAAGCACAAACCAAATTGAGCGAGTTCCGTGGTGGAATGATTTGGCGTCAACAAAAGAATCGCGATTATCTTGTTCGAACCAGCACCAGAGGTGCCCAAACCGGATTAGGGGTACGTGGTCCGGAAACAGAAGCAATCTACGACAAATTCACTTCAGGCAAAGCACGTGCTGAAGACAATCTGAAAAAACTGCGCGCCACGCTGGAACGTCACCGCCGCATGAACAAGGCTCTGCGGGTTGGCCGCACACCCGATATGTTAATCGACATACTGAATGGACTGAAACGTGCAGGTCTGAATGACAAGCTGATTGTGATCGGCACAAACGCACTCTACGCTTACGAAACCGCAGCCAGCGCCCGTGTTGAGGCTGGACAACTGGCCACAAGAGACTTTGATCTTTTATGGGATAACCGAAGCAAACTCAGTCTTGCCACAATGGAAGGCCCTTTAGCAGAAGGCATGCTGGGATTTCTACGCCGGATAGATTCTTCATTTACGCTACGTGAGGACCAGCAATACACTGCAGTCAACAAACATGGTTACGAGGTCGATATTCTGCGCAGAATGGGACCAGGCAGCGACAATGAACCCGCACGCATGTCAACCATTGATGATGACTTCTGGGCAGTCAAGGCGAAAAATGCAGACTGGTTATTAAGCGCGCCCAAATTCAGTGAAATTGTCATCGGCATCAATGGTGGAATCGCCCGCATGGTCACTGTCGATCCCAGAGCATTCGTACTTTTCAAACTCTGGATGGCGAAGCAAGCAAATCGGGAATATGCCAAGCGTGTTCGTGACCAAAGCCAGGCCAAAGTCGTCATAGGCTTAATACGCGAACGATTGCCGCAGTTTGAATTTGAAGAATTACGTACTTTTCCGACGGAAGTGGCCAAGCTGTTAGATGCACATGAACCAGACTTATAAATGAGCGAATTTCTGCACGAAAACAATTTATGAGAAACCACTTCAGCCAACGCTCGCACCGAAAGCTCATTCTAAGCTAATCCCGTAATACAACAACGCCCTGCATAGACGCTTAAAACGGCTCGACGTTGACATTAAAAATACACAACATGCATTTCAGCCAAAATATTACCAAGCGACGGTGACAGCTCATCATGAATTGCCTCCCAGCTATCTAGCTGAAGCTTTTCAAGCAAGTCATGCAGTTTTTTTGTTCCATAAAAATGTATAACGTTCCAAGTCAAATCGACATCAAATCCATTCTCTGCATCACCGTGCTGCAAAATCTCTCTAATTTTTTCAAAATGCTTCCCATGATAAGCCTCCATTCCAGGAAGCGGCTCAATAAGCTCTGCGGCCAGCATGCCGCATGTAAGAGAAATAACGTCTGTACGCCACTTTTGCGGCGTCATCCCATATTGCCCTCCATGCACATTTGGTAACATTGCGTTTGGCGAGAAGTCATCTAAGTTAGCCGTAATAACTTGCCGCTGTATAGCGATATCGAATTTAAGCATGTCGTTTCTCATTGTCTCCGAAATTTGAATGTAGCCATATTTCCGTTGTTAATCCCTTTAGCAGCAGGACAGTTTATAACCAAGAAATTTACGCAAAGTAAGCAGGCAATATAAATTGAAGATAATCAGAAGCTGCTCACAAACCCAACTATTGGATTTCTCAATCCTTGCCATCATATTTTGGTCAAAATGCCATATCTTGCGATCATTTTGTGAAAAGGAACATGCATATATTTCAAACAACTAACATTTACAAACGCTTACAACAGAAACCCCCCTCCCCACCCTTGTGATAATGTACCAATTCAGCAATACTTCGCCTACGCCGAATGCGCTGTTGGATTTCAATTATCCACACCTGTTCGCCGAATAGCTGCTGGCCGCTATCAATGGAATTGCCTGCCAGCATCCTGCAAGAATTTTGTTTTTGGAGAAGACTATGGGTCTGTGGAATAAGCTCAGCAATGAATTTATCGATATTGTCGAATGGCTGGATGACAGTCCCGATGTGATGGTGCATCGCTTTGAGCGCTATCAGAACGAAATCAAGATGGGTGCCAAGCTGACGGTGCGCGAGGGGCAGATTGCCGTGATGGTCAATGAAGGCCAGATGGGCAAGGGCCAGGTGGCAGATGTCTTCATGCCAGGCATGTATGACCTGTCGACTGAGAACATGCCTTTGCTGAGTACGCTCAAGGGTTGGAAGTATGGCTTTAACAGCCCTTTCAAGGCGGAAGTGTATTTCTTCAAGACCACCCGCTTTACCAACCTGAAATGGGGTACAGCTGGCCCGGCCACCATGCGCGACCCTGAATTTGGTGTGGTGCGTGTGACTGCCTTTGGTATCTATGGCATACGCATTGTTGATGCCAAGGCCATGCTGTCTGAGCTGGTGGGCACCAAGGCTGACTTTACCACGCAGGATATAGAAGAAAACCTGCGCGGCAAGATAGGCATGCGCATCAAGGAGGTAATGCCTGAAATTGGCGTGCCAGTAATTGATCTGGAAGCCAAGGTCACCGAAGTGGGCAAGCGCATACAGGAAAAGATTGCTGCTGATTTTGTCCAGTTTGGTCTGGAACTGTGTGAAGTGCAGGTGCAGGACATAGGCTTGCCGGAAGAGGTGGAAAAAGCTATCGACCAGCAGGGCGCAATGCGCGTGATAGGCAACATGAACCAGTTTGCTCAGTACCAGGGCGCGCAGGCCTTGCGTGATGCCGCACAAAACCCCGGCATGGCAGGCGCCATGATGGGCGTGGGTGTGGGCGGCATGTTAAGCCAGAGCATGGGTACGATGTTTGGTAATAATCCACAACCAGCTGCTGCCCCGGCTGCAAGCACGGCATCGGCACCTGCGGCGGGCGGTGGCATGCCGCCACCTTTGCCAACGGCAGTACAATACTTTGTAGCGCAAAACGGTGCGCAGACGGGCCCGTTTGATTTGCCTGTATTGCAATCGCATGTTGCCGGTGGCAGCCTGACGCGTGACAGCCTGGTATGGCGTCAGGGTATGGCTGCCTGGGGCAAAGCGGGTGAACAATCGGATCTATCTGGCCTGTTTGCTGCCATGCCGCCGCCACTGCCACCACAATAAAACCTGCTTCATGATGCGGCGTCGCACCCGGATGGGGGCGACGCCATTTCTGTTTTGTTCTGGAACCTTCACCTGTGACGACAAAAAACTATCCCTGCAAATCTTGTGGTGCCAAGCTGGAATACGCGCCTGGCCAGCACGCCCTGCAATGCCCGTATTGCGGCGCCAAGAATGATATCCCTGAAGACCAGCAAGCCACGGTTGCAGCGGTAGAAGAGCTGGATTACCAGGCTTATCTGGCAGAACAGGCTGGCAATGAACCCATGCTCGCCAGCCAGCATGTGAAATGCACAGGTTGCGGGGCAGAATCGCAACTGGCGGCCAATCTGGTGTCTGACCGTTGTCCGTTTTGTTCGGTGCCGCTGATAGCCGCCAATGCCTATGCCGCACGCAAGATCAGGCCCAAGGCGATTGCCCCGTTTGACATCAAGGAATCGGAAGCGCGTTCGAAATTTACGAACTGGGTGACAGGCTTGTGGTTTGCCCCGAATGCACTGAAACGCGCCTACCGTGCAGAACGTGGCCTCAAGGGTATCTACACCCCATATTGGACCTATGATGCCGACAGCGACACCACTTATCAGGGCCAGCGCGGCGTTGATTACACGGTGACAGAAACCTATACCGAAAACGGTGAAACCAAGAGCCGCCAGGTCACAAGAACCAACTGGTACCCGGCGGTAGGTGCGGTACAGGTGTCGTTTGATGATGTCCTGGTCGTCGGATCAAAAACCCTGCCCACTTCGTATGCAGAAAACCTGGCACCGTGGCGTCTGGATAAATTGCAAGGCTATCGCGACGATTATGTATCCGGCTTCACGGTAGAAGCGTATCAGGTTGGTCTGGAACCGGGCTTTGTGGATGCCCAGGGCAAGATGGAAGACGAAATCCGCAATGCCATCTGCCGCGACATTGGTGGTGACCACCAGCGCATCACCGCCATGCAGCCGCGCTATTCCAATATCAGCTTCAAGCACATCCTGCTGCCTATCTGGCTGTCTTCGTATAAATACGGCGACAAGACTTACCGCTTTTTGGTCAATGGCCAGACGGGCGAAGTACAGGGTGAACGCCCGTATTCAGCATGGAAGATCGCCGGGGCGGTGTTGCTGGGAGTGATTGTGGTTGGGGTGTTGATTATGCTGGGGCATAAGTAATTTAACGGAAAGACCTCTCAACACAGAGACACCGAGACACAGAGGAAGCACTGAGAGAAGTTCATTTAGCAGCGAATTTCCTCTGCCTTTGCTCTGTGTCTCGGTGCCTCTGTGGTGAGCTTCTTGGTCTTCTAATTGTCTATTCAAACTGCTTCTTAAACTCCGCAAATTGCAGGCTCAAATCGCTGACCTGCTGCTTCAGTTGCGCGACTTCTGCTTCCAGCTGACCTACCCTGTCAGCTTTTGAACCGCCGCCAGCACTGACTGGGTGGCTGGCTTCTGCCTGGTCCAGGCTTTCTTCATCGCAGGACAGCAGGTGGGCATAGCGTGGTTCCTTGGTGCCCGGTGTCAGGTTCAGGCGGGCGACCAGGGGTGGGTATTTGTCGATGAGGTAATCGAGGCATTTTTCCACTTCTGCTACGGTAGCAAATTCATGCAGGCGGCCAACGCGGCTACGGATTTCGCCTGCGGTCTGAAAACCGCGCAGCATGAGGATGCTCAGTACAGCCACCTTGGGTTGGTCCAGCATCCACTTGATGCGCATGCGGTGTTCATACTTGGCGACGCGGGCACCAGCCTGGTGGATGGCGTTGACCAATTTTTTGGCAGCCAGCCTGTCTATGGCTTCCAGCACTTCGGCCTCGGTCACGGACATGACGGGGTCGCGGCTGGTGAGCTGGTTGCAGGCGTTCACCATCGCATTCAGGGACAGCGGGTAATTGTCTGGGGTGGCGGCTTCTTTTTCTGCCAGTGCGCCCAGTACCCGCACTTCAACTTCATCTAAAAACTGGGCATCTACTGCGGCTGGGCTGCCTGATTCGGCGGTATTTTCTGTGTTCATGCTGATTCCTGTCATTGTTGCTGCGGCTGGCTAATACTCCGCAAGGGCCTTATTGGCTTCATATTATCCTTAAAAATTGAAAATGTGACACCACAACGCGAGAAAACTGATTTATCGCCTCTTGCAAATAATTTCCAAAAACTTTAACCCCGTTTCTTTTGCTGCTCCGTTTAATGAACAAGACCCTCATTTTTTGGAGTGAACATGAAAACCTGGATAACTATCGTAACAACGCTGATCATGGCCTTACTGGCTCCCATAGCCAGTGCCGGGCAACTGGCTGCTGTCAACATCATCAATCAGGCCACAGGCGAACGCCTGCCCATCTGGCGCCATCAGGGGGTGAACTATGTCGCGGGCAAGCCCGGTGACCGCTATGCGATAGAAATCAGGAACAAGACAGATGAACGGGTTTTATCTGTACTGTCCGTCGATGGCATCAATGTACTGACCGGTAGCACGGCTTCGCCAGCACAGGCAGGTTATGTGCTGAACACCTGGCAAACCATGGAAGTGAAAGGCTGGCGCAAGAATATGGATGAAGTGGCGGCATTTTATTTCTCACAACTGCCTGATTCATATGCTGCCCGTACTGGTCGCCCCGACAATGTGGGCGTGATAGGCATAGCCCTGTTTCGTGAATACGTGGAACCTGCATACGTCAGGCAAGAAGAATATTCGCGCAATTCCGCTGCTACAGCACAGGCTCCTGTCCCTTCGTCCGCCCCCGCCCCTGCCATCACAGGCAGCATGGCAAAACGTGCCGACGGTGCAGAGCTGGCTGATTCCAGGATAGGCACCGGGCATGGAGAACGTCTGCCCAGCGCAGTCCGGTCTACGGATTTTCGTCGTGCTACGTCAATGGCAAATGAAATCATCAGCATCCGTTACGACACCTATGCCCACCTGGTGGCACGCGGCATCATCCCGCGTACACGCCATGATCAGCCCAACCCTTTCCCCGGCGGTTTTGTGCCTGATCCCGAATAACTCTTAATAATTCCGAATAATCCCAAACAACTGCACCTGAACCCGTCAGCATATAAAAAATAGCATTCCACAAAAAGGACACCCATCGTGAAAAAGCCCAGCACATTATTATTAGCCCTGATACTCGGCGGCTGCCAGTTGACCAATATGACAGACCGCACCGACCAAGGGCCGGGGGATGCAAAAAAAACAGACAATGACCTGCATGCGAGTGACAATCAGGATGGTCAGGAGGGCAAGGTCGCCAAAAGCAAAAAAGACATACTTCCGGCGCTGGCGGCAGAAGCGGCACCGGATGCAGCCAAACGCGACAATACGACACGCGGCAAAGAGTTGCCAGAACTGATCAACAGCTATTTTGATTACCAGGTTGGCCATCGCATGTATATGCAGGTGGACAAGCCTTTGTACAAACCGGGTGAAACCATCTGGTTCAAGACCTGGGATTTAAAAGCACGTACCTTAACGGGCAGTGATCAATCTCAAACCCGGGTCGAGCTGATTTCGCCCAAAGGTGCCACGGTTCTGAAAAAAAATGTGGCCGTGGTGGCTGGTACAGCAAGCAATGATTTTGAAATCCCTCCGGATGCGCAGGGTGGTGAATATACCTTGCGTACCACCAGTGCAGATGGGCAAACAGTCGAACGTGCCATCATTGTGTCGGCATATGAAGCACCGCGTCTGAAAAAGAAGTTGGAATTCATCAAAAAATCGTATGGCGCCGGTGAACAGGTCAGCGCCACGGTTGAAGTCAAACGCCCCACTGGTGAGGTGCTGGCAAACAAACAGATCACCGCCATCGTCACGGTAGATGGTGTGGAGCTGCCACGCGTCAGGGCCACGACCAATAGTGAAGGTGATGCCCTGGTAAAATTTGATCTGCCAAAGAAAATAGATACCGGCGATGGCTTGTTGACGATACTGGTAGAAGATGGTGGCATTACCGAATCGATTTCAAAATCCATACCGATATTGCAGAAAAAGCTGGCACTGTCCTTCTTCCCCGAAGGTGGGAAAATGGTGGCTGGCCTGCCCACCCGCTTGTATTTTGAAGCCAGGAACAGATTGGGTAAACCCGCCGATGTCGAAGGCCGTCTGGTAGATGACCAGGGCAATACCGTGGCGCGCTTTGCGACGTATAAAAACGGTCTGGGCCGTATTGCCTTTACCCCCGCTACTGGCCGCAGCTATCACGCCGAAATCAGCAAACCCGATACGGTGACAGAAACCTATACCCTGCCGCTGGCCGAAGAAAGTGGCTGTGTGCTGCGTAGCTATGATGACCTGGATGGCCAGGAAAAAGACTTGCGTATTGCCGTGCAATGCTCGGAAAAACAAAAAGTGGTGGTGGCAGCAACCGTGCGTGAAAATCTGTTTGATGTGGGTGCCATCGAAGCCGGCCCCGACAAGCCCGCCGTGATTTACTTGCGGGCCAGTGATCCAGCTATCCGCAATGCGGCTGGTATTGCGCGGGTCACGGTATTTGATCAGGCCCTGACCCCACTCGCCGAAAGACTGGTGTTTCGCAATCGCCGCAACCGGCTCGATATCAAGGTAGAGACAGACAAGAAAAGCTATACCCCACGTGGCCAGGTCGCATTGTCCATCACCACCAGAGATATCAGCGGCAAACCCGTACCTGCCGAACTGGCGCTGGCGGTGGTGGATGATACGGTGCTGTCTTTTGCCGATGACAAGAGTGCCCACTTGCTGTCACGCCTGTTGCTGGAATCAGAATTGCCAGGCAAGGTGGAAGAACCCAATTTCTACATGGATCTGGCTGAAGAAAAAAGCGCATTGGCGCTGGATATGCTGATGGGGACGCGTGGCTATCGCCGCTTTGACTGGGTGCCCGTTATCAACGCCTTCCACACACAAATGGCACCTTTAGCCGCGCCGCTTGCCAGAGGTGGTTTTGCAGACCTGGTCAAGATGAAAATGCCTGAAGCACCGATGAAGCCAGCCCCGCTTCCCAGCCCACCTATGCCAATGGCACTGCCGCGGGATATGAAAAAAGCAGCCGAAGGCAGACTGGTCATGCCAGTTGCGCAAAATCCGATTCTCATGAAGGCTGAAGCCGAAGTACGCCGGCGTCCACCACAACAACGCGCGGCTATCGCAGACATGCAAGCAGCAGCTGCGCCGGCAATGGTCATGATCCCGGAAAAAAGAGCCGTAGCAGGCAACGTCATGGCGAACGAACTGGTGGACAAGGACTTTGCCCGTGCAGCCGCGAAATTGGATTTTCGCTTTGAAGAAGAACCGCTGGCCCTGGCACCGGTGCGCGTGTTCCCTGTACCGGCTTACCAGGCAAACCAGGTCAGCCATGATGGCCCCCGCGATGATTACCGCGAAACCGTCATGTGGGCACCATCGGTCAAGACCGACAAACAGGGCAAGGCCAGTGTGAAATTTTTCTTGTCTGATGCAGTAACTTCTTTCCGTGTTTCTACCGAAGGTGTGGGGGCGGCCGGTGGCCAGTCAGCGACCGGGCTGGCGGGACGCAATGAGACTGTCATCAAGTCTTCACTGCCGTTTTCTTTGTCCGCCAAGCTGCCGCTGGAGATATCAGCTGGTGACCATCCTTTGATACCTGTAACGCTGACCAATGAAAGCGAGCAATCGATGCCGGTATCC
The DNA here is from genome assembly GCF_049340205.1 of Undibacterium sp. Ji49W. Taxonomy (NCBI): domain Bacteria; kingdom Pseudomonadati; phylum Pseudomonadota; class Betaproteobacteria; order Burkholderiales; family Oxalobacteraceae; genus Undibacterium; species Undibacterium sp. Ji49W. The sequence goes on along the minus strand of NZ_JBMPOW010000005.1, from coordinate 292,584 downwards.
ATGGACAGCAGTTTTGGTGCCATGCTCAAGGCAAGCAGCGAAGCGGGTAAGCCCGGCAACGGCAAGCTGTCGGAAGTGTTGGGAGCAGGCCAGCGCAAGAGTCTGTTCATACCAGTAGAAGTGACCGGGGTACGCGGGCAGTCTGAAGTACGTCTGTCTGCCACCGCGGCGGGCCTGAAAGATGAAATCTTGCGCAGCATACCGGTGGTGGCACCTGGCTTTCCACAGCTGTTCGAAAAATCCGGACAAATCAAGGGGCAGGTCAGCCATGAACTTGATCTGAGCAAGGCCAGCAAGGGTAGCGCACAGGCAAGTATCAAGGTGTACACGTCTTCACTGTCAACCATGATATCGGGTCTGGAAGGCATGTTGCGTGAACCGAATGGCTGCTTCGAACAGACCTCGTCCACCAATTACCCCAACGTCATGATCATGCAATACCTGAAGCAGCATGACGTGGCAGACACCGCCTTGCTGGAACGCACCAGCAAGTTGCTCGACAGTGGCTATAAAAAGCTTGCGGGATTTGAATCACCGAAAAAAGGCTATGAATGGTTTGGTGGTGACCCTGGACATGAAGCCCTGACAGCCTATGGCCTGCTGGAATTTGCCGACATGAAACCTATCTATGGCTCGGTTGACCGGGCCATGCTGGAACGCACTGCGGCATGGCTGAAATCCAGACGCGACGGCAACGGCGGTTACCAGCGCGATGTCAAGGCACTGGACAGTTTTGGCCGCGCTGCACCAGAAGTCACCGATGCCTATATCACCTGGGCGCTGGTGTCGGCAGGTGAAACTGGCCTCGACAAAGAAATTGCCCGCTCAGCAAAACTGGCAGAAAACACGCAGGATGCCTATCAACTGGCACTCGCTACCGGCACCATGCTGGAAAAAGGCAGTGCGTCTGCCGTCACAGACAAGGCACGTCAGGCAGCGGTGAACAAACTGGCGGCAATGCAGGCAGCATCTGGCGCATGGACCAATGCCGATCATTCCATCACCCGCAGTGGCGGCAGCAATTTGCAGATAGAAACCACTTCACTGGCAATCTTGAGCATGTTGAAAGCTGGCGGCCATCTGGAACAGGCACGCAAGGGCATAGACTGGCTGCAAAAAAATCGCAGCGGCTTTGGCCAATGGGGCGCCACGCAGGCAACCGTGCTGGCACTGAAAGCCATGATCGCCTTTGACAATGCCACCCGCATTGCCCCCACAGCCGGCAAGATCAGCCTGTTGATAGATGGCGTCGTGGTACGTGAACAAAATTACGAAGCTGGCCGACGTGAAGCTGTCATGTTCAACGACATTGATGACTTGCTGACACCAGGCAAACATAGCATCAGCCTGCTGTCAAAAAGCAGCGAAGCCCTGCCGTATTCAATTGCTGTTGAATACCGCACGACAGCGCCTGCTTCGTCAAAAGATGCGGTCATCAACCTCAACACCAGTCTGGCAAAAACGGACATGAAGATGGGTGAAACCGTGCGTCTGGATGCCGTCGTCAGCAATAGAACGCAGACTGGCCAACCCATGAGCCTGGTACGCCTGGGTTTGCCCGGTGGCCTGACTTTCCAGAACTGGCAGTTGAAAGAAATGCGCGAAAAAGGCCAGATCGCCTTCTTTGAAACCCGTGCGCGTGAAGTGATACTTTACTTCCGTGACATGAAACCAGGCGAAGTCCGGAAACTGGCAATTGATCTGGTGGCAACCGTACCGGGCACCTATACCAGCCCGGCATCATCGGCCTACCTGTATTACAACGACACGGATAAAACGTGGACAGCACCAATGAGCATAAGCATCACGCCTTGATGCGATGACACGATGCAGCAAGCCCCGTTACCTGGCATCACATTGGTGGTGTCAGGTAACGGGAAACATCGCATATAAAGACACAGAAAAAGACACTGGGTTGTCAAATGCAGGCAATGCAAAATCTGCGATAAACCGGGGAATATCCGTTAAACTAGACGGCATGATTTCCACCCCACAAACTGACGAAGCACTGATGCTGCTGTACTGCGAAGGCGACCTGCAAGCCTTTCGCGAGCTGTATCAGCGTCACAGCAATGGCTTGTACCGTTTTATCAGCTGGCGTTCGCCACGCCGTGAATGGGTGGATGAGATTGTGCAGGACAGTTGGGCAGCATTGCACACTGCCCGCCCGCATTACACGCCTCTGGCAGGTTTTCGTACCTATCTGTACCAGATTGCACGCAACCGCCTGATTGATCTGTTGCGCCAGAAAGAAATTTTTCTGGTTGGCGATGATGCACATAACGACGCACATCACGACGTCTTCGACAATGCTGCTATCGACAACGCCACACATACCAGCCAGGATGCGCTGTCGCCAGAAGCAGCGCTGGATAAAAAACAGCAGGCCGACAGGCTGCATGCAGCCATACGGGTTTTACCGAATGACCAGAAAGAGGCACTCGTCTTGCAACAGTTTAATGGACTCAGCCTCGAAGAAATTGCAGTCATCACTGCAGTACCTGTGGAGACTGTCAAAAGCAGATTACGCTATGCCATGCAGAAGTTGCGCTCCCAATTGCATAGCCAGACGAAGCAAGGTGAGCCAGCATGACTTCCAGAGATACCGACATCAACGATATTGACCCTATGCAGGACGCCGAATTTGAAGAGTTCCTGCAAGGCAAAGGTGCGCTTGCCGATTTGCTGCATGAGCTTCCGCAGGAAGCGCCTTCAGCGACACTCGATGCAGCAATACTGGCCGATGCCGAAGCAGCCCTGGTCCCAAACCTGAGACTGGCTGCGTCGGAAGTGCCCATGATACAGGCAGCTATTCTGGCGCCTCAGCCAACTCTGCCAGTTCAACCACTATTGTCATCATTGGCTGCAGCCAATGATGTGCAAAATCCTGACGCGTCGTCACCATCGTCACTATCGTCACCATCATCACAAAAGCCTTCATTTTTATGGCGCTGGAAACTGCCACTGGGTTTGGCAGCCAGCGTTTTGCTGGCCGTACCCTTTGTCTTGCTGCAAAAAAATCAGCAGGATACATACCCGCAACTTGCCAAGAATGAGGTGCAGTTGCAAGTACCAGAAGAGCGCAAGGCAGCAACTGTCGTGGCTGCCGCGCCAATGGCCGACATGGACAGTGCGGCAGCAAACATACCCGCACAATCACCACGCAAACCTGCAGGCAGCGTCAAAGCCAAATCACGCCTGATGGACAAGGACAATACGGTTGTCGCCATGAACCGGCCCGAGCCGGTTGCACCAGTTGTTGCACAAGTTGCCGCTGCACCTGCTGCGGCCACTATCGCTATTCCCGTGCCCCCTGCTGCTGCCATTGCCGCCGAACCGGTCATTGTGGCGTCTGCGACACCAGACGCATTGCGGCGCGCTGTTCCGGTTGCACCAGCCGCCATGTCCGCTGCCGAAGTCTCGGCCCTAGCAAAAATGGCAGCGAATGCCGCATCGGATGACAAACAGGCGGCTGGCGGGCAAGCTGAACGGGCACGCGTATTTGCCACCGGTTCAGTCGCCATGAAAGAAGAAGCACCACGACAATATTTAAGGGCGAACGAGGCTGAATCCAAACCCGCTGCACCGCCTGCAAGCATGGATACGCGCATGGCAAAAAATGCCCCTCCCCTTAATGCGTCAGCCATGGCAGCCATGAAGTCGTCCATAGAAAAGCAACTTGCAGACAGTAGCAACAATGTTGCCATGCCTGCACCGGTAGCTGCAGCACCGCCACCCATGGTGCAGACGCCACCAGCGGCAGCACCAGTATCTGATGTGCAGTTGCGATTGGCAAAGATAGAGAAACTGATCAAGGCCAAACAAAACAAAACAGCGCTGGAGGAATGGAACAGGTTCCGCAGTGTTTATCCAGATTATGTCGTGGATAGTTCTCTGCAAAAACAGATTGAGAATCTGCAAAAATAAGCCCGGGGCGCCATTGGATTTATAAACAGCAGTACACTGACGGACATGATGTCTTTGACGAAAGGCCCAGTCATGAACTCGAATCAACAACGCAGAATATTTGTCGCCCGCCTGCTCGGTGCAGGTCTTGCTCTATGCGCCTTGCCCAGCCGCGCCGCCAACGAAGTCCCGCTGAAAGAAGATGAAGCCGAAGCCAAGCAGCATGCCTATGTGGAAAATGCGGCCAAGGTCGACATCAAGCGCTTTCCCGAATTCAAGAACACACAAAAATGCGGTAGCTGCCAGCTCTATGAAGACAAACGCAACGGCTGGGGTGCATGCGGCATTTTCCCAGGCAAGCTGGTAAAGGAAGAAGGCTGGTGTGATGTCTGGGGTTAATGTCTGACCTTAATGTCTGACCTTAATGTCTGACCTTAATGCCCGGGTTCTATACTTGAACAAACCTATTTAGCAGCATAGCAGCACACAAGGCTTCCTGCTGTATTCAGGTGCCAGCAGCATTCTCATCTGTTTCCACATAACGTTCAATCTTGAACAGCTCGCTTTCACTACATTGAAACACCTCAATAAAGGCAGACAGAAATTCCACCTTCCAGTGATCTGCCTTGTTATCGACGATGCGCAATAGCTGTGAATGCGATACGGTGACCTTCTTGCTGATCAGTATGCGATGCAGGGCAGAGACAGAACGAATTTTGTGTTCCGCCATTAATTCGCGTAGTCGCAATACGACCCTGATACGTTGTTGGCCTATGCTTGTTTCTGGTAAAACTGTTGATATGGTATGCATGTCCGAACCTCACTTCGAAGGCGCGCATCATAGCAATAAACGAAGAAATATTGCACCTGTCGCAAAAATACATCAAATATTTCATTAAATTCGTCATGCCATGCTTGTTTTATTCAAAAACCTGTGGCAAGATACATCCATCGACTAAGCAATACCCACTAGCACTCGCATTAACAAACACTCTTTTAGGAATGATCGTGAAAACAACTTTGCTCCAACAACTGATACCAAGCCTGCGCTTCAATGCGCAAGCCCGGGCATCGGCCACGGCCAGCAAAGCCGCGGCGAAGAAGGCTGCCCGCAATACGATTCCATTCTTCACATCACCAGAACACGCCGATAGTGAAATGTTCAATGATGTCAACCCCATGAATCTGCAAGATACATGGTTTATACAAACAGGCATACGAGGGGCAACCCTTAAGGTCACAGGAGCAAGCTAAGCCCGCTCCCCCGACCCCAGCGCTGAAAAGCCCGGATGCCTTCAACAGCTCCGGGCTTTTTTGTTTTTTGTTTTTCCTTTTTTTGATCCGCACAACGCAGATCACAGCAGTCAAACCCGTGCAAGCGGTCGTGACCGGACAACACCGGCCCATGGAATTTCTTTAACAATTCGGGAAGTATTATTCAAGTTCATTCCACAGGCATCCTCACATGCCTGTGGAATGAGAGTGGATATCAGGGTAGTGTGAACATTTATCGTTCACAAGGGTAAAAATCCCTCTGCCCGTTTCATCATGAAAGTGACTTTACAATCAATGATTTCGAGGTTTTTTTCATGATGTCTTTGTCGTCTAAAGGTCAGGACGGCTGACTTTCTATCAGCGAATGGCGGTTCGATTCCGCTCAAGGACTCCATCATTTCTAACAGTACCAATACGGGGATGTAGCTCAGTTGGGAGAGCGCCTGCTTTGCATGCAGAGTGTCGTCGGTTCGATTCCGTCCATCTCCACCATTTTTTGTGTCTCAATCAAAAAGAGACATACCAGCATCACCAAGCAAGAAAAGTTAATCAATCGGAGTATGGCGCAGCCCGGTAGCGCAACTGCTTTGGGAGCAGAAGGTCCGAGGTTCAAATCCTCGTACTCCGACCACTATTTATAAAGCAAGAAAACCAATACGGGGGTGTAGCTCAGTTGGGAGAGCGCCTGCTTTGCACGCAGAATGTCGTCGGTTCGATTCCGACCACTTCCACCAATTTTTTAACAACGCAATTACCGGAGCATCACATGAAACGAAAGACCATGCATCGCAAGATGCCAAACCATAAAACCACGCGGGATGTAGCTCAAAGGTAGAGCATTCGGCTTTTAACCGAACGGCGAGAGTTCAATTCTCTCTGTCCCGACCATCACAGAATTTCGATTAAAGCGCAATCGTTTTAACCGGTGTTTTGTACAAGCCCCAATTTTCAATTCCTCGATAACTCAGCAGGCAGAGTGGCGTACTGTTAATACGCATGTCCCTGGTTCGAATCCAGGTCGAGGAGCCAGTTTTTACACTTCAGGCGTGATTGTGATTACCACTATACTACTGAGACAGTATCTTTCGAATTGCTTGCGCTTCTTCGCGGTCAACACTTCCATCATTCACCATACTTTGGGCTTCGCTGGTTTTTCCTGCACACAAAGATCCAACGTAGCTTTCTATTGACCGGTCGTAGTAGCCGTCTTTTCGTCCTACAATCTTTGCAAGTTTCTCCATGTTGTCATGATAAGTATCTGCTCCATACTCATAATTTTTGCAGGTATTTAGATTGATCTTGACTTCATGTGTGGCGACGCTGTTATTAAGCTTTTGATCAATCTCTTCTTTTGCTCCCGCCATTCTGGCTCTAGCTTCGAAAATATGCTCGAAGTTTCGTACCCAAATTTCTTGCAGATAGAAAATTGATGCACTTCCATCTTGCCCGCCATAGTTTTTGTACTGGAGTACTTGAGCATTAGCTGCTATGCAAATAAAGCTCCCGTAATTAGACGGTATCAGATTAATTTCGTTGAGATACCGAACGAACGGTGAAGTCGACTCGCCATCAAATTTGACGGCTTCTTCAATGTCGTTTTTTGATAGGCAACGCCCTTTTATGCCCCACTTAGATTCTATGTCGCTCTTGGAAATGATTTTTCCTTTTGTGGAGAATTCAATTTCGGACACGCTCTCGTATGGATTCCGCAGCTTCAACTTGGCATATGATGTGGATGCTCCGAGAAAATCGTATCGTTGCTCTGTGTCATCCAAATAACATTCCGCTACGGCCTTTGATTCCGTTTTGCATGGCAAAAGTTTGTGTGCCCGGTCTACTTCAGACTTTGGTATTCCAATGTAAATCCCTCCCAAACTGAATGGCATGTCGCTTTTCGTAATTGGACGACGATCACAACCTGATATCAAAAGTATTGTCGAAAAAAAGCAGGCTATAGTTATTTTTTCTAGCTTTGTGTTCAAAGAATTTCTCCCCTTTTGGGCAATTACTCTTGCCAGTTTGATTATATCAACTTCTTTTTGACGATGTATCACCAAAACCCACACAGAGCGCTGTCTTGACGAGGCACTCAATTCCAGTTTTAACAGCATTTACGAAATTACTCAGACAGTTAATCGTCAATTCTCATTATCTCAGTAGCTCAATTGGAAGAGTCGCGGTCTCCAAAACCGAAGGTTACAGGTTCAAGTCCTGTCTGGGATGCCACTATTTCTCGCCTTAGCTCAGTTGGAAGAGCGCAACAATACGAATGTTGAGGTCGCAGGTTCGATCCCTGCAGGCGGGTCCAGTTTTATCGTGTGATCAAGTGATCACTGCTACCTCGCCAGCAGGATGTGGAATGCACATGCACGGTAATTTTTTTAATTAGGAAGATTCGCATAATGGTATTGCACCGGGTTGCTAACCCGGCGGGCTCCTCAGGCCTATGTGCGTTCGAATCGCACATCTTCCGCCAATTTTTTGCCCTATTAACTCAATGGTAGAGTATTCGCCTGTCCAGCGAAATGCCAGCGGTTCGATTCCGCTATAGGGCGCCAGTTTTTGCCGGTTTAGCTCAGTTGGTAGAGCAACTGATTTGTAATCAGTGGGTCGCGGGTTCAAATCCTGCAACCGGCACCAATCATGGAAGCGTGGCAGAGTGGTTTATTGCACCTGTCTTGAAAACAGGAGGTCCATAACGGACCCGTGAGTTCGAATCTCACCGCTTCCTCCATATTGCGTCAGTAGCTCAAAGGATAGAGCCCCAGTCTTCTACACCGACTGTTGCGGGTTTTAGTTGTAAGGCGGTGCAAAACTTTCAACCTGTTTACGCATGAATTTAAATTTTCTTACTCAGTACAATACTTTGGCTCTATCGACTTGCTTCAAGGTTCATTATTTGGCGTGAATGAGATACCTAATGCAGTTGAAAGGCCTATATTCACGCGATTGCTAAATTTCCGATTAAGTGCGGCCTTGAGGGCTTTTACCGCTTCGATTAATTTCACTTCATCATTGGTAAGGGCAGCGATAAGAGACTTATTTAACTCTTCCATTTGAGACGTTAAATGTCGAGGAAGATGCTCTTGGACATTCTTAATATTAACCGTTTTCCTTTGCGCATCGGTAAACTCAGCAATCTTTTCCCGGAATTGCTCCATTGAAACAGTGTGATGTTTGTGTAAATGTACAATATTTCTGTACGCATCTTGAGCCATAAGAAGATGATTGATCAAATTTACGTTCTTTGAATCAAACAGAAAAGTAATTGAAGGAATGTCGAGCGCTAACGCTTCATCAAAATCAAATACGGTATATCGTATTTGTAAATAAAATGGCGCGTCTGGTGAATCATTTAACACGCTCTCCCTGGCTTTGGTTATGCCTTCTTTGTAAGATATGAAAGCAGTAATCATTCGCCCTAAGATGACCATCGCAACATAGCCCGCTTTGATCTGTTCTTCTTCTTTTTGACTTTGTCGAAATGTCCAGTTTACAAAAAATGCTAGGCCTGCTCCAACAAAGGTGCCGATCAGCGTTTTAGATATGTCTAGTAAAAATGATTCTGGGGAAGCCATTTACCACTCCGTTCAAGTACGCAGCAAAATTAAAATTGCAAGGGAAATTCACACTAATTCAAAAAATAGAGGCGCTGTATTAGCGGCCCTGCTGTTTATACGCTTTAAGTCTGTGATTGATAGTTTGCCTCTTATCTGGCATACGGTTTTACAAAAAACTATACTGGGTCGTTGGTAGCCGAACATTGAATCTCGACTGAACAGGTCAGAATATAAGAGTGACGCTGTCCGCCGTTTATCTCAGACAACCCCTGCGGTGGAGACAAGCTCGCTTCAACAGCCTTTCCAATTGCAAAAGTTTCCTTCGCCAGTCGCTAAATTTTCTTCGATACGTTGCCCATAGAACATTCAATTCTTCGAAATTCATCTTACTCCTTGCTATGAAATATGGTTAAAGAAGCTGATAAAAAGCCGTGACTTTGTTTGGCAATCCATCTTTTGTAGTTGTGTTAAATTTCTAAAAAAATTTAACCATGAGGGTCGCAGCAGTTACATAATTGAATCAAATGCCTGTAGTAAGAAGTGCAGCTGAGAACGTCGCGGTTTGGAATTTCTTTTAATCATCAAACCAAGTGCAGATCACCGCTTCTTTTGACCAACAATGTCACTGGTATCATTTACATTGGTCACTGGTCATGTACGACCCGCCAGTCTTGAATTGAACGACATCTTTTAGAAACATTTCAATCTCTTTGTAAGCAATCATTCTTGCGAACGTCAAAAGAGTTTCAATATTAGCACTCAATAAAATTGAAAATTAATGCAATTAATCGAAAAAGTACTATCACCAAAGTTTAGTTCACGTGTTGGAGTGCGTATGTGAACGCATTACCCCCGACCCAAAGTGACAAACTTGCATACCTAATCGGCTAAAAGTAATCCGGTATTTCGATAAAGTGCCAATGTGCTGAGTTATACCCAATTGATTTGAAACGCACTCTCACCACACAAATCCTGCCTGACGCGCCAGTTTTGATCGCCACACACAGACCCGTTTCGGCATTGCCGATTCGTGGCGATCATCCCCTTCTTTTCAATCGATGTAAATCGAGATTTAGCTCAGTTGGCAGAGCATTCGCTTCATATGCGAGCGGTCGCTGGTTCAAATCCGGCAATCTCGACCACGACAACAAAATCCATACTTCCCATCCCCCGTTTTTTATCCAGCTATACACCTAATCACATACAATCAGCATTTTTTCGCGCACTGCGCGATAGCGGCAACCATAAAAATAACAAGGAAATTCCAATGAGAAAATTAGTCACCATCAGACAAGTCAGCAACATCAGACCCATCCCCGGCGCAGATGCGATTGAATGCGCAAGCGTGGATGGCTGGTCTGTCGTGGTCAAGAAAAATGAATTCCAGATTGGCGATGCCTGCGTATATTTCGAGATTGATTCCTTTTTACCTTTAAGCGACGCGCGTTTTACTTTTCTGGAAAAGAACAAGATCAACTGGAACGATAAAGTTGGTGTGCGGCTGCGTACCATCAGATTGCGTGGCCAATTGTCACAGGGTCTGATTCTGCCTTTGGGTGAATTCCCGGAACTGGCTGCACATGTTGTAGCCGGAGACGTTGATCTTGGTGCATTGCTTGGCATTGAAAAATGGGAACCCGCCATACCTGCCTCACTGTCTGGTGAAGTGGAAGGCCCATTTCCGGATTTCATCAGCAAGACCGATCAGGAACGTATCCAGAATCTGACGGAAGTACTGAGTACGGATGCAAAAACGGAATTTGAAGTCACCATCAAACTGGATGGTTCCAGCATGACGGTCTTCCACCATGATGCTGTGTCTGGCATCTGCGGTAGAAACTGGTGGATCAGGGAATCAGAAAGCAACAGCCTGTGGAAGGTGGCAAAGCAAAATAAACTGCTGACTGCACTGACGGCTTATGGTCGCAATCTTGCCTTGCAAGGTGAAATCATGGGCGAAGGCATTCAAGGTAATCCAGAAAAACTGCGCGGTCAGGAATTTTATCTGTTTGACGTGTTCAACAGCGATACCCGTCAATATCTGGGCAGGGCAGAACGCCAGCAAGTTGTGGCTGATCTGCGCGCACTGGGTGCCAGTGTCAATGAGGTACCATGGCTGGAAAATACGACACTGGAACGCTTTCAAGCAGATGTGGCCAAGGTACTGGAATATGCCGAAGGTGGCTCCCTGAATCCGGCAACTTTGAGAGAAGGCGTGGTATTCAAACGTCTGGACGGCAGTATGTCATTCAAGGCGATTTCAAACAGCTATTTGTTAAAGCATGGCGACAGATAAGGAAATGTCATGGGTGGAAATGCACTACAGGCTGAATCGGTTCGATTGTCAGCATCAAGATACCGTGAAGTGGAACGCCATGCAGTGACAACATTGCAGCGGTGTTTTCCAGAACGCCGTATTGAGGCTGTCATTGCCTATGCCGACAAGACAGATTTTGGTGATCTGGACATCCTGGTCGAAGCTGGCCAGGATTATGATGCTGCGCAACTGGCACAGGCATTGCAGGCGACTGAAGTGGTCTTTAATGGCGATGTCACCAGCATGGGTCTGGCGATAGCCGAAGGTGTGTTCCAGGTTGACTTGATACGGACAGCACCAGCATCATTTGATTTTGCTTCGCGCTATTTTGGGCTGAACGATTTTGGTAACCTGGTGGGCCGCATTGCCCACAAGTTTGGTGCCAAGTTCGGGCATCTTGGCTTGCTGTACCCACTACGCGATCCGGACAACAGCAGCCACATGATTGCCGAAGTTTGCATTACGACGGATTTTGGCGAAGCCCTGAGTCTGCTTGGCTACGATGCCGCGCTTTACGAAACCATGCGCACCAATGGGCAGTTCCGAACCTTGAATGACATCTTCCGTTATGTCGTGGCATCACCCTATGCCAACCGGGAAATTTACCTGCTCGATAACAGAAACCATAAAGCCCGCATACGTGATGCCAAAAGAGCGACCTACAATGCCTTTCTGACCTGGCTGGATGAACAGGACGAAGTGGAATTACCAGCCTACCCTTGGGCCGAAGCTGGCACGGCAGAACGTAACAATCAGAAAAATGAGTTTCTCGATACAACGTTTGCGCGGTTCCCCAATTTCAGGCTAGCCTATCACGATGCACTGGCAGACTATGGGCGCAAAAAGCAGGTGAAGCGCCAATTCAATGGTGGCCTGGCCGCTGAGATTACCGGCTTGGCCGGCAAGGAACTGGGCGAACTGATGGCACGTGTACGCAATTCATTTTCCGATGAAACCAGTTTTGAAAACTTTTTTATTGAAGCCAGCCCTGAAGCCATCAAGGCGAGGTTTTTGCAGGAAGCGACTGCGTAACCCTGATTTTACGTCTGGAAAAATGAAACGCACACTGATCAGCGATTGGCCATTATTCATCATCCTGATGGTCATTTCTCATCTTTCAGTGGCGCAGATACCGGTCAGTTACAAGGCGATTCATTCGGGTACGCCCTGGTTCGACAACCGCGGGCAAGTCGTCAGTGCCCACGGTGCCAACATCATCAAGGATAAAGATAGCTATTACCTGTTTGGCGAAGCACATACGGATGCGGGCAATGCGTTTGCCGGTTTCAATTGTTATTCATCGAAAGATTTGTATAACTGGACATTCGAGAGCATTGCCCTGCCGGTTCAGGCCAGCGGCGATTTAGGCCCGGATACGGTGGGAGAACGTTCGAAAGTCATGAAGTCACCCGCCACGGGTGAATATGTCATGTTTATGCACGTTGATGCGCTTGACTACAAAAGCCAGTTTGTCGGTTATGCCACATCAAAGAACATTACCGGCCCCTATACCTATCGCGGACCATTGCTATATCAGGGTAAGCCCATCAAAAAATGGGACATGGGCAGCTTTCAGGATAAGGATGGTGCCGGATACGTGCTGCTGCACGGGGGTGATATTTACAAACTGACAGACGACTATACCGGTGTCAGTGAGCAGGTCAATCACGCCATGACACCAGGTTTTGAATCCCCTGCCCTGTTCAGAAAAAACGACATCTATTATTTTCTTGGATCAGACCTTACCGGCTGGGAACGCAATGACAATTATTATTTCACCGCCACCTCACTAAAGGGGCCGTGGACGCGCAGGGGTTTCATTGCGCCGGAAGGTACACTGACTTGGAATTCGCAAGTCACTTTTGTGTTGCCGATTGAAGGATCACAAGGCACCACCTATATGTTCATGGGTGACCGCTGGTCTTACCCCAGACAGGCATCTGCTGCTACCTATGTCTGGCAGCCGCTAACTATCGATGACACATCTATTTCTATTCCTCTATATCAGGAAGCATGGCAAATCGATAGCGCCACCGGCATCACTGCACCTGTCGCGACTGGAAGACGGTTTATCAAGAATACGGATGACAGCATTGCTTACACCGGCACATGGCAACATGAAACGACGCCATTTGCACAAAGCAGGTCAGATGTGAAGGATGCTACTTTTTCTGTGTCATTTACCGGTCGACAAATCAGCTTATATAGCCTTGCGACCCCCGATGGCGGTTATGCCCGGGTGAACATGCGTAACAGCAAAGGCGAAACTGTATTGTCATCCATCATCGACATGTACAGTAAATACCCAGTGTCTGCGCTGAAGTTCATGAGCCCGATTATTCCCAAAGACAGCTATACATTGACCGTCTCTGTTTTACGGGAACACTGGAGTTGGACCAGCAAGAAAAAAATCGTATCCGGCAGTGCCGGATACGCCGTTTCGCTTGAAAAGATTATCGTCAGTAATTAACACTAAGGCGTCACCAGTCCATCCATCCTCACCACTTCAAAATTGCTACCTTTGACACTGCCCAGTTCAGACACCAGTTTGTCATTGTTCCAGCGGGCATCTGGTGCACCGCTGATGTACCAGTTGGAACCATTGTCAGCCACCAGCATGCCGTAGGTTTTCATGGCTTGCAGAATAGCCTTGCTCTCGTTGGAGAAATTGGCCGGTATCTGGAAACTGGCTTTCAGGCGCACGCGCATGCCCATCGGTGGCAGGGTGTTGCTGGTATTCGATGAAGCCCAGTGGGCAGCCGGTGGCACATAGGCACGACGACTGCGGCTGACAGTAAAGCGCAGGGCATGGCGTATCGCACCGCTGGCGGCTTCTTCATAACGTACCAGACCGGGGAAGATGGGCAGACCGGCAGCGTCGGCGCTGGTCCAGCCTGGTTTGCCGCCTGGCCTTACCGTGTTGGATGTCAGATCAAAGATGGCACCGCCACTGACTTTCCAGCTGCCACCTGTTTGTGGATAGGCATTACCCACTTCATACAGGCGATTGGCGTCACGGTCTATGACCAGTACGTGGCGATCACCGCCAAAGGTAATGCCACTGGCCTGCTGTCCTTCTATCGGTGCATTGGCAGGTATGGGGTAAGGCCCAGGGTCGCTCTCATCACCATAGTCGGTAAATTGCACTGCGACTCTGGGCTGGCTGCTGGCAACTACCACATAGGGTATGCCTATGGGTGCACCATCATACAGGCCAGCGCCAAAGTCGGGATGAAGACTGGTGCCCAGGCCTATGCTGCTGATCAGCGCATCGGATGCCGGATCAACTGCGGCACCCGAAATATCCGTGTTCCAGGCATTATTTGCCGGAAAAGGCACAGCTCCGTTTAGATTGGCCCCTGCGCCCAGATCAGCCTTGCGCAAGTCGCCATAAATGGCATTAGCCGTTGTGCCGCCATTTGTGCCACCTGTGCTGCCAGTGCCTGCTGTATTGACGGTAACGGTGACCGACGCGGATGTATTGCATGTGGTGCTACAAGCGGAGTTGCTGGCAAGCAGGGTATAGCTTGTGGTGGCGACTGGACTGACAGTAAGGCTGCTGCCCGTCACGGCGGCACCATTGACGGTGACACTGGTGGCACCACTGATATTCCAGCTCAATTGTGTGCTTTGTCCTGAAGTGATGCTGGCAGAAGTGGCGACAAAGCTATTGATTACTGGTGCTGTGGCAGTGGTGGTGCCGGTAGAACCCGTGTTACCCGTATTGCCGCCGCTCGTACCCGTGGTACTGCCGCTCGCACCACTACTGGTACTGCCAGAACCACCGCCACAGGCAGTCAGCGCAAGCATGAGTGTAATGACGGATAGTCCTTGAACTGTAGTGCATCGCATGGTGGTTTTACTTCCGGCATGAGGCAAGTGGGCTTCCAGCCTAGTGCTGATCCGGTATGCAGACAATGCGAATTGCATTTTCTTACAAATTATCTGCGCAGGAAGGTATGATTTTCAACAAGGCAGCCATTCAGGCAGGCTGCAAAAAACAATAGAGGATTTTGACATGCATGACGATCATTTGGCATTTGAAGAACAGGAACACCCGATAGACCCTGCGATACGCACAGAAATCAATGCCACCCTGCAACGCATAGAACAGACGCATGATGTCAGGGTCTTGTTTGCCTGTGAATCAGGCAGTCGTGGCTGGGGCTTTGCCTCGCCTGACAATGATTATGATGTACGCTTTATCTACGTGAACCGGCCAGACTGGTATCTGACAGTGGTGCCCGGTCGTGATGTCATCGAATTGCCGGTCAATGAAATTTATGATGTCAGCGGCTGGGATGTACGCAAGGCACTGGGCCTGCTGCGCATGGGTAATGCAACCCTGATCGAGTGGCTGTCGTCACCTGTGGTGTATGCGGCTGATGCGGTGTTTCTGCAGGCAATACAAGCAGCAACCAAAGAGGTGCACCGGCCAGAACGCTCTTACTATCATTACCTGCACATGGCGGCAAAAAACTACCGTGAGCATTTGAGTGGCGATATCGTCAAGCTGAAAAAATACCTGTATGTACTGCGCCCGCTGTTGGCCAGTTTATGGATAGAGAAAAATCTCGGTACAGTACCGATGCGCTTCCAGGACCTGGTGGATGCACTGATCACTGACAGCGTGTTGAAGGCAGCCATCGCTGAACTGCTGGTCATCAAGCGACGTGCCAAAGAATCAGAACTGGCACCGGCCATGCCTGTCATCAACCGCTTTATTGAAACCGAATTGGGCAGGCTGGAAAACGTGAAGCAGCATGCTACCGAAGATATGGATTTTTCTGTTCTGGACCGCCTGCTGCGTGATACCGTAATGGGAAGCTTGGCGAAAAAATAATTCGTTTTTAACAGCATTTTTGATGCCTGCCAACAAGAATTGGCAATTTCACCCATAATGATTTTCTTGTCATTTGAAATTGCAGGCTCATGTATCCCTTATCCATACTCGATCTGTCACCGATAGCAGAAGGCAGCGATGCTGCACAATCCTTCCATAATTCCCTCAGCCTGGCCCAGCATGGCGAAAACTGGGGTTACAAGCGTTACTGGCTGGCAGAACACCATGGCATGCCCGGTATTGCCAGTGCAGCTACATCTGTGCTGATAGGCTATATTGCCGCCGGGACCAAAAGCATACGCGTGGGTGCCGGTGGCGTCATGCTGCCCAATCACTCACCACTGGTCATTGCCGAACAGTTTGGTACGCTGGAATCACTCTTCCCTGGCCGCATCGATTTGGGGCTGGGGCGCGCACCTGGGTCAGATCAACGCACGGCACGTGCCTTGCGTCGCAATCTGTCCAGCGACGCAGATGAATTTCCGCAAGATGTGGCGGAACTGATTGGGTATTTTGAAGGTGATCCGCGCTATGTACGGGCAGTACCTGGCGCTGGTTTGTCCATCCCGATCTGGATACTGGGTTCCAGCCTGTTTGGTGCGCAGCTTGCTGCGGCCATGGGCTTGCCTTACGCCTTTGCTTCGCATTTTGCGCCTCAGCAGATGATGCAGGCAATCGATATCTACCGCGCCACCTTCCGCCCTTCTGCACAACTGGCCAAGCCCTATGTGATGCTGGGCTTCAATGTCTTTGCTGCCGATACGGATGACGAAGCGCATTACCTGGCCAGTTCTGCCCAGCAAGCCTTTATCAATTTGCGCAGTGGTCGCCCGGCCAAATTACCGCTACCGGTACGTGATTTTCTGAAGCAGACAGCACCGCAAGAACAAATGCTGCTGGATCAAATTTTATCTTGCTCGGCCATCGGCGCACCCGATACCGTGGCTGAAAAAATACAGGCCTTCATCAACAACACAGGCGCAGATGAATTGATGCTGACTTCGCAAATCCACAACCACGCCGCACGCCTGCATTCATATGAAATTGCTGCACAGCTTGCCAGCCAGTTGCAGGCTGCCGCACCAAACTCGTAGATAGTACTTAAAGACTAAAAGAGGACATTCACAAAATTGTCCCAACAAGGCTATGCTTTAAGAAACCTCCCTTAAAGGGGAGGTTCGTTTCGTCGGCAGGCAACATGTTGCCTGAAACCCCGACTACACAAGACGACGACGACGGTACTTTAGTACAACCTTAAAATGAAAAGCGGGAGCAGCAACGCTTTGGGGCGATTTTGTGGATGTCCTCGCTCAAAAAAAAGCCTGTGCACACCTCGTTGCACAGGCTTTGAAATTGCTGACCAGATAACAACGGTCTATCAGCAAGAGGGAAGCGTTACTACTTCAATTCATTCCATTTCATTGTTCTCGTTCTTTTTCCTGCTCATGCATTTTCTGGCTTGACCGTCAGCGTATTTGCTGCTTTACGATTTCGACCAGTCAGCATGCCAATAAGTTTCATCAAAGTGCGATATATCAAGCGTATGAACAACAGGGTAAATATGGCTTCCAGCATGGTCATGCAAAAGCCGACCAACGGGTTGCGTTCTGTCATGCGTCTGCGCATTTTTGCCATCATGCGGTCACGTGCAATTTCTATACTGTCATAGAAGGTAGGCACAACCAACAGTGTCAGGATGGTGGAAGTGATAGTGCCGCCGATAATCGCAATCGCCAGCGGACGATAAAACTCACCGCCTTCACCCAGGCCCAGTGCAACAGGCATCATGCCGGCAATCAATGCAAAGGTCGTCATCAGGATAGGACGCAGGCGAACACGGCCCGCATGCATGAGCGAGTCTTCACGGTCAAACCCTTCTGACTCACGTTTGCGGGCGGCATCCAGCAACAGAATTGCATTCTTCGCCACCAGACCCATGAGCATGATGATGCCGATAAAGCTCATCAGATTCAGGGTACTGCCGGTAATCAGCAAGGCCAGCACCACACCGATCAAAGACAAAGGCAGCGACAGCATCACAGCCAGTGGAGCTGTAAAAGAGCCGAACTGTATCACCAGGATCAGGTACATCAAACCGATGCCGGACAACAGGGCAATCAGCATGGCACCGAATACTTCTTGCTGATCCTGACCAGAACCACCCAGTGACAGGCCATAGCCTGGTGGATAATCAAAGGACTGCGCCAGTTTCATGGCATCAGCGATCACTTCACCGTTAGAACGTCCCTGCGCATTGGCAGACACGGTAATGGTGCGCTTGCCATTTGCATGCTCGATACCGGAAGGCCCTTTGCCCATGGTGACAGTGGCGATCTGGTCCAGCGGTACCATCTGGCTGGTGCCGGATACGGCGATAGGCAAACGTTCTATGTTTTCCTTGCTGACGCGGTCGTTCGGATGCAGGCGCACTGCCACATCACGGGTTTCACCTGTTGGATCAACCCAGTCACCGACTTCGATACCTGCAAAGGCCACACGCAAGGCCTGCGCTGCATCATTCGATGAAATACCCATGGAATTGGCCAGGCCACGATTCAGTTCTATCTTCAGTTCTTTTTTAGGGTCCTGTTCAGACAGGCCGACGTCGACCGCACCAGGCACCTGACGCAATTTATCCATGTAAGCACTGGTAATTTCCAGCAGCTTGCGTGAATCCGGGCCGGTGAATTCTATCTGTACCGGTTTTTGTGCGCCGTTGTTCAAATCATCCAGTACCACATATTCGGCACCGACCAAGGCTCTTACTTTTTCGCGCAATTCAACTGCGATTTCCTTGGCACTGCGCTTGCGTTGTGTGCGCTTGCCTATATCCACATAAATACGGCCACCGGCTGCCGTGATATTGCTATTGGTTTCCTTGGTTTCTGGAATACCACGTGCAATTTCTGCCGCTCTTTCCATTTTCAGGCGCGCATATTCTATGGATGAAGAAGCTGGTGTACGCACGGTGATCATCAGGTTGCCGGAATCTGCGGTTGGCAAAAAGCTGGTGCCGCCCCACTTCATCTGTACACCCAGTGCAGCCACCAGGCTGAACAGGGCAATCGCGCTCATCCAGCGCCTGTGATGCAGGGCCCAGGCAATCACATTACTGTAACGGTCGGACTGATGGTCAAACCAGTCATTGAAATTGGCCAATACCTTGCTGATACCTTTTTTCGGCGCAGTATGGTGATCTGGCGGGTCACCCCAGTATGCCGACAACATCGGGTCAAGCGTGAAGGAAATACCCAGACTGACAAACACCGAACAGGCCACCGTCAGCGCAAACGGACGGAACCATTCACCCGGCATGCCAGGCATGAAGGCCACAGGAATAAACACTGCAATGATGGAAAACGTCGTAGCAGCCACGGCCATGCCGATTTCAGCCGTACCTTCGAGTGCCGCAGTACGACGGTCAGAACCGTTCTGCATATGGCGCACAATGTTTTCCCGCACCACAATCGCATCATCGATCAACACACCAATTGCCAGTGACAGGCCCAGCAGGGTCATGAAGTTCAGCGTAAAGCCGCACAGCCATACCGCAATGAAGGCGGCAATGACAGAAGTCGGCAAGCTCAGGGCCGTGATCAGGGTAGAACGCCAGGAATTCAGGAAGGCATATACCACGAAGATGGTCAGGCCAGCACCCAGTATCAGTGATTCGATCACATTGTTCAGGCTGCGCTGCGCATCTTCACCGCCATCACGGGTGATTTCAAGCTTGGTACCTGGCAGGTTTTTTTCCAGGTCCTTGTTGATTTCCTTGACCTTTTCACGCACTGCCTGTGCCACGCTGACGGTGCTGGCGTCACGGGCACGGGTCACATAGATACCCACGTTGGGCTTGCCGCTGCGTATACTGAGGCCATTCACGTCAGCAAAACTGTCTTCTATCGTGGCCACCTGCGCCAGGCGAACAATTTGCTCACCATTGCGTTTGACCACGATGTTCTGGAATTCTTCCGGCGATTCAATACGGCCTACCAGACGTATGCTTTCTTCATCCAGAGTACCGCGTATCTTGCCGACCGGGGCATTGGTATTCTGATTGCGCAGGGCACTCACCACATCACCGACCGAGATATTAAATTCACGCAATTTTTCTGCGCGCAGCAGGACTGACAATTCGCGCTTCAGTGAACCGGTCACCTCTACCGTCGCCACGCCATTGATGCTGCGCAGCTTGTCGGCCAGGCTATCTTCGGCCAGGCGAGAAATTTCGGCATGCGTTTGCTTGCTGGAGGACAGTGCCATGTTCAGAATCGGCTGTGCACCCGGGTCCCAGCGCTGTATGACTGGCTCACGCATTTCTGTCGGCAGTTTATAGCGCAAAGTAGAAATCACGTTACGGACTTCATCCGAAGCCTCGATCATGTTTTTCTTGAAGGTGAAGCGGATATCGAAACGGCCGCTGTTTTCTGCTGCCGTTGCCCAGACTTCCTGTGCACCTGATACTGCCTGCAGAGATTTTTCAACGCGGTTGATGATTTCGCGTTCCACCGTATCCGGTGATGCACCAGGATATGGCATGACGACGGACAGGCCCGGTACTTCGACATCCGGGTTCTGGTTCACCCTGAGTTTGCTGAGTGCCAGCAAACCCAAAGCCATCAGGGCGATGATCAGTACGATCGTCGCGGTCGGCTTTTTGATACTGAAATCGGATAGGAACATGATTATTTTCCTTGCGCTGGAGTCGCGTCAGCCACGGCAACCTTGGCCGCTGCCATTTCTATGTTCTGACCATCCTTGAAGCTGGAACTTGGGCTACGCATGACCACATCGCCCGCCACCAGACCACTGCGGATTTCATAATTGCCGGTGCGCTGGTCACGTTTGCCGATCTGCAAATCCACCCGGTTCAGGGTTTTTCCTGCCACTTTCCAGGCATAGGCCTTGTCGCCAGCCTTGACGACTGCCGCTTCCGGCAACATCAGGGCGCTGACGGTGGCGGCTTCGATATTACCTTCTGCATACAGGCCAGATACCCGTGGCTGGTTGCTATCGGCAAACGCCACCAGCACTTCCACCTGACGTGTCACGTCATTGGCTGCCGGGTCGACCCGGGTTACCTTGCCACGGAATTCCTGCCCGGGATAGCCATTGATACGGAAACCAACCGGCTGACCGACCTTGACCTGGGCAATCTTGTCGGTAGAGACGCGACCGGCAAAACGCATGCTGGTCGGGTCGATGACCTTGACCAGTTCCTTGCCGATTGACGCCGTATCACCGGCCGATACCTTGCGCTCGCTAACAACGCCGTCAAACGGGGCGCGTACGACTGTACGTTGTAATTGCTGGCGTGCTACCACCGCGCGGGCCCGGGAAGCCGACAGTTCGCTCTGGGCACTGTTGCGACGTACTTCGGCATCATCCAGCGCCTGTAGGGATGTCATGCCGGATGCACGCAGGGTTTTCAGCCTTTGCAGGGCGCGGTCAGATTGATCCAAGGCCATGGCGGCACTACGGGCATTGTCTTCGGCTGAATTGAGGTTGTCGCGAATCGAGGTTTCATCCAGTTTCACCAGAATATCGCCGCGTTTGACGACATCGCCGTTTTCTTTCAGCACTTGCAGCACCACGGCACTGACTTCTGCACGCAGGTCTGCCTTGCGTTCAGGCTGTATCGAGCCGGTAACGACAGGGCCGGATGCCAGGGCGTTGCTTTGCACGGTCATGATGTCTTCCGGTGCAATCACCAGCTTGACGGGTGGTTTTTTGTCCGTAGCTCCACCCTTGTCTGCTGTTGCACTGGCGCTGGAACTTGCACTGGCTTTTTCCGGAGCTTTGTCTTTGCTGCAGGCTGCCAGGGCCGAGGCGATGGCGAGAACGAGGAGTGTTTTACGTAACATGATGAATCCCTGTCGCTATTTGTTATTGGGAAAATTTGATGAGAGAGTATTCCCCGAGAGCTTGTCCAGTTCAATACCCCAGGTTTTGAATTGCTCTTTTTTATGGATGAAATGCAGTTTTCGCGGGTTGAAATGCATTTGCTCCCACTGGAATTGTGCCGGGTCAGACCAAGATATGCGTAATAAGTTCCAATTCCTGCATGCCGGATTACTGCTATTTTAAGCAGGTTCGGGCGAAAAACTGTGAAAATTGGAATAGATCCAGACAGGCTTCCGGCGTGTAAAAGGGTGCGCAGCGCAATGCCATTTACCTGGCGAAATGCAGTCTATCCGGTGCATGTAGTCCAAATGCATCAACAGCCTGCACCTGATAGCCAGCAAAAAAGGTCATCGCGCCTGGCCGGGTCGTCGCTAAGAAGCCAGGCAACGTATCACTGCATCATCAATCGCCTTGCCGGTTGGCAGGCATTCGCGCAGGGTCTTTCTGGTTTTTGCCCTGCTGACGGACAGGTTCGGTGGATCGGGGATGAGCCAGGTCTTGTAGAGTGGGGTAAACACCCCGTCATGTGCATTGCGAAAGCGAAACGGCAGGGAAATGATGGTGCCGTTCTGGTTCACCTGCACATGAAAATGCAGGTGCGGGGTGGTCGAAAAACCGCTATTGCCAGACAGGGCAAGCACATTCCCTATCTCCACCCGCTGGCCGGGCTGCACCTGGGTAGAGTTTTGCATCAGGTGGACATAATCAGCCCAGCTACCGTCATCATGCAGGACGCGTACATAATTGGCCTTGTCAAAAAATTCGGCCTCAGCTTTGCCATTGTCAGCAAACTGGCGCACCACTTCCACCACCATACCGGCCCGTGCTGCAACAACCGCTGTACCGACAGGCATGTTGATATCGACCGCATAGCGCGTGGCCACCGTGGTATGCGTAAACAGGGGTCCATCTGCGGCTTGCAATATCTGAAAAGCCTGGTCAGCAAGAAAAGGGATGCGGTAGCTGACACCCGCATCATGCCGCGCCCTGGGGTCACCCTGAACGAACTGGCTATTGTAATAATACGTATACCCAAACTGCCTGTTGGCAGCAAATACGTCCACCAGCTCCATGCTTTGTCCACCCGCCAGAAGTACCTGTACAGGCCAGTTGCGACTCGATGCCAGGTTACTGGAACTGCTGAGCTGTAGTGTCACCATCACCGGCATGCGACTGTTGTTGGTGGCAATCACGGTATCTGAACCGGCTTTTTTGGCTGTTTCTATCTTCACCAGGTCGTTAACGGCATAGGCTGTTGAAAGCTGGCTGAAAGACAGGGCATAACAAAAGACGGCAACAAATAACGCTCTGCTGGCTGACATACACATTCAGGTCAATCGTCAGAACGGGCAGCACGCCAGATCGTGCGACCGCCTACCACCATGCTTTCCAGCTCACCGGCATTACGCATGTTCTCAAGTACCGACAATACCACCGACATGGACAGTGGCTCACTTGACCAGTTTATCCAGAAATGGGTAATGCCTTCAGCTGTATCAGCACTGTTCGGGCGCTGCTGTATATAGCGGCGTATGGCATTCGCGATGAATTCCTGATCTTGAGTCTGCATTATTCTTTTCCTCTGTTCAGGTCTTGCTGTATTGCGCAGACCAGGCCGGCACTGGCATCTTCTATATAGTCCAGTACCAGATCAAAGCCATCCGGGCCACCGTAGTAAGGGTCGGGTACGATATCACTGTCACTTTGACTGGCATAGTCCATCATCAGCTTGAGCTTATGCTGATGCGCCACAGGACAGGCTGCCTTCATCCTGGCCAGATTGTCCTTGTCCATGG
Source organism: Undibacterium sp. Ji49W (assembly GCF_049340205.1). Taxonomy (NCBI): domain Bacteria; kingdom Pseudomonadati; phylum Pseudomonadota; class Betaproteobacteria; order Burkholderiales; family Oxalobacteraceae; genus Undibacterium; species Undibacterium sp. Ji49W. The sequence continues at coordinate 268,983 of NZ_JBMPOW010000005.1, read as the reverse complement.
CCAGCAACAAATCAAATTTTGCGAAATCGTCAGCGCTGAGCTTGCGCGCCCTTTGCTGCGACAGATCAATGCCGCGGCGGGCAGCAAAGTCTTGCGAGCGTGGGTCGGGTGGCTCGCCGATGTGATAGGCATGGGTCCCGGCAGAATCGATAAGCAAATTCAGTTGCGCAGCTTCAGCCTGGGCACGGAACACCCCTTCAGCACTAGGTGAACGGCAAATATTACCCATACAGACAAACAGAACTGCTTTGGTGGCGGAGTTTTTCATCGTTAAATCAGAAAATACCGGAAAATTCTTGATAGAAAGCCAAAATTTCATACATTCACGATATGCTAACACGCAGTTTTCGCATCAGCAAAGCCGGATTCTGGCCCAGGAAAAACACATGTTATTATTTCAGGCCCGCGGTAAGCTCAGTTGCAATCACAGTTGTAAGCGCAATCGCAAGCCCGACATAACACAGAGACACGTATGACAGAAAACACCTCAAGCAATACCAGCACAATCAGCTTTCGCCCTGCGGTGGATGCTGATGCCGAAACAATCGCCGATCTGGTCAACAGCGCCTACCGTGGCGACAGCAGCCGCCAGGGCTGGACCACGGAAGCTGATTTATTGCAGGGTTCACGCATACTTGCGCCAGAAGTACGCAAGCTGATCGCCACGCCCGATTCCGTCATCCTGCTATGCCTGCAAGGTGACGACATCATAGGTTGTGTCAATCTGGAAAAAACCGACGGTGCCGCTTATCTGGGCATGTTTGTAGTACGCCCGATATTGCAAGGTAACGGCATAGGCAAGCATTTCATGCAAACGGCTGAAAGGCACGCGCAAGAATTATGGGGCATAGATAAAATCTGGATGACCGTTATCAGCGTCAGGAAAGAACTGATTGCCTACTACGAACGCCGTGGTTATGTACGCACGGGCCGCTTCAAGCCCTTCCCTTCAAACAACGGCAAGGAACAGATGCTGGTTGAAAACCTGCAGTTTGAAGAGATGGAAAAAATACTGTCCTGATTTCAAGCACTTGTGCACACTTGGTCAATGATCAGGATTTGTCGTGATAATAGTAAATGGCCCCGCATAGTGCTACGCCCACCAGATAGAGCAACCAGGTTTCATTCCCTATCAGGTAGGGATAAAACATCAGGCCTAGGGCCAGCCATTTGATGCGGGTGCTGGATTTTTTCTTGCCATAGGCGTAGGCCGCCATACCCAGTATGCCGAAAATGATGGCACCGTAGATATAAGCTGGGCTGGGCAACAAGCTTAACAATAAGGCGGTGAGTTCCTGTTCATCCAGCATGTGTGGCCTTTAAAATGAAGTGCAGGTGTTGCAATACATGTGCAGTATAAGCGTAGTAAGAAAAATCAGAGGCGATTCCAGTTTCATCAATGAAAACAGCAAATATACAAACCCTGCTGGAACAGGCACTGGCCCACCATCAGCAGGGCCAGTTTGAGCTGGCAGAAGCATTGTATCTGCAAGTGCTGAAAGTACATGCAAACCAGTTTGATGCCCTGCAATTACTGGGGACGCTGGCGCGCCAGCGCGGTGATGCAGAAACTGCTGTAAGCAGCCTGCAACAAGCGATTGCCGTCAACCCGCAGCAAGCCATAGCCCATATTAATCTGGGGGCCGCCCTGCAAGACCTGGGGCGCTCGCAAGAAGCAGTGGCCAGTTATGACCGCGCCTTGCTGTTGAAACCGGATTACGCCATGGCGTGGAATAACCGTGGCAACGCCCTGCGCAGCCTGGGTCAGCTGGAACAGGCACTGGCCAGCTATGACCAGGCCTTGCAGATCACGCCAGCCTATCCTGAAGCATTATTGAACCGGGGCCTGTTGTTGCAGGGGCTGGCTGAACACGAATCTGCATTACCGGATTTTGATGATGCCCTGGCCTTGCGAAAAAATTATACGGAAGCCCTGTTTGCCCGCGCCGTCAGCCTGCAATACCTGCATGCCCACGAAGAAGCACTGCAAGACTACGACCATTTACTACAACTGCATCCCGCACATAGCGAAGCCTGGTGCAATCGCGGCATGTTGCTGCAAAAAATGCAGCAGTACGAAGCTGCCCTGTATAGTATCGATCAGGCACTGGCATACAAGGCTGATTTTGCCAAAGCCCATCAGCAGCGCGGCCATTGCCTGCGCCTGCTACAACGCAATGGCGAAGCCATTGACGCTTATCAGAATGCGCTGGCGCATGGTGCCAATGCAGAACAGATTCACTATGCTCTGGCCGCATTGGGGACAGGTGACACACCGGCCACAGCACCGCCAGGCTATGTGGCCGAATTGTTTGACCAGTATGCCGACCATTTTGACCACCATTTGCTGGATGTGCTGGGCTATACCGTGCCTGATTTACTGGCTGCTGCCATAGAGCGGCACAGAAGTACTGGAACATGTCACAGTCTGGATCTGGGCTGTGGTACGGGTTTGTGCGCACCCTTATTGCGCCAATATTCAAGCAGGCTGGTGGGTGTCGATTTATCCGAAAAAATGCTGGCAAAGGCACGGCAGACGGGACTGTACGATAGCTTGCATTGTGCCGACATTGCCAGCTTCCTGTTGATCGCCACGACAGCAGAATATGACCTGGTCATCGCTGCCGACGTGTTTGTATATATCGGCGACTTGCAACAGGTATTTACCGGAGTCAACCGCGTGCTGCGTGATGGCGGCCTGTTTGCGTTTTCTGCCGAAGCCGGTGATAACCCAGATTTTTCACTGCGCCCTTCACACCGCTATGCCCACGCTACAGCTTACCTGCAAGACCTGGCACAACAGCACGGTTTCACCATCGTGGAAACAAGCCAGGAATTTGCCCGTCGCGATCATGGCGAAGATATCGCCATTCACATCATGCTCCTGCAAAAAATCTGACGCGTAAAATCAGGCCATCGCAAGTATTGCCACCGACGTGGCAACACCTGCAAACCAGACCAGCGAGCGCAATGTACCCTGATTGGCCAGGTAGGTAATCAGGTACACGATACGAATGGCAATGAACAGCAACGCTAGTTGATCTATACGTGTCTGATCCGCATGAGACTGCTGCGCCAGCACCACAGCCGCAATAAATAGCGGCAAGGCTTCAAAACCGTTTTGCTGTGCCGCGTGCGCTCTTTGCTGCCAGCCACTGAGGTCTTTGGCCCATTCGCGCGGTGCCTGGTTATCATAGACCTGGTTCTTACCACCCCGCCTGGCTGAGCCGCCCTTGGCCAGCCCGACGCTGACGATGGGTAACGCACATGCGGCCAGTACACACCAGTTTGCTATGCTCATTTTTCTCTCCTCCCGGTTTTTATAGCGATGATTGTACCTTGCCCGCACGATACCACGTGGTGTTCTGGTAACAATTCGCAACACATTCTTTGTCAACACAATCGCGTCCGGTCGCGTTCTTGGCTTACGTAGATTGACTACGTCAAAGAAATCAACCACAGAACAGGATTCAATATGAACAAGCTGATCGCCACTCTCGTTGCTGCTACCTTCGCTATGGGTACAGCGTTCGCTAAAACTCCTGCAGAGCCAGCAAAAACTGCAGTTCCACCAGTTGCTTCTGCCAGTGCATCGACATCCGCCTCTGCGGTTGCACCAGCGCCTGCTGCCGAGAAAAAAGCAGCCAAGCATGTGAAACATGCAAAAGCGAAAAAAGCAGAAAAAACTGAAGAAACAAAAGCAGCACCTGCAAAATAATTGACACGCATCAGGTCGTGTTGAGCTAGCTAGTTTGCTGGCAAACAGTAGATAAGTAAAATCGGCGCATATTGCGCCGATTTTATTTTCAACATTTGTGGTCAGCATAGTTGTCACCACTAACGCACAAAGCCTCAAGCCACCAGTTGCCAGCCCGCCTGCGTCAGCGGTAGACGGGTAACTGGTTTGCCACTGGCAGCCAGTAACGCATTCGCGATTGCCGGTGCTATCGATGGTGGGCCTTCTTCGCCTACACCCCGGGCTTTTTCACCTGTGCTGATGACCAGCACATCCAGCAGCGGTGTCTGCGCCAGACTGACCAGGCGATAGCCATCAAAATTGCCCTGCTCGACCTGCCCGTCTCTGAAGCTGATTTCCCCAAACAGAGCAGCCGACAAACCAAACAAAGTCCCACCCATCATTTGCGCTTCGACGGCCCCGGGATTGGCAACCAGGCCAGGGTTGATCGCTGCCGTGATTTTTATCAGACGGAATTGTCCGGGCCTGACCACGGCAATTTCAACAATATGACCGCTGAACAGTACGTCGCCAGTGCCATTCATGGCAAAGCCGCGATAATGCCCCTTTGCCAGCGGCTTGTTCCAGCCTGCGCGTTCAGCCAGAGCATTTACAAAATTAATTGCCCTGGGATTGTGCTTCAATAAACGCCGCCGGTATTCCAGGCTATCCATTCCTGCTTTGCGGGCAGCCTGTTCCAGCGTATGTTCGAGAAAGTAACAGTTTTGTGAATTCCCTACCGAACGCCAGTAAGTGCAGGGCACGCCAAAATCCACCCTGGTCCAGCGGGTATCAAACAAGGGGAAACGGTAACTGCTGCTAAACCAGCCCATGAGATAGGTCCAGTCAAACCCATCTTCCGCCGGACTATTCGTTACGCCCGTGTATTCCAGCAGCGAAGGGCCCGCCGTATCATGGCGCAGCGCCAGCGGCAAATTATCCTGATCCAGCGCCAGACGCACGCGTGAAGCGGTAATGGGGCGGTAATAACCAGAGCGCATATCATTTTCACGCGACCATATGGTTTTTACCGGCACCCCCACCGCCTGCGCGATCAGGGCTGCCTCGACAGCAAAATCATGTTCCAGCCTGCGGCCAAAGCCACCACCGGTATTTTGCGTATGGATGTGCACTTGCCCAGGCTGCAATCCCAAAGCTTTGGCTACACCCTGCTGGGTATCGGTCTGGCTTTGTGTGGACAGCCAGACTTGCGCGCCACCAGCGGTGACTTCCACCGTTGCATTCAGCGGTTCCATCGCTGCATGGGCCAGAAAGGGGACATCGTAGGTGGTATCAATAACCCACTTTGCCGATTCCATGGCTTTTTGTGTTTCCATGGCATGCTGTATCCGCGTACTCTGCACCGGCAAACCTTCGCCTGCTGCCACCGCCTTCAGCAGACTATCACGCATGCTGGCCGTGTTGATCTTTGCATGTGCGCCATCCTGCCAGACCGGCTTTAATAATTGCACGGCCTTGCTGGCAATCCAGTAGCGGTCTGCGACAACGGCAACGGCATTCGCCAGCCGCACGACTTTATGCACGCCCTTGATTGCCAGGGCCGCACTATCATCCACGCTGGACAGCGTGCTGCCAAAACGCGGTGCGTGCAAGACGACCGCCGCCAGCATGCCGGGACGCTGTACATCAATACCAAATACGGCACTGCCGTCCACCCGCGCCGGGATATCCGGACGTGGTGCCGATTGCCCCAATACCTTCCAGTCTTTAGATGCCTTGATCGCCGGTTTTTCTGGCGGAACCAGCGTGGCTGCCACCTTGATCAATTCGGTATACGGCACACTGCGATTGCTGGCGGCATGATGAACCCGTGCATTGGCAGCGGTACAGTCTTTCGCATCGACTTGCCATTGCAGCGCTGCCGCCTGTATCAACATCTGTCGCGCTGCTGCGCAGGCTGGCGCTACCGTCGCCTGTGCGGAGTTAAACCCGGCACTGCCAAAGGTGGTGATACCGGGCGGCCATTTCTGATGAAACTGCCGGATGACGGGTGCATGTTCTATCCGTACGTGCGTCAAGGGCATTTCCAGCTCTTCAGCCACGATCTGCACGATTGCCGCATGGGTGCCCTGGCCCAGATTGGTGACGGTGGTGCAGGCAGTCACCACGCCGCCAGCGTCCATGCTGAGCCAGAAATCAAACGGTGACACCGGCTTATCTTTTTGATCTGCTGCCGCCACGCTATCCAGCAAAGGCAGCGTGCTGCTGCCCACGACCCAGACACCGGCAACCAGGGAAGATTTCAGGAAACTCCTGCGTGCAGGGGAAGCGACTATGCTCATACCTTGCTCCCCTTCTTGCCTGTTTGCGGTTTCAGCCTGGCGGCAGCCGTGTGGATAGCCGCCCTGGTACGCGGGTAGGTACCGCAACGGCACAGATTGGTCATTGCCGCGTCGATTTGCCTGTCTGTGGGCCGTGGCGTGGCTTTTAACAGCGCAGCCGCCGCCATCAGCATACCCGACTGGCAGTAGCCACATTGCGGTACCTGATGTTCTATCCAGGCCTGTTGCAGGACATGGCTGCGATCAGGTGACAAACCTTCTATGGTGGTGATGCTGCGGCCATTCAAAGCCTCTACCGGCATGACGCAACTGCGCATGGCCTGCCCATCCAGGTGCACGGTACAGGCACCGCACTGCCCTGCTCCGCAGCCAAACTTGGTGCCTGTCAGGCCCAGGTCTTCACGCAATATCCACAATAGCGGGGTATCACCATCTGCCTGACACTGCCGGGCCTGGCCGTTGACTTTCAGATTCAGGTGCATATTTCCCTCCAGTTGTCTTTGGACACTAACTGCTGCGACAGATTATCTGGCAAGGTCGAATTGCAAGGACAGCGCTTGTGATGAAACCCCGAAATCCTGTTACCACCTCCCCCTTCCATGGCAGAATGAGGTTATGCTGGCTGCTATACTGTGCCGCATGGAAAACCTGATCTCTGACAATGCGCTCAAGCCCCGGACTGCGGCCAGCACCGTAGCGGGTGTGCTAAAGCTATTGCTCACCAATATCCTGATATGGACCAGCATGTGCGCCGTTGGTGCCCTGGGCAATTATGGTGACCTGATCAAGTATGGGACTACCCAGCGCAACTATGGCGAGATACTATGGGCCTGGGTCAGCAGTCATTTACTGATGATGGTCTTCAGCACCTGCCTCTATCTGATCTTCATGCGCCGCGAACGGCTAATCAATAAGGTGGGTGGCATCGCGCTGGCCTATGGCGTCATGCTGCTGGGATTTTTGCCGCTGGAATTGATGTACATCACCATCCTTGATCTGCCCATGGACAAGCCCGGCTTTGGCTTGCAAGACATAGTAAGCACCGCTTTCAATCTGCGTGGCTTTACCATCTTCCTCGAATTTGCCTGGTGTACTGGTACCTTCATCGCCGTGCTGGCAATCTGTACCTGGCGCCAGGGCCGGGTACGTGAACAGGCCCTGCAACAATCCATGAACGACATACTGCGCTTGCGGCTGGATCTGGAAGAGCAAAAACTGAACGCCCTGCGTGGCCAACTGGAACCGCACTTCATCTTCAACTGCCTGAACGCCATCAGTGCCCTGGTCAGAAGCGACGACAAGCGTATTGCCCTGACTGGCCTGAACCGGCTCAGTGACCTGTTGCGTTATGCCCTGACTGCAAGCAGCAAGGATTGGGTACGTATTGAAGACGAGATGACATTCATCCGCGATTATCTGGAATTGCAAAGACTACGTTATGGCGAACGTCTGCACATACACATTAACGGTGATACCGCGACCATACTGGCGGGTGATTGCCCGCCCTTGCTGCTGCAACCCTTGCTGGAAAATGCCTTGCGCCATGACCTTGACTGTCATGAAGGCGATAGCGATATACGCATGCAGTTCAGCCTCAAGGATGAAGAACTCAGTATCAGGGTCAGCAATACTGTCACTGATGGCAATGCTGCCAACCCAGGCCTGGGACTGGGTCTGCCACAGACCCGCGCCCGGCTGGAACTGATGTATGCCGGACGTGCCAGCATGCAAAGTGGCAAGGTATCAGATGCGGGGCAGAGTCGCTATGAAGTGGAAATCCGCATGCCGCTGCATATGCCGGAAGGTGCAGCATAATGACCACCATACGTGCACTGATCGTCGATGACGAGGAGCCTGGCCGCATCAATCTGCGCTTTGCCTTGCAAGATCATCCCGACTGGCAGATCGTGGCGGAATGCGCCAGCGTGGCCGCGGCCCGTGACGTAATGGCGCAGCAGGCGATCGATGTCATTTTTCTGGATATACAGATGCCGCGCGAAACCGGCCTGATACTGGCACGTGAACTGAGTACCCAGGCGACACCACCACTGGTGATTTTTGTCACCGCCTTCAACGCCCATGCGATTGAAGCCTTTGACCTGCATGCTCTTGATTACTTGCTGAAACCTTTTGACGATGAGCGTCTGGCGCTATCGCTGGAACGCGCTGCTGCCATGCTCAAACAACGTCAGCAAGCCAGTTATGCGCAGGCGATGAGCCAGTATGTCAGGGCTGAAGATGAGGCAAAAAAAGAACAACCAGCTTACTGGCAACAAGTAAGCATTCGCTCAGTAGGCCGCATAGAGTGCATACAACTGGCTGATGTCTTATGGATAGAAGCAGCAGGAAATTACATGCAACTGCATCTGGGACAGAGACAGGTATTGCACAGGGTTGCTCTTGGCCGATTGGAAAAACATCTCGATCCGGCAAGCTACATGCGCGTGCACCGTAGCGCCATCGTGCGCTGTGATCAGCTCAGCCAGCTTGAGGTATTGGGTGACGGAGTCTATCAACTAGTGCTCGCCAACCAGGACAAAGTCCCCGTCAGCGAGCGCTATGTTGCTGAAGTCAGACGGCGCATGCATGATGGCTTGCGGCCCGGCTGACATCTTTTTTTCTTAAAACCTGTTTACGATCTGTAGCGAGCGTGCGTCAGCGGGGTCAGGGTAACTAAGCGCAGCGCAAAAAGCGGAATGTACTGTAGTACATGAGCATTTTGAGCAGCACATGAGTCCCGCGTGAACTACGATTGCGCTCGCGCAGTAAGATCGTAAGCAGGTTTTTTTACCAGACTTTAACCCTGTCCTTGGGTGCCAGATACAGTTTCTGGCCGGGCTGCACGGCAAAGGCGTCGTACCAGGCATCAAGATTACGCACGGTCAGCACACGGAACTGTCCTGGCGCATGTTCATTGGTAATGATAGCCGTGCGCAAGGTTTCATCACGCATTTTGCCGCGCCAGCTGCGGGCATAGGCCAGGAAAAATTCCTGCTCATCTTCTTTGGTGATGGCCTGGCCTTTTTGTTTCATCGACGCACGGTAAGCATCGTAAGCAGCCATCAGGCCAGCCAGGTCGGCAATATTTTCGCCCAGGGTCTGCGCACCATTGACGGACAGATCAGGGAAAGCCTTGTACTGGTTGAACTGGGCGACAAGTGCCTTGGAAGACGCCTGGAAATGCGCCAGATCAGCCTTGCTCCACCAGTTGCGCAATTCACCTTTTGCATCAAACATGGCACCGGAATTATCAAAGCTGTGGCTGATTTCATGGCCTATGGTGGCACCCAGTGCGCCGTAATTGCTGGCGTCGCTGGCATTCAAATCAAAGTTGGGTGATTGCAGATACGCAGCCGGAAAGTTGATGGCATTTTGCAGCGGCATGTTGACGGCATTCACCAGTTGCGGATTCATGCACCACTCGGTAACATCCACAGGCTGGCTAAATTTTGCCAGGGCACGACGGTATTCAAATTCCTGCGAACGTTCACGATTGCCAAAGGCATCATTCGCATCCACGCTCAGGCCGGAATAATCACGCCATTTATCCGGGTAGCCGACACCGACATAGGTAGACTTGATTTTTGCCAATGCTTCCTGCTTGGTTGCAGGTGTCATCCATTTCAGGGCCTGGACCCGTTCACCAAATGCGACCAGCAAATTATTCACCATGCCATTGATGCGCGTCTTGGATTCTGGCGAGAAATTTTCGGCCACATACAATTTGCCAACTTCTTCACCCAGCGCATTATTGGTCGCTGTCACGGCATATTTCCAGCGTGGCTGTGGCGCTTTGGCACCGCTGAGTGCGCTGTAAAACTTGAAGCGCTGATCAAAGAAAGCCTGTGGCAATACTGTGGAACGCGTGTTGATGGCATGGAAGCGCAAGTAATCCTGCCAGTTGGCCAGCGGTGTGTTCGCCACCAGTGCCGATGAGGCTTTCATGGCACCCGGATGCCAGATGATGAATTTACTTTGGCCATCCAGACCTGCGGCCTTGAAATAGGCAGCCCAGTCCAGACCACGTGCTTTCTTGTTGAAGTCGGCCAGGGTCCAGGTATTGTCAGCCTTCAGAACGTCAGACGTTGCTTCACGGTTTGCATGGCCTTTGGCGATCAGGGTTTCCAGATCAAATACGCGCCTGGCTGCCTGTTCCGGGTCCGGCACATTGGCCAGCTTCAGGGTGGCGGCAATATGCGCCAGATAATTTTTCCTCAGCTCCACCATCTTGGGGCTGGCTGACAGATAGTATTCACGGTCAGGCAAACCCAGTCCACCTTGCAGCAAGTAAGGCATGTATTTCGTATGGTCATGGAAACCTTGCGACACCCACAGGCCAAACAGGTTTTCAGTGAATACATTGGTGGCATTGATAGGATCAACATCGGCACGCAAATGTTTGCCCAGATAACTTGCCAGTGCAGTTTTGTCTTTCAGATCAGCAATGCTTTGCATCTCGCCCTGCAAAGGTGCCAGGCCACGCTGATTGATGACATCGGTATTCAGATAAGAAGTATAAAAATCACCTATCTTGCGGGCCGCACTGCCGGCATCGGCTTTGGTCGCCTGTTCTATCAGCTTCAAAACCTTGGCATCGGATTCTTCCACCAGTACATCAAAGATGCCTACTGCAACTTTATGATCGGGGATGACCGCCGTCTTTTCCCAGCCACCATTGGCATAGCGGTTAAAGTCATCGCCCGGTGCGACGGAGGTATCCATGCCACTTTCTGTTTTTGCAGCCGTTGCTGTTTTTGCTGCTGGCGCATCGGCGGCCTGTGCCTGAGTATGCATCAAAGGCAGGGCCAGCATGAGGTGCAGGCAGACGCTGGCGACGGGCTTTAATTTAAATGTTGTCTGGTTCATTATTTTCTTTCCTGTGAATTCTTTTAGAGCTTGTTGCAAATTAAGCTGGTCATGCAGAACGCTACTACAAATGCGTTGCGCCTGCTTCTTCCAATTTTTTCTACTGACGTGCTTTTGCAAAAGGATCATTTTCCTTCCATACCGGCATTTTTACAGCATTGGCAATTTCTCGTCCCAGGTTCAGGGTGAACTGTGCCTGTTCAGTCATGCCGGACAAATCCCATGCCGGGTCATATTCATCCGTAACCTGATGGTAACGCTTGCCATAGCCACGCGCTTTTTCCTGCGAGGCTTCCGGATTCTGGACATAGTCGCGGCCACTGCCTATGGAAAACGCTGGTACACCCGCCTTGGCAAAGCTGAAATGGTCACTGCGGAAATAGCCACCACCGACATCCACACGCGGCGGCGCAACCGTCATATTCATGGCTTGCGCGACCTTGCCGGCAGCGACAATCAGATCACTGCGGTCGGCCCCAAAGGCGCTGATGTCTTTGGTACGGCCAACAAAATTCAGGGTATCCAAATTCAGGGCAGCGGCAGTTTGCTTCAAAGGCCACAATGGATGGGCAGCATACCAGGCGCTACCCAACAGGCCCTGTTCTTCTGCGGCCACCCACAAGAACATCTGGCTACGTTTTGCCGGTTGCTGCGCCGCGGCTTTTGCCATGGCCAGCAAGGCTGCCGTGCCAGAACCATTATCGACTGCACCGTTATATATCTGATCTCCTGCGCCTTCGTGCTTGCCCAGATGATCCCAGTGCGCGCTGTAAATCACCAGCTCATTTTTCAGTTGCGCATCGGTGCCTGGCACGACACCGGCGATATTGAATTGTTCGAGCTGACGTATTTGCGATTTTGCTTCGCCCTTGAGTCTGGCATTGATGGCCACCGGTTTGAAATCTTTGCCTTCAGCAGCCTGGCGTAAGGCGTTCAAATCCAGACCGGCGGCGCTGAACAATGCAGTTGCTGCGGAATCCGTGATCCAGCCTTGCAAGGCAAGCCCCTTTGCATCCTTGCTAGCCAGTTGGAATTGCTCACCCATGCCACCGTTTTTCAAGACATCCCAGCTCGCGTTGGCGGACACATCGGTGTGTATCAGCAAGACCCCGGCAGCACCGCGCCGCAGGGCTTCTTCGGTCTTGTAGGTACGGCGGCCGTAATAAGTCAGGGCCTTGCCACCAAAGCGATCAGGCTGTTCCGCCGTCGGTTGCGGGTCATTCACCATGACGACCAGGATTTTGCCGGTGCAGTCAACACCCTTGAAATCATCCCACTGTTCTTCAGGCGCGTTGATGCCATAGCCGACGAACAGCAATTCATGGTCAAACTGATGCAGGGCCACGGCATCACCCGCACTCCAGATCCAGTCATTGCCAAAATTCCAGCTCAATTGCTTGCTGGCACTTTCCACACGCAGGCTGCTTGCCTGTGGCAAGGACTTGGTGCCATTGATGCTAACGGCTTGCCTGTAACTGTTGCCATTGACAGGCAATAAACCGGCAACGGCGGCCTGGGTTTCCAGGTAAGCAACCGTTAAATCACCGCCGCGCTGCCCGGTGCCGCGGCCTTCAAACAGGTCGGAAGACAACAGCGCTAGATGAGCGCGCAAGGTAGTTTCATCTACCCTGTTCGCCTGTGCTTGCGCAAAACCATATACAGGAAGCCCCAGTACCAATCCCAACAAGGCAGAAGATAAATAGTGTGCAGGATGTTTTTTCATTATTATTCAAAACTGGATGAGAAAAGAACAGGCCATTTGGAGTAAAAAAAACGGAATACGTTCAACATCTGTACCTAAAATTTCATATAAATTGTATATAGTTCCGCCACATGACTGAATCACGCATGTCACTCAAACCGACCATCCTGCTCGCTACGCTGCTCTGCATGCTGGCGACAGAGGCACAGGCTGCCGCCTGCAAGCTGGAACATATCCTGGTGACCCCGCTCAAGCCGGGTCGCTATGACACATTCCACGCGCTTGCCAAATCCGTGGAATTGCGCTTCCACAGCGATACCAATGATCCTGAAGTCGATGCCTTTCCTGAACCACCCTTACAGGTATTGCACAATGCCACGCATCAGCAGTGTGAAATCAACAGCGGTATCTGGGTCAGAAAGGATGTCTATCTGAGCCAGGATGAGCAGGTATTGGTGACCCACGAATACAGCGGTTCCAATGATTATCTGATGTTTTACAAGACAGCCGATTGCAGCAAGCTGCATGACCTGGATGTATCCGTTTCCCACTGGAAAATCAACGGCAACACGATACGCGTGCAGAGTATGGAAGGCACAAAGAAAAACCGGCAACCAAGGCAGTATTCGCTGGATGCAAGCTGCAAGCCGGTCAGCAAACAATAAATGCGTATAAAAAAACCGGCCTGTTAGTCAAAACAGGCCGGCTTCACCGCACAATACTTCAGGCAATACTTCAAAAATACCGAAGCTAATAGCTTAAGCCAGATGCCGCAATTCCCGCAGGGCCACCGATACCGGTGCCAGATCCGGCCCCTGTGCGCTGATGGTGGTCAGCAAGGCGGTCAGCCTGTCTATGGCTGGTGCATGCTGGGCATGCCAGTTGCTGACATCTTCCTGCCGTGACAATAAGCCACGGGTAATCTGGCTGGCGATCGAATACACGTCATCACGTGCACTACCACGCGCCTGGGTCTGCCACAGTGTGTCGGTAGGAAGGCGGTTGATCTGATTGCGCCAGCCAGTCAGGCCTAGCTCATCATCAATGCCAAAGTAAGCACGGGCCGCCTGTTCCAGACCGGTGCTGGTGCTTTGCGCCAGGTCAACCAGGTCCAGTGCCGGGAAGATGTATTCCAGCGCCGTCAGGTTTTGTGCCAATGTGGCTTCGACACCTGCCTGCGTCAGTGCATCTGCCTCTTTTTGCCAGTTGGCGTGGGCATTGGCTGGCAACCAGTCGTCGAGTTGCCAGCGCAACTCACGTGCGGCAGGTTGGTAGCGCTGTATCAGCGTTGGCAGATCGGTGCTTTGCGAACGTATGCGCAACATCCAGCGCGAAGCTCTTTGGGCGATCGCAATCAGCTTGGACAGCAGATCAAGTTGCAGCTTGGAATCAACCACATAATCAAGTGCATCAATCTGATCCCACAAGGATTCCAAATCAAAAATCTCGCGTGCCAGATTGAAGGCGCGAATCACATCAGCCGCAGTCGCCCCTGCTTCAGAAGCGATGAAATTGACGAAAGTCGCACCGGCACGGTTCACCACGGTATTGGTGATAAAGGTAGCGATGATTTCACGTTTCAGCGGGTGATGCGTAATCGCTTCGGCAAAACGTTCCGACAGGACTTGCGGGAAGTAAGCCTTCAATGCACGGCTGAAGAAAGGATCATCCGGCAGATTACTGGCGACCAGTTCATCAAACACTGACATCTTGGCATAGGCCAGTACCACCGCACCTTCGGGTGCAGTCAGGCCCTGCTTCAATGCCTTGCGGTGGAAGATTTCATCATCGCTGGGCAGGTATTCAATGGCACGGTTCAGTCGCCCCTGTTTTTCCAGCGACTGCATCAGCCTTTGCTGGCCATCAAGCACATACAATGGACGATGCGCAGCAATATCCAGTGCCTGGCTTTGATAATAATTGTCGGTCAGCACCAAGTGGCCAACTTCATCCGTCATCGACGCCAGCAAGTCGTTGCGTTGCTTCAATGTCAGGTCACCAGCTTCGACGATGCTACCCAACAGTATCTTGATGTTGACTTCATGATCAGAGCAATCGACACCGGCAGAATTGTCTATCGCATCAGTATAGATGCGGCCACCTTTTTGCGCGAACTCTATGCGGCCATTCTGGGTACAGCCAAGATTGCCGCCCTCGGCCAATACCTTGCAGCGCAAGTCACTACCGTTGACACGGAAGGCATCGCCGGCCTTGTCACCAACCTGGGCATGAGTTTCAAACTTGGCTTTGACATAGGTACCTATACCGCCGTTGTACAACAGATCAACAGGGGCTTGCAGAATGGCACGCAGCAATTCTACCGGCGCCAGTTCAGCCGTTTCTATACCCAATACTGCGCGTGCCTCAGGGCTGAGGCTGATGGATTTTGCCGTACGCGGATAGACACCGCCGCCAGCAGAAATCAGACTTTTTTCGTAATCATCCCAGCTGGAACGCGGCAGGTTGAACAGGCGCTGACGTTCGGCAAATGAAGCCGCCACATCTGGTGATGGATCAATAAAGATATGGCGGTGATCAAACGCAGCCACCAGTTTGATATGCTGGGACAGCAGCATGCCGTTGCCGAACACGTCGCCTGACATGTCACCGATACCGGCTACTGTAAATTCAGTATCCTGCGTATTCACACCCACTGAACGGAAATGGCGCTTGACCGATTCCCAGGCACCGCGGGCGGTGATACCCATTTTTTTGTGGTCATAGCCGACCGAGCCGCCGGATGCAAACGCATCACCCAGCCAGAAGCCATAATCAGCCGACACGCCATTGGCGATATCCGAGAAGGTGGCCGTGCCCTTGTCTGCCGCTACGACCAGGTAAGGATCGTCAATATCATGACGGACGACCAGCTTCGGAGGTACTACCGCACCCTTGACGATATTGTCTGTCACATCCAGCAGGCCGGACAGGAAGATTTTATAGCAGGCCACGCCTTCCGCCTGATAGGCTTCACGGTCTGTCGCCGGTGGCGCATTTTTCAGCACAAAACCACCTTTGGAACCGACCGGCACAATCACTGTATTCTTGACTTGCTGGGCTTTCACCAAACCCAGGATTTCGGTACGGAAATCTTCACGCCTGTCAGACCAGCGCAAGCCGCCACGGGCCACCTTGCCACCGCGCAGATGCACACCTTCAACACGGGGAGAATATACCCAGATCTCAAACAGCGGTTTCGGTTCAGGCACACCCGGCACTTCACGTGGATTGAGTTTGAAGCTCATGTAAGGCTTGAACGCGCCAGTCGCCGTGGTTTGCCACAGATTGGTACGCAAGGTGGCAACGATGGTGGCGATAAACTGGCGCAAGATGCGGTCTTCATCCAGACTCGCTACATTGCTCATCTGGGTTTCCAGCTGTTCGCGTATATGCTTTTGCGCCTGCTCGCGATCACCAACATAATCGGGCTTGAAGCGGGCACCAAACAGTTCGGCGATCAACTGGGTGATGGCGGCATTCTTGTTGAGCGCTGCTTCTATATAGTTCTGGCTATAGGCGAAACCCAGTTGCTTGAAGTAACGTGAACAGGCACGCAAGACAGCGATGGAACGAGCATCCAATGCCGTATTGAGCACCAGGCGATTGAGATCATCACTTTCAACCTCACCACCCCAGGCTTGCGAAAACAGGTTTTCAAAGCGCAGTTTGACCGCAGACAAATCGGTATTGACAGGTAACTGCAAGCCCAGGTCATGTATCCATAAGGTCTCTGCACCGCTGACGATGGCGTAAGGGTGTTCATCCAGTACCCTGGCACCCATGTGTTCCAGTACCGGCAGGGAATCAGACAGGGCCACCTTGGCGGTGTTATAAATCTTGAAGCGTAAATTACCCGGGCCAGCATCCAGTGGCCGGTACAACTTGACCATCATCGGTGAACCGGCATTCAGGCTGGCCAGCATGTCTGCATCTTCGGCACCAACCAGTGCAGAAAAATCTTCACGGTATGCAGTGGGGAAGGCATTCGCAAAACGGTTTGCCAGGCTCAGGCCATTGCCTTCGCCATGCGAGCGCAACAGCTCTGAAGTGCAATCATCTTCCCAGCGCTGTGCGAGTTTGGCGATGCGTGCTTCCAGCATGGCCAGATTGACGTTTTGAGGTGCCACATCCTTGGCCCTGACCAGGTAATGGATGCGCGCCAGCGGGCTGTCGGTCAGCATGGGGGTAAACTCGATGGATTGGCCATTCAGGGCCATCATCAATTCATTGCCGATCTTGACGCGTAACTCGGTGTTATAGCGGTCACGCGGGACAAACGCCTGGGCTGAGGTGAAACGGCCAAAAGGATCACGGCGCAGGAACAGGCGGGTGCGCTGGCGTTCTTGCAGGCGCAGAATGCCTATCGCGTGCTCAGCCAGGGTGGCGGCATCAATCTGGAACAACTCATCACGCGGATAATCATCGAGGATGGCTTGCAGGGACTTGGCCGCATGACTTTCCGGCACGACGCCAGATGTGCTCATGACATTCGCCACACGCTGCCGCACCAGCGGGATGTTGCCCACCGCTTCAGAATACGCTGTTGAAGTGTACAGACCCAGGAACCGCGATTCACCAATGACATTACCCGCGTCATCAAAACGCTTGACGGCAATATAGTCCAGCCAGGCTGGTCTGTGCACGGTAGCACGTGTCATGGCCTTGGTGACCATGACCATTTCTGTTGATTCCATCAAGGCCACGACTTCTGGCGGCAAACGGGTTTCAGCTGTTTTGACAGGGCCACGCAAGATACCCAGGCCAGAATCGGCTATCGCCACCAGACTGACATTGTCGCCGTCGCGCTTCAGATCGTAGTCGCGCACGCCAAGGAAAGTAAAATGACGGTCTTCCAGCCAGGCCAGGAAAGCAATCGCTTCATCACGTTTTTCTGGTGACTGGGTAGATTTTTCACAGGCTGCACGCACTTCGCGTGCTCGTGCCAGCATGGGTTGCCAGTCGACCACGGCACCACGTACATCGGACAAGACACTTTTCAAGTCTTCCACCAGCGCCTGCTGGGCTGCCGGATCAACAATGCGGTCACATTCCACCAGGATCAGGGATTCGACCGGATCAGCATGCCCCGCCGCCTTGGCCGCAGCCACGGTACTGACCGAAGCCACACTGCCGCTGGCATCCCGCGCCACGCTCAGCAAAGGATGCACGATCCAGTGTGCAGTACGGCCACTGCGGTTGATCGCCATCGTCACCGAATCCACCAGGAAAGGCATATTGTCATTGACGATCTGCACGACCGTATGGTCACTGACAAAACCATCTTCTGCCAAGGTCGGGTTAAACACGCGTATCTTCGGCGTATGTGCCGTACGCGGTGCATCCAGCAAACGCCAGTGGGCATTCGCCTGCGCAAACAGGGTCGCCGGCCCACGCGTGATGATTTCATCCGGGTCGGTATTTTCAAAATACGCGGTAATAAAATGGCCCTGACGCTCGGTAGCAGGTCCAGTGTGCGCTTGCGCATAAGCGATCAGCTCAGCGAAGTGGGAAGAGGTCATACGTTCTCCTTCTGATTGGAAGATAACGAGAGATAAGTTTGCAGCGGTGCATGCAATCTGGTGGTGCAAGTATCCTCCATTATGCATGTTCAAACAAACGTATGCTCCGACATCAAAACGAGCACGACCGTGCGGCAAATCAATGAAACAGGACAAAGACGGATATTGCGTGCTTAAGTGTTGCTTACTCCGACAAAAATGCAGACAAAATACAAAAATATTCAGACAGCGATAAATACAAACTTTCTGCGTTTCCTCAAATTTTCAGACGAGGCGATCAGAAAAAACACACGAACGCCAATGTGCAGTGCAGCATGCCTGGCCCACCATCCCACCATTCCACCATCAATGCATACGATCATTGAACCGCACCGGCTGCATGAACCATCCCACAATACTGGCGACCAGCATGATGGCGGCGACCCACACCAGGCTGCGCCAGGGTTGGCCGCCGCTTTTGATGATCTCGAAACTCTCGACAAACACGGTTTCGCAGGCACCATTGCCGGTATCGGTGCGGACTATGCTGGTGCCGCGCTTGAAGGGCATGCCGTTATGATGATGTGAATATTCAGACAGGCGGCCACGGAAATGGATCTGGTCGCCGACCTGTACCTTTTGCATGATCTTGGCCAGCCTGGTCTGATCGGTCAGCAAATGATTATTTGAAATCGCGGTTTCATCAAAGGCAGCAAAGGCTTCCATGGAACTGCTGCCGTAATTACAGGTGAACTGGCCGCTGGAAAAGTTCAGGTCGCCATAGGCGCCGGTTTTCACGTTCTTGCCCCAGACCACGCACAAATCCACCACGTTCAGGTTATCGTTCCATTCGCGGTGCAAATAATCCCACCAGGCATTCGCATCATGCTTGCTGACAACCAGGCCGACCAGGTCGTAGTCATACAGAGGCTGTACCGTATAGGTAACACCACCTCGCGTGGTCTGGAAAGCCTTTTGGGTAATTTCGGTCTGCACCGGTTCATTGAGCAGGATGGAATTTAATTCTGCCGAGGGCGGCAATATATCGCGTCGCCAGATGGAAATCACCAGCAGCCAGACGCTGAAGAATACCAGCCAGCGTAAAGTGGTTCTGATCATGAGCCGGACGCCATACCGATACTTAGTCCAGCTTCAACAGGCTGGCATCATGCAGGGAACAGGACTGGACTTTGGCGCCAAAAAAGTCGGCCTGCAATTGAAATGCACGCAAAATACGTTGTTGCCCGGCTTCATCTTCGGGCAGACTGAACACTACTTTCAGGAGTGGAGTGCCAGAGCTGATTGCGACAGATAGCGGAACCGGTGGCGAAGACAAGACTGCCTTGACTGGTTCAGCATCACCCTGCTGACGGCGCATTTCTGCCAGTATTTCGGTTTCGCTGATGAGGACGCTGTCATGCGCGCCCTGGAATTTTTTTACGCCACCATTGATGACGGCGATACCGCCGGTAATTTCAAATTCGGCTGAGGAAATTCTTTCGTAATGAAAAGCTTCCCAGCCGCTTTGCTGCTGCTTGCGTTGTGCCACGATCGCCATCGCTGCTGCGGCCAGGCCACCGCCAGCAATCATCCCTACCGGCAGCATATCTGCCAGGCTGGTGGGAAGGCTGTCTTGCAAAGTATCGCTCATCGTCTGCGCATCAATAAAAAAGGACCAGTCTGCATTGTATTCTTGTTCGGGAATGCAATGCAGAACTGGCCCTCAATCAGGCGCTATCGACGGATTTATTTCTTACTGTCAGCAGTTGCTGTTGTTTCCTTGCTGTTTTCCTTCTTCTCCTCTGCCGGTGGGTCTTTCGGCAAAGGCTTGCGCGGCAGCATGTCGTTGCGGTTTGCGGTATGGGCGACAAAGCTGGCCAAGACCAGGGAAGCCTGGGTCAGGTCGCTTTTTTGCACCTTGTCGTACAGGTCCATGCTGGAATGATGGGTACGGCTGGCATAATCCATATCATCCTGAACGAACTGGAAGCCTGGTACACCAACGCGGTCAAAACTCACATGGTCAGTGCTGCCGGTGCTGCGCAGAGTGGTGGTGGTCGCGCCGACATCATTGAAAGGGGCCAGCCAGGCATCAAAAATCGGTTTGACGGCTGCATTGTTTTCCGCATAGATGCCGCGGATTTTGCCGCCACCATTGTCCAGGTTGAAATACGCAGAAATCTTGCCATGCATGGGCTTGACGCTCATGGGGCCGGTCAGCTTGCGGGCAAAGGGGGGCAATTCCAGTTCCTTGGGATCGGTCGGTTCTGGGCGCGAAGCTACCCATTTATTGACATAGGCACGTGAACCCAGCAAACCCTGCTCTTCACCGCCCCACAAGGCTATGCGTATGGTACGGCGCGGCTTGAAGCCGCTGACCTTCAGCAGACGTACCGCTTCCATCACCATGGCTACACCGGCCGCATTGTCGGTGGCACCGGTGCCACCATGCCATGAATCCAGATGCGCGCCCAGCATGACGATTTCATCCCTTTTGTCGGTGCCGGGGATTTCTGCCAGTACATTGATGGCGGCTTCCGGGTCTTCGTCGTTGAATCTGGCCTTGATGTCGATTTCCAGCTCCACGTCTTTTTTCTTTTCGACCAGGCGGTACAGGCGATTATAGGTTTCGCTGGCCACGACCAGATTGGCGGGGCCAGTGGCTTCATCCTTTTTGTAAGAGCCACCTTCCTGGACAAAAATTGTGCCGTCTTCGCCGCGCGTGACGTTCAGTGCTGCCAATACTTTTTCTTCCGCCAGGAAAGTACGCAATTTCTTGCGAAAGGCCAGTTGTTTGATATAGGTCGGCAAATCACCGCGACGCGAGGGTGCGGCTTCAAAATCGACCTTGGTCAGTTCATCCAGTTCTTCATGCGAATAACGATGCGCATCGGCCTTCATATGCGGCTTGATGGGCAGAGGTTCATCCAGCAACACTATCGCACCGGCCAGCTTGCCCTTCCATTTTGCCAGGTCTTCATCGGCCAGCATTTTTGCAATCATCAGCTTGCCACGCTGCATGCCATCGGTACCTGGCGTCCAGGCCTTGGGGATGGCGTATATATCAAACTGTGAAGGTGAGACCATGCGCAAGGTGGTCTTTTCCAACGTCCAGCCACGGCCAAAGGGGGCAAAGCTTTCGCTGTGCACATTTTGCAAACCCCATTCACTGAATTTTGAACGTGTCCATTCACTGGCTTTGCGCAATGCCGGTGAGCCGGTCAGGCGCGGCCCGATTTCATCGGTCAGTACACCAAAAATTTCCTGGGCTTTGGAGCGGTTCATGGCTTCATCACGCAAGCGGGTGATGAGCTCAAGATCAACCTTCTCTTCAGTCGCGGCAGCGGCAAAGCTGGCGCTTGCGGTAAAACTGCTGGCGACGATGGCGGTACCCAATAAAACGTGAAACATGCGCATTGCTGGTCTCCTGTAGGAAATCTGGGGTGTCTTTGATAGTGACATTGCTTTGTTGCAAAGCTGGGTCGGGTTCATTTAGCTTAATTTGTCCTGCTGCTAAAAGCATTGCTTTGAGTTAATAATTGCGCTTTTGTTCCTTGTTTTCAGGGGAATTCAGCAAATTTTTCAACATTTGCAGGGAATTTATCTTAAAAATGAAGATAACTGATTGGCAATGCATGGCAACACGCCGGACAAGCGCTGCGATAGTTGATCTTTGATAGTTGATCTTTAATTGGTAAGTAAAAATGAATTTCTGGCAAAACAAGCATAATCACGAGTAAAATTCACCGTCATTTTTTATTCGTCGCATGCGGATTGTGCTGCATGCGCTCATGATCCGTGCTGTGATACAGCTCAATATTGAAGGAATTCGTATGTCAATTAAATCCCGTGTTGTTCTGGGTAGCGCGCTTGCCATGTTGGTACTGAGCGCCTGTAATGATAAAGATGCTGCAAAAACAGCGTCGACACCAGCGGCGGCATCCGCATCTGCTGCTGCCAGCAGCTCAGAAGTGGCAGCAACTGTGAATGGTACGGCCATCAGCAAAAAACAGCTGGACCAGATCATGCAGCAACAGGCAGCCCAGGGCATGCCTGACACACCAGAAACACGCAAGATGGTGATTGATAACCTGTCCATGCAAATCCTGGTAGCCCAACTGGCAGTGACCAAAGGTCTGGACAAGTCACCAGAAGTGGCTGACCAGCTGGAAATGACCAAACAGTCCATCCTGGCGAATGCCTATGTCAAAGACTACATCAAGACAGCCACGGTCACTGATGAAGCACTGAAAGCCGAATACGACAAGTTCAAGGCCACAGCCGGCGGCACCGAATATAAAGCCCGCCATATCCTGGTTGCCAAAGAAGATGAAGCCAAAGACATCATCGCCAAGATCAAGAAAGACATCAAGGCTTTTGATGGTCTGGCAAAATCCAAATCCAAAGATCCTGGCTCGAAAGACAAGGGCGGCGATCTGGGCTGGTTCAACCCACGCGGCATGGTGCCTGAATTTGGTGCAGCAGTCGCCAAACTGGAAAAAGGCAAGTTCACTGAAGAGCCAGTCAAATCCCAGTTCGGTTATCACGTCATCATTCTTGACGACAGCCGTCCACTGACGCCACCTTCACTGGAAGATGTCAAAGCTGGCCTGACTCAGCAATTGCAACAGCAAAACCTGAAAACCATGCTGGATGACCTGAAAGCAAAAGCCAAGATAGAAATCAAGGGCGAAGCACCTGCACCGGCCTCCGCTGCTGCTGCAACTGGTACACCACTGACAGTGACGCCTGGCACACCAACGCCTGCACCGTCTGCATCGGCTTCTGCTTCCGCATCTGCTGAAGTGAAGAAGTAATCAGGCTTTAGTATCAGTAACACGCATTCGCCAGTATCGCCTGGCGAATGCGAAAGACTGGCAGCCATTGCATCACCAGCGCTGCCAGCGCTCTCCAGTCACACTCCTCCCTATTGGTGTCTTCCCCGATATTGCTCGCTATTGCTCACTATCGCCCGCTATTGCCAAGTGCTGGCATTCCTGCGACACTTTACGATTGCAAATTAAGCAATGTACGCATAGTCGTACGCATAGTCCACATCGCCAGGAAACCGCATGTCTACCAGTCAATTCCAGTTCAATACCGCCACACTGTCGCTGGATGCACGCCCGGATCGCCTCGACATTCGTGACCGCCAGTATGCACCACGGATCAGCAATCTGCCGCCCTGCCACCCGCCGACAACGACACTCAGCACCGTGTTTCCCGAATACGTCAAAGCCGGCATGGTACTGAACCAGGGCAATGATGGTGCCTGCACAGGATTTGGTCTGGCTGCCATCATCAATTACCTGTTCTGGCTGCGCGACCCGGAAAGCCTGCAATGCAGCCCGCGAATGCTGTACCACCTGGCCAAGTTTTATGATGAATGGGCCGGTGAAGACTATACCGGCTCGAGTTGCCGTGGTGCGCTCAAGGGCTGGCACAAACATGGCGTATGCCGACGCGATTTATGGCCTTACACCGTCAATAAAAACGACAGAGCCCCTGCCTTTGAAGCCCCGCGTGAAGGCTGGGCGGAAGAAGCCTTACACAGGCCGCTTGGTGTGTACTACCGCATTGACAAGAGTTCTGTGACTGACATGCAGGCAGCGCTACTGGAAATCGGTGCCATCTACGTATCCGGCAGGGTACATGCGGGCTGGGCGCTGGAACAGGACAACAAGGCAAACGTCGCAGCCAGCTTTGCACAATTGCCGGTGATCCCGTTCTCGTTTGACAATGGTCCCACCAGCGGGCATGCCTACGCCATACTCGGTTATACCGGGCAGGGTTTCATTGTGCAAAATTCCTGGGGTAAGGGCTGGGGCCACCAGGGTTTCGCGATACTCACCTATGATGACTGGATTACCTACGGCGGCGATGCCTGGGCCATATCGCTGGGGGTGGCAATCGAACGCCCAGCCCTGCGTCACCACTGGCAGGGCAGCAATCCGCGTGCCGCCAAACTGACTGCATTGCCAGCCTTACCGGCCTACCGTGCCAGTGGTTCCGCAGTCCGGCCGCAGGCTTTACCAGCCAGCAGCAAGGCCGGGCCACCCAGTCTGAGCGTCGATCAGGCTTATGGCCTGACGCTGGTGCTGGGCAATGATGGCGGCTTGATACAACGCCTGCTGGGCGCCGCCGACGCAGTGGCAGCGGCGGAACAGGTGGTGCTGCAAGCGCCGCAAGCCTGGCTGGCAAATCTGGGCAGCAATAAAAAATTGAAGCTGGTGCTGTATGCCCAGGCAGGCATGGATAGCGAAGAAGCCAGCCTGCAACGCAGTGCCGCCCTGGCACCTTATTTTCTGGCAAATGGCATCTACCCGCTGTTCATCAGTTGGAAGACTGGCCTTTGCCCTGCCCTTAACGACCTACTGCAAGACAAGATGCAGGAACATGCGCCTGTCATCAACAGGGCTGCACAGGAAGCACTGGACCGCACCCTGGAAGCTGCCTGCGAATCATCCGGTGCCAAAGGCCTGTGGGTGCAGATGAAGATGAATGCAGCGCAGGCAGCGGAAGATGGCGACCCGCAACGCGGATTGTATGTGCTAGCAAAATACCTGCAAGAATTACGGCATGCCATCGGCCAGGACAGGCTGGAAATCCATTTGATAGGCCATTCTGCCGGTGCCATCCTGCACGGACATCTGCTGAGTCTTCTGGAGCAGCACAAGCTGGATGTTAAAACCTGCAGCCTGTATGCACCAGCATGCAGTATCGCTTTTGCCGACAGCACTTACCGCCCGGCCATACGTTCCGGCCTGCTGCCACGACAGAGCTTTCATATCCACCTGCTGTCTGACACCCGCGAGCTGGATGACAACGTTGGTGGCATCTATCAAAAATCCATGCTGTATCTGATTGCACGCGCTTTTGAAAGCCAGCACAAGACCCCTCTGCTGGGCATGGCAGCCAGTTTCGATGCCGCCAGCTTTGCTGACAAAAACCAGCAAAACGGACAATGGAATCATGCCAGCATGCGCAGCCTGCAAAGCTGGAACCAGTTTTACTGGGCCAGGAAAATACCTTCAGGCTTTGCCGCCACCGGTGCGGGTCTGAGTAAAACACAGGCATCCACTCTGCACATCATTCACGACAAATATATGCATGACGGCAAGCACAGCATGCCATCAGGGCATGGCAATTTCGATCATGATGTGGCGGTGCTGACGCAAACCCTGACCCGGATTGCCGGCATCAGCAATCCGGACCGGCTGGCAGTGCCGGTGTCGGATATCGGATAAACACTAATTTGGTAATCGGACTTACTTGACCAATACCTTGTATTCCCAGGGCTTCAGGCTGATTTGCTGGCCCTGTTTCAGGCTTTCTTTCTGGCCGGAAAACAGATTGCTCAGCGATGCAGCAGGTGCCTTGCTGAAACTGAATTGCTGCACCTGTCCGCTGAGATTGAAAATACCCACCACCTGGTTACCGGCCTTGCTGCGTGAAAATGCATAGATGGCTGCATCATTGGTCGTTGGCAAGCGCATTTGCTCACCACCATCCAGCCCATTCCACAAGGCATGATTGGTTTTTTTCAACTGGAACAGGGTGGTATAGATCGTCTTATAGGGATGGTCTTTCCACTGTATCGGGTCACGCTCAAAAAATTCCAGACGCTTGGTGTTACCCGCTTCCTGGCCCGAATACAGCAGGGGCATGCCTTTCAGCAAATTCGACAGCACCAGGAAATTTTCTGCGCCATCACCCAGACGTTCGAATTCTGTACCTTCCCATGAATTCAAATCATGGTTGGAGGTATGCAGCATGCGATAGGCATTGCGGTTAAATTTCTTTTCCGGCCCAGCCATGTAGGCCGCCAGGTCATTGGCGTTTTTCTTCCCCTTGGCGATTTCGCCAAACAAATCCTTGAGTTGCCATGCATACGTCATGTCAAAGGCTTTTTCGTGCAAGTCTGTGGTCTCGGCTTCGGCCAGCATGAAGACCGGTTTGACCTTGTCGAGTGCAGCCCTGGCTTCATTCCAGAAATCGGTCGGCACCATCTCGGCCACGTCACAGCGGAAGCCATCAATACCATATTCAGTCAGCCAGAACTTCAACGAATCTATCATCTCAGCCCGCAGTTGCCTGTTCGCATAATTGAGCTTGATGACGTCCTGCCAGTCGGGTACAGGCGGCACGAATTCGCCCTTGTCATTTTTGAGGTAATACTCGGGGTGAGATGTGACCCAGGGATGGTCCCAGGCGGTGTGGTTGGCAACCCAGTCTATGATGACCTTCATGCCCAGCGCATGGGCGGCATCCACCAGGCTCTTGAAATCGGCTGGCGTTCCAAATTCAGGATTGACGCCTTTGTAATCCCTGACCGCGTAATAACTGCCCAGTGTGCCCTTGCGGTTTTTTTCACCTATTGGATTGATGGGCATGATCCAGATAATACCCACGCCCATTTTCTTCAATTCAGGCAGATAGTCCTGGAAGCGCCTGAAACTGCCCTCGGGAGAATGCTGACGGATATTCGCTTCATAAATCGCCGCATTCCTGCTCCATGCCGGATGTTTAACGCTGCTGCTGGTTTGCGCATGTGCCGACAGCGATAGCAGGCCAAGCAAGGCCAGACTGGCTAGTTTGTTCATGATCTTGTCTCTTTGTTGTTTATGTAGTCAAGATACATCAACAAAAAATACGGATCAAGTGAAAATAAAACAAGAATCACTACAATGACAGACTATGATTTTTAGACTCTCCTATGAGGAAAGCTCATGAAAACGATGCCAAAAAATTTCACAAACACATCCCATCACAAAACAATTATGTAGTTTAAATACAAATCACAATCTTAAAACAAGCATTATCTGCGGTGTGCTTGCGTGCAAGTGGCATACCATCAATCAGACGCAGGGCATACTGCCCCAGAGCACCAAATACAAACCCTCGCATGAAAGCGGGGGTTTGTAGTGGTCTAACTTGCACAGATACGGCTAGTGCGGTCAAACCTGATACCTTGGCAGCACTGACTCACTCAAACTTTAGGGCCTTTGCGATGCGGCTTGGCCGACTCTGTTTTGGGTTTGCCCGAGCCATAACCCTTGGCTTTTTCTGTCACGCGGCGATCACCGCCTGCTTTCTTGGGGCCGAAAGGTGATGGCTGGTTTACTGGCAAAGGCTTGCGCACATGCTCTTCGCCCACCGGGCTGATCTGGATTTGCTTGCCGGCGACCCAGACTGCCTTCAACTGTTTCAGCAATTCCTTGGGCATGCCATCTGGCAAATCCAGTGTGCTGTAGTCGTCAAAAATATCAATACGGCCTATGTGCTTGGCTTCCAGCCCTGCTTCGTTGGCAATCGCACCAACGATATTACTGGGGGTAACGGCATCGGCCTTGCCGACTTCGATACGGTAAGTCTGCATGGGGATGCTGACCTTGCCCTTGCCGTCGGCCTTGTCTTTTTTCGGTTTGGCCGGGCGCTCTTCATCCAAAGGTGCACGGGCAGCACGATCCACGACCTGATTCAGCTTGCTGCCTGGTGCTGCTTCAGCAACACCAGGGGCAAAGGCACGGGGTGCGCGTTCGCGAGGCGCTTCTTCACGCGCTGCACGTGGTGCCGGGCGAGATGATGCAGCACTACCACCACTGCCTTTTTCTGCACTGATGCGCAGGGCCTGGCCGGCAACACGTACCGAACTCAGATGTTCCATCATGTCGCCAGGCAGATTGTCTGGCAGATCAAGGATGGTGTAGTCATCATAGATATCAATACGGCCGATGAACTTGGATTCTATATTCGCTTCGTTGGCAATCGCGCCGACGATATTGCCTGGCTTGACACCATGGTCATGCCCAACCGCGATGCGGAAAGTCTGCATGCCAGGCTCTGGCGTACGCGGACTGTGTTCACGGCGTGCGCTACGGTCTTCACGCGGGGCGCGTTCGAATCTGTCACCCCGGTCACCACGGTCGCGGTCACCACGATCTCCACGCTCGGCACGGGCCGGACGTTCATCGCGCCAGCTATCGTCAGTCTTGGTTTCTTTACGGTTTTTATCCAGCAGCAAAGGTTCATCACCGCGGGCCATTTTGGCCAGTGCGGCAGCAATTTCCACTGCCGGGATATTTTGTTCGCGTTCAAAATCTTCGATCAGGGACGTGAATTGTTCCAGACCACCTAGTGCCAGCGTGGCAGAAATCTGATCCTTGAAACGGGCGATACGAACATCGTTGACCGTCTGTATGGTTGGCAGCTCCAGTGGTGACACTGGCTGGCGCGTTGCCCGTTCAATCGCCTTCAACAGGTTTTTTTCGCGCGGGGTAATGAACAGGATGGCTTCACCACTGCGACCGGCACGACCAGTACGGCCTATGCGGTGGGTATAGCTTTCCGGGTCATACGGTACGTCGTAGTTGATGACGTGGCTGATGCGTTCCACATCCAGACCACGGGCAGCAACGTCAGTGGCGACCAGGATGTCGATTTTGCCGTCTTTCAGTTGCTGGATAGTGCGTTCGCGCTGTTGCTGGTTGATGTCGCCATTGATGGCGGCAACCGAGAAGCCTCTTGCATCGAGCCTCGCTGCCAGTTCTTCCGTACCCAGTTTGGTACGGGCAAAAATGATCATGCCGTCAAAAGTCTCGGCTTCCAGTATACGTGTCAGGGCATCCAGCTTGTGCATGCCGCTGACCAGCCAGTAACGCTGGCGGATATTGTCGGCAGTACCAGTCTTGGCAGCGACTGTCACTTCTGCCGGTTTGTTCAGATAAGTCTGGGCGATGCGCTTGATGGCGGAAGGCATGGTGGCCGAGAACAATGCAGTCTGACGGCCTTCCGGCGTTTCTTGCAAGATGCGCTCTACGTCATCAATAAAGCCCATGCGTAGCATTTCATCGGCTTCATCCAGCACCAGGGTTTTCAGGGCAGACAAATCCAGCGTGCCCTTGTCCAGATGGTCAATCACGCGGCCAGGCGTACCCACTACCACATGCACGCCACGGCGCAATGCCGACAATTGCGGACCATAGCTTTGCCCACCATAGATAGGCAGGACGTGAAAGCCGGGAATATGCCGCGCATAAGTCTGGAAGGCTTCGGCTACCTGTATTGCCAGTTCACGTGTCGGGGCCAGCACCAGTGCCTGTGGAGTGGTCTGGCGGATATCGATGCGTGACAGGATAGGCAGGGCAAAAGCAGCGGTTTTGCCGGTACCGGTCTGGGCCTGGCCCAACACGTCACGGTTGGACAGCAAAATCGGGATGGTAGCCGCCTGTATCGGCGACGGTGTTTCATAGCCTACATCCTGCAAGGCGCGCATGATGGGCGCGCTCAATTGCAGGTCTTCAAAAGTAATCGGGGGTTTGGTTTCTGACATGGCGATGCTCGCTCGTTCGCTCGTATCGCAGGATGCGACAGGATATTAATAGCCGTAGTTTACTCTTATGCCTTGAACTGAGGGGAATTTCCTGTCTTGCGCAGTGTCCTGCTGACCATAAACTGCACCAGATGTTATTATTTTTTTGTTATTATTATGACTGCTGACGACACTAACCTTGCACCAGCAAAATGACGGACAATTCACTTCATTATGACAAATACAATTTAAATCAAAGCGCGCGCCCATGAAAAATTACCTGTTTCTTGCTTTGGCCAGCATGGCTATTGCCACCTCTGCGAATGTGTATGCAGGCAATGATTTGCCTTCCGATCTCATACATGCCATGAGCAAGAACCGGCTTGAAAACATCCGGTTTCAGGTCAAGTTCCAGACAGACAACGGTGATGCCTTCGATTCCTTTTGCAAGGTATTAAACGTCAATCATTTACGCTATCTGAAAACGGTAACCGAAAAAACGGATAACAAGGGCGGACATTCCACAACCTGGGCAGCCGAGCTACAGAAACCTATGGCCGTCAATGATGATACGGCAGAATCGGCAAACAGCCTGCTGGCCAGCCTGCGCACGGCGACAGGCAGCAACAAGGGCAGTTTAAGCTGGTCGGTTTCATCAGATACGCCAGCAAAAAAATAATTCAACGTGCCTGTTCAAGAAGTCAACCGTGCCTCGGCGGGCGGCTGACTGACAGCCCTGACCCCAATAGCTTGAGAATAAGCGTTTGGCTGCCGGCACAGCCAATCCCTTCGACCTGGCTACGTGCAATGCATGAATAATGTGCATGACAAAAACAATATCAAAAGACGACAAGGCCTGATTTACAATTCAGCCATCATCCTGGCTATGTTGATCACATGCAGGCCAAGGTCAGGCAAGATGCAGTTTCTTTTTTATCATCACACAGGACATTCATGCACGCAGCTGCGCTCACCTCCACCACTTATTCGTGTCATGCCTTTCATGCATCCCTGCCGGGTGGCCGTGATACCGGTGAACTGCAACTGACGCAAATGGGGGTCAGTTATCAAGTGGCAACGCTGGTCGGCACCCTGCCATTTACACGACTGGAACTGACACTGGGTGGGGCAGCCAACAAACTGGTCTTCATCAAACACCAGGATCACCCTGATCTGGTCCTGTACACCAGCGATCTGGACATACTGGACAACCCCATTCTGCGCACCCATCCCGAATGTTCACGCCAGATAGGCGTGGCCCGCCGCAAGCGCGTGCAGGGCTGGACCATCTTGCTGGGCCTGAGTCTGCTGCTGATCGCACTGTTTCTGGGTATGCTGTGGCAAATGGGCAGCTTCTCAGAATATGCTGCAAAAAAAATCCCGGTGCAATGGGAAGAAAAACTGGGTGCTGGCGTTGCCGCTGAACAGGCGCTGGAAAACAAGCATATGCCCAGGGCAGAGGCGGATGTTTTGCTCAAGCCACTGACAGCACCCTTGCTACAGGCTCTGCAAAATTCACCCTACCGCTACACCATCGTCATCGCCAATGACAGCAGCACCAATGCCTTTGCGCTGCCGGGTGGGTACGTCACCATCAACTCTGGCCTGATCCTGAAGGCGGGCAGCGCTGAAGAATTACTGGGTGTGCTGGCACATGAAATCAGCCATGTAGAAGCCAGACATGGCATGCGCAGCGTCATCAGCAATGCCAGCATCTATCTGGTCGCCAGTGCTGTATTCGGCGATGTCAGCGGTTTGCTGGCGACAGTAGGTAATGCTGCGCCCTTGCTGCTCAGTCAGCAATATTCGCGTCAATTTGAAACTGATGCAGATGAAAGAGGTGTAATCCTGTTGCAGCGCGCGCGGATCAACCCCGAAGGTTTGCCACGTTTTTTTGAACGCATGATTGCGGAAGAAAAAGCCGCCATGGAAAAAATCGACAACAAGCAGGCAAGGGAAGCTTACAAACGCGCCATGGGCTTGCTCAGTACCCACCCCGCCAGCGAGAAGCGCTTGACAAATTTGCGTAGTCTGATCGGTCAATCCAAGGGACAATACGTGAATCAGGAAGCAGCATTCAGAGACTTGCAGGAAGCCGTCAAAAAATTTGTCGCCAAATCGTCCGAAGCAGAACCACCGAAAACAACAGCAGAAAAACCGTCAGTGTCAGTATCAGTATCAGCATCCTGACCAAACAAAAGGAGTGTCGCAGTGAAAGCAAATATCAAGGGAGGACATGCTTTTTCCTATGTCGAGATCGAACTCGAACCGGGTGAAAGCCTGTTGACTGAACCCGATGCCATGTCCAGCATGGATGCCAGTCTGGATTTGACGGCGCATTTCAATGGCGGCCTGATCCAGGGTCTGCTACGCAAATATCTGGGTGACGAATCCTTGTTCATCAGCCGTTTCAAGAATGCGACTTCATCTGCCCGCCGCATCAACATTGTTCAACCTACGCCAGGTGAAATCCTGTGCAGGGAATTGAATGATGAAGTCTATTACCTGCAACCCGGCGCTTTTCTGGCCTGCGAAGAAGGTGTAAAGATCGGGCTGGGCTTTGCCGGTTTTGCTTCCTGGGTAGCGCGTGAAGGCCTGTTCCGCATCAAGGTCAGCGGCAATGGCAAGGTCTGGTTTGGTGCCTATGGTGCGCTGCTGGAAAAAGAAGTAAATGGCGAATACATCGTCGATACCAGTCATCTGGTGGCGTATGAGCCTTCCCTGCGTCTGAACCTGCAACTGGCCGGCGGCCTGTTTTCCAGTTTCTTTGGTGGCGAGGGTCTGGTGACGCGTGTCAGCGGCAAGGGCAAGATCATCATACAAACCCGCAGCATTTCCAGCCTGACTGGCTGGCTTAATCCCAAATTATAAGAGGACGCGATCATGCAAGTAGAATTAGTCAGCCAGCCTGGCAATACCGCTGCCAAAATCAGCCTGCGCCCCGGTGAAGTCTGTACCGCTGAATCTGGTGCCATGCTGGCCATGAGCAGCAATATGCAAATCACTACCACTACCCACAAAAAACAAAGCGGCTCGCTGTTGAAGGCGGCCAAGCGTTTGCTGGGTGGTGAATCCCTGTTCCTGAATCATTTCGAACCGCAGAATACACCGGGCGAAGTGTGGCTGGGTACCGACCTGGCAGGTGACATGGTAGTACTGCCCTTAAACAACGATAATCTGATCGTACAGGGTGGTTCTTTCCTCGCCTGCGACCAGGGCATAGAAGTTGATCTGGGTTGGCAGGGCTTTAAATCCATCCTGTCGGGGGAACGTATTTTCTGGCTCAAGCTGAAAGGCCGGGGCACAGCTATCCTGTCTTCTTTCGGTGCCATTTACCCCATAGAAATCGACGGCGATTACATCGTCGATACTGGTCACATCGTGGCATTCAGCGAAACCCTGCAATTCTCCATCACCAAGGCCGGTAAAAGCTGGTTGCAATCCATACTCGGTGGTGAAGGTCTGGTGTGTAAATTTTCTGGCCGTGGCACGGTCTGGTGCCAATCGCACAATGAAAGCAGTTTCGGCAGCCTGCTCGGTCCCGATCTCAAGCCAGGCAGCAAAGGATAAGGACAGCCATGAATAATACCAATATAGATATCGTCCTCACCGGTGAACTGGCCGAAGGCATCAGTGTCGAGCAAGCCTGCTCGACGATAGAAAAGCTGTTCAAACTTTCCAGCGAACAGGCCAGACAATTACTCGACACAGCCCCGCGTGTCATCAAGCGCGGACTGGATGCGGCCACCGCAGAAAAATATCGCCTGACCATAGAAAAAGCTGGCTTGAAGGTCAGCCTGCGGGACGCGACCGCAGTGGCAAGCGAGGTTACCGCAACTGTAGCGCCTGCGCCTACACCTGCACCTGCACCTGCACCTGCACCAGCAGCACTGGAAAACGCTGTACCAGATGCCGCAACACCTGCTCTTTCCAGACAAGCGCCGCCTGTCGCTCAAAACGCCATCGAACCGGCAAAGCCAACCGCCGTTGTTACCTTTGAAGGTCTCAAATTTAAAATTGACGGCAGCCCGGATTTCGGCTTCCTGACCGTTGACATACCAGCTGGAAAAACGCTGAAAGTCGAAGCCAGTGCCATGGCCACCATGGACACCAACCTGGTCATGAAAACCAAGATGAAAGGCGGCATCTCGCGCATGCTGTCTGGCGAAAACCTGTTCCTCAATGAATTCACTGCTGAAAACGGACCAGGCGAAATCGGCATCGCCCCGGCCACACCTGGTGACCTGATCCACCGGTACCTGCGGGGTGAAACCCTGTACCTGCAAAGCGGTGCCTTTGTAGCCAGCACCCCGGGCATCAACATAGAAACTAAGTGGCAAGGCTTTACCAAGGGTTTCTTTTCTGGCGAAAGCCTGTTCCTGATCCGTGCTTCCGGCGAAGGTGACCTGTGGCTCAACAGCTACGGTGCCATCATAGAAATCGACGTCAAGGATGGCTATGTCGTCGACACCGGCAACATAGTCGCCTTTACCGATGGACTGGAATACAGCATCAGCAAAGTCGGCGGCTACAAATCCCTGTTCTTCTCCGGCGAAGGCTTTGTCTGCCGCTTCAAGGGTGAAGGCAAGCTGTGGATACAGACCCGCAGCGTCGGCGCCTTTGCAAACTGGGCGCGCCACTATCGTCCGGCGAAAGAATAAGGCAAACTCAACGACCCATCGCGCATCAGAAACGCTGCGCGATGGCCGGTAACGACAGAAGCCATAATTTATCTTTATCATCAAGCAATACATCTGTATATTCATCAGCTAATTCTCCCGCACAAAACTCCTTTTGAAAGGATGCTCGTATGCCTCATGCATTGCGTAGTGGTTTGTTGCTGTTGGCCCTGATTGGTGGCGAAGCCGCCGCGACGAGTCATTCTCTGGGTATAGAACGTAAACAATATGGCGAATCCATCGCCTATGACATGAATGCGGCGGGCCAGGTTGCTGCTGTCATCAAGGAAAAGGATGGCACGCCGCATGCCGTGTTTTTTGAAAATGGCAAGCTGATCAAGCTTGAACTGCCGGGCGAAACCGAGAGTGAGGCCAAGCGCATCAATGACAAGGGCGAGGTAGTCGGTTCTTCAAAAAAAGACCAGTCCTGGCGCGCATTCATCCGCAGCCGAGACCATGACACGCAAGAGCTGGGCACGCTGGGAGGCCCCAGCAGTTATGGTGCTGCAATCAATAATGCCGGTCTGGCAGTCGGCTTTGCCGATACCCCCAGCCGTGACTGGCATGCCTTCCTGTACACACCCGGCGAAGCATTGAAAGACCTGGGCACTCTGGGTGGCAAGGTCAGCTATGCCAGCGGCATCAATAACCTGGGGCAAGTAACCGGCACGGCAATGATAGCCGATGGCTCACGTCACGCTTTCTTATATGACAGCACCCGGGGCATGGTGGATCTTGGCACCATAGGAGGTCGTTACAGTTCAGCGACGGCCATCAATGACAAGGGTGTAGTGGTGGGCACATCGGAAACCAAAGACCGGCGCTGGCATGCCTTTGTGCATGACGGCAGCAAAATGGTGGACCTGGGCGACAAGATAGGTTTTGGCGACAGTTTCGCCACCGGCATCAACAATGAAGGCCATGTGGTCGGTGTGGTCGATACGCTGGATATGCGTTTATCCTTCGTCTGGCGTGACAACAAGATGGTACTGCACCCTTCTGGAAAAAGCCTGTACCTGACCAATGCCATCAACAACACCGGGCAGGTGATAGGCGCAAGTTACGATCGCGGCCTGTATGCTGCCACCATGCCTTCGAATGCCATTCCCTTTGTTGATCTGGGCGGCACTAAAATCCTCGGTTTCAATGTACTCGTAATAGTGCTGGCCCTTGGCCTGGCCATATTCCGCAAACGCCTGAAGGGTTTGTTTTTCGAAAACAGATTGTTTTTCGGAGCCTGATCCGATCCATGCCTGCCAGGGATAGCGTGTAGCAAGATAAGGCGCTGCCCTGGCAGGTAAGGTACACGCAGGAGGTGTAACATGCCATATCTCCCACCTTGCAAAGCCAATCATGATCACCTGCTACATCCGCTACATCATCGACCCCGTCAAACTGAAAGAGTTTGAGCATTACGGCAAACTCTGGATACCACTGGTCACCAAATTTGGTGGCCAGCATCATGGTTATTTCCTGCCTTCTGAGGGTGCGAATAATGTCGCGCTGGCACTGTTCAGCTTTCCCAGTCTGGCGACGTACGAACAATACCGCATACAGATGATGGCCGATGCAGAATGCCAGGCTGCGTTCAAGTTTGCCGAAGAAACCAAGTGCATCGTCAGTTATGAACGCAGCTTTTTCAAACCCGTGTTTGAATAGTCCGAGGACTTACTTGCTCTTTTCCACATCCAGAAAACGCCAGTCACCGCGCATGATGGGATGCGTCTTATAGCCCTTGACCCAGGGCTGTATCAACCAGTTACGGACGCGCCACAGTTCCAGGCTGTGTACGGTATCGGCTTCCAGCAGTCTTTCCATGGTGTTGAAGACTTTCTGACGTTCCGGGCCGTTCGGCATCATGCGGGCCTTTTCATAGGCGGCATCAAAGGCTGCTGATTTATAGCAGCCATGATTGCCGCGATAGGCGTTATTGCCGTAATACAGTTCCATGAAATCCATACCATCCGGGATGTCGGCGATATATCCCATGCCAAACATCATGAGCTTGCACTGGTAAGCGGATTTCAGGTTGTCGGCAAAACCGGCTACCGGAAATTCAGCGCGTATGCCTATCTTGTCCAGCGAACGCTTCCAGACTTCCATGCGGGCATAGTCCTTGGTCTTGGGGGCGGAATGAATGCGCAATTTCAGTGGTGAACCATCGGGCATGCTGCGAAAGCCATCAGCACCACGTTTATAACCAAATTTATCCAGCAGCTTGTTGGCCAGATTGGGATCGTAGGCATTGCTGTTGCGATAGGTACTGTCATGTCCTGCCACGTCAGGCGGCACCATGGATTTGGCCTTGATGGCTTGCCCGAACCAGACCTGATCAATTTCTTCCTGATGGTTGAAGGACAGGGCAATAGCGCGTCGCAGTGCGATTTTTTCTTTGGTATAGCCGCCTACGGTCGGGTCCTGGAAATTGAAGAAGGTACGGGTGATGCCGGGGTCTACCGTACGATACAGCCGCAGACCCTTGGCTTCATATTCCGGCTTCAGTTTGCCCTGATCCAGCAATTTGACGGATGCTGCCGGTACCAGCATTTCAAAGTCCAGCTGACCGGAATCAAAGGCCAGCCAGCGTGACTGCTCTTCTTCTATGATGGCAATCTCTATCAGCCCAACCTGCGGCATTTGCTTGCCCTTCATATCCTTGATGATTTGTTTGTCCCAGTCACTGCCGGTACCCTGAAAGTCCCAGACAAAACCACGGTATTCGGGATTCGCTTCCAGAATGATTTTACTGCGCGGCACATACTGCTTGAGCATATAAGCACCGGTGCCTACCGGGTGCTGGTTGACGGCTTCGCCATAATGTTCAACCACTTCACGCGCCACAGCACCCCCCATGGGTTTGGCAAGGTAGTAAATCAGGCCAAGGTTTTGTGCTTTCAAACGAATGATCAGGGTATACGGGTCTGGTGTTTCCAGCCCGGCAACTGGCTTGTCATAGTCGAACTTGCCGGATTTTTTGGCAGCAGCCACCAGTTCATCCAGACCAACGATCTTGCCTTCAAGGATATTCGCCTGCGTGGAGCGATTGTTCGGGTCCACCAGGCGTTTGAAGGTATAGGCATAATCACTGGCCAGCAATTCCCTGCGCTGGCCTTTGAAGGCTGGATCAGGTGCGAAATAGATGCCCTTTTTCAGCCGGAAAGTCATGGTTTTGCCATCATCACTGATGTCAGGCATGGCGACAATGGTGTTGGGCACCAGTTTGACCGGACGTGCCAGATAATCATAGGTCACCAGTCCCTCGAAAATGGCATCTGACACCCAGTTGGAATAGGCGCTATTGGTGCGCATGGCATCAAAACCATCATCGGCAGCTTCAAACGACAGATGCAGGACTTTATTCGGATCGGCTGCCGCCATTGCCGGCAAGCTCAGGCTACAGACTAATGCAGTCAACACGGCACTCAGGGATGATTTCATCGTCTATGGAAGAAAATGGTAAAGGCAGCAGGATACCGCTAATGGCAGCGCAATTTCAAACTTAATCTGCGTGGCGGCCTCATTCCAAACCCTAGCGGGATGAGAGCCCGTACCGGCGCATGATCTTGTCGATATCGCCATTGTCCTGCATGCTCTGGATGGCAGCATTGATCTGTTCAATTTTCCAGCCAGACTTATGTGACAAGGCACACTGGGTATGCACGATGGCAAAAGCGGTTTTAGATACTTTGTACAAAGCACGCTTGTCGGGATAATTTTTAAAATAGCCTTCGATTTCACTGTCGGAACTGATCATGGCATCTGCCCCTCTCAGACTCAGCATACGAAACATGCCCGGTACATCGGTCAGGTCCACGCGCTTGATTTTTCCTTCTGTCAGTTGTGTACCTATCTGTGGATAATGGTAGCCCAGTTGCACTGCCAGCTTTTTGCCTTCCAGTTGCTGAGGAAAATTTTCAAGGGCAGGTTTGTCTGCCATCACCACCACTCTTTCCACCTGGGGAAAAGTTGGCAAAGACCAACTGACTTCTTTCGGCAAATCAAACCAGCCCGGGCTGGAATAACACATGAGGTCCGCTTCACCCTGTATCACAGCATTTTCGATGCGGCGTCGCGAATAGGCGGCATAACTGACCTGTGCTGATAGTTTTTTTGCAAGCAGGTCAGTAAAATCCTTTTGCAAGCCACCAGTCAACTGATGGTTTTTGTCGAAGATGTTGAGCGGGTAATCCAGATTTTCATACACGGCTACACGCAACTGGACATCGGTCGCAGAACTGGCAACAGACAGGCCGCCCAAACAGAAAAACAGCAGTGTGCCAGCCAGACACAGATGGCATTTGCGATCAGGTTTGGCACGGGCTGGCCAATATTGTCCCCGTTGTTGTCTCATTATTATTTTTTCTTCAAACATTCATGCCTGTATTATGCCGGTATTGAGGCAAATCCACGCCGTCCTTGCAAGCCACCAGTATGTATTGCAAGCACGCGCGCATCTGCCGCCAGACAGCGATCATGCCACAACTGGCGCAGTGCAAACAGCATTTTCCCGGTATACACAGGCTCCAACGGGATGCCGGTTTCGTTTTCGAAATCAGTACAAAACTCCATCAGTTCTGGCGTGACACGGGCATAACCGCCCAGATGAAAATCTGTCAACAGACGATAATTCTGGTGGTCGGGATAGCCTGCCTCACTCAGCAGGCGGGCAATCTCATCTTTCAGATATCCGCCATTGCTGATGGCAGCCACGCCTATGACCTGTGAACGACCGGCCAGGCCTGCCAGCACACCTGCCAGGGTCGCGCCTGTGCCACAGGCCAGAACCGTGTGGGTGGGAACGAAAGGCAACTCTGTTACCAGTTCGGCCACACCACGCAAGGCTTGCGCGCTGCTGCCACCTTCTGGCAGCCACAGGGTTTCTTGTTCGGGCATAGTCAGATGAGCTCGCCAGGCATCTGGCTCACTACGCAACTGCCGGTACGCTTCACGCGTGACAAATTTTACCTGCATGCCCAACTCGCGGATATCGTCCAACATGGCGCTTTGCATGCCGTCTGCCCCTCGTATCAGGGCTGTCGCAGTCACACCGGTCATACCGGGCATACCGGCCATGGCGCAGGCATGTGCCAGCGCATGCAAATGATTTGACCAGATGCCCCCCATTGACACAATGTGCACAGCCCTGCCCTGCACCGCCAGCAACGGATATTTGAGCTTGCGGAATTTGTTGCCCGACACCTGGGGATGCAACAGGTCATCACGCTTGATCCATAAGTCCATGCCGGGGAATTGTCTGCTTTCGACACGCTGGCAGGGGGAGACTTGATTTGAGGGCAACATTCTTGGCAGAAATACGGTGGTCAATGGTAAAGTGCGATTGTAGCGCCTGGCGCTAACCATCATCGCTGGAGAGGACATGCCGCCGGATAATACGCAAATTTTATTGAATGCACGACAGCAACTGGATCAATTGATCAAGCAAATCCGTACTGAGAAGCAGCAAACCGACTTGTTGCCTGCGCTGGAAACGGTATTGACGCAGCTCGACAGCATGGCCAGGCATGACCACCTGACAGGCGCATTGAATCGCCGTTCATTGATGGGTATGCTGGAAAACGAACTGGCCCGCTCTTTCCGCACCGGACACACCTTCACGCTGGCATCCATCGCCATTGACGGACTGGAACAGATACTGGAGCAGCATGGTCAGGCCGTGGCAAAGCTGGTATTGCAGAGGGTATCCAAAGAAGCACTGACCATGTTGCGCACCCTGGATTCTTTTGGCCGCGTCGCTGCCAATGAATTTGCCATCGTCATGCCGACCACCTGGCTGGAAGCCAGCCGCAAAGCCATAGCCCGCCTGAAGCTGCGTATTGAACAAGTGGATTGGGAAAGCATTGCACCGGGGCTGAAAGTCAGTTTTTCTACCGGTCTGACAACCAATGCCCACAAGGACACAGCCGAAAGCATGCTGAAACGGGTCGGCTCTGCCCTGGTGACTGCCCGTGCCCTGGGTGCCAACCAGATTTCAGAAATTGAGCCTCCCCTGCCAGATTACGATCCCAATGCGGACAATTAAGGTCTGTTAGCCATTGATTAGCCATTGAATAGGGAACTTGTTCGCGTAAAAACGCACCAAGCTACTCATAATCTTATAATTCCAGGGAAAACCATGATCAAGTCTGATTTGCAGCGCATGCGGCCCAAGCATGCGCTTGTCCCGCTATTCCTAAGTGCCGTGCTGGCTAGCATGGCTGCACCTGTAGTGGCCGCCACGACTGCTGCCACCAGTGGCATCAGTGTCGCCAGTCTGACAACCGCAGCCAATCTGGCCGACGACAAAGCAGACCAGATCAAACAGCGAGCGGACTATATCCGCAAGAATTACGCCAAGTTTGAATACCGTATCCCCATGCGCGACGGCAAGCTGCTGTTCACCGTCGTGTATGTACCGAATGATGCCAATAACAACAAACGCTATCCCATCCTGCTGAACCGCACCCCGTATTCGGTCGCCCCCTACGGCGCAGACCAGTACAAGACCCAGATGGGTCCGACAGCCGAGTATGAAAAAGACGGCTTCATCTTTGCCTTCCAGGATGTACGCGGCACTTATATGTCGGAAGGTGAATTCGTCAATATGCGTCCGCACATAGACCAGAAAAAAGCTGTGAGCGATATCGATGAAAGTTCAGATACCTACGACAGCATAGAATGGATGATCAAGCATTTGCCCAACAATAATGGCAAGGTTGGGCAATGGGGCAATTCTTATCCTGGTTTCTACACCTCGGCAGGTGCCATAGACAGCCACCCGGCCCTGAAGGCAGTGTCACCACAGGCCCCGATTGCGGACTGGTTCCGGGGTGACGACATGCATAGAAATGGTGCCTTCAACCTGCAAATGGCATTTGGCTTTTTCTACAGCTTCGGTCAGCCACGACCACAACCTGTAGGCAGCACAGGCTGGAAGAATTTCAACTTTGGCACGCCGGACGGCTATCAGTTCTTCCTTGATCTGGGTTCGATCGCGAATGCAAATACCCGCCACTTTAAAAATGGCATCCCGTTCTGGAATGAGATCACGGCTCATCCCAACTATGACCAGTTCTGGCAAAGCAGGAATATTTTGCCGCATCTGAAAAACATCAAGGCAGCCGTGCTGACCGTGGGCGGCTGGTATGACACCGAAGATCTGTATGGCCCGCTGAACACCTACAAGTCCATAGAAAAACAGAATCCCGGCATACAAAACACGCTGGTGATCGGCCCCTGGACGCATGGCGGCTGGTTCCGCAGTGATGGTGACAAAGTGGGTGATGCGAATTTTGGTTACCGCACTGTGGAAACCTATCAACCCATAGAACTGGCATTTTTCAAACACTACCTGAAAACCGGCGACAAACCGGCATTGCCCGAAGCCTGGATGTTTGAAACCGGTGCCAATCGCTGGCGCGGGTTTGAGCAGTGGCCACCGAAAGAAAGCAAAGACCAGGCACTGTATTTCCAGGCCGATGGCAAACTCAGCTTCAAGGCCCCTGCCAATCAGGATGCACAGTTTGACGAATACATCAGTGACCCTGCCAAACCGGTGCCCTATACCACCGAGATAGGCACGAGCTGGAGTAAACAATACGTGGCCGCCGACCAGCGTTTCGCTACCCGTCGCCCGGATGTACTGACCTGGCAAAGTGAAGTGCTGGAAAAAGACGTGACCCTGGCAGGGCCTCTCGCGGCTGATTTATTCGTCAGCGTGACTGGCACGGATGCCGACTTTGTGGTCAAGCTCATCGACGTCAACCCGCCCAACCTGGAAACCGATCCACAGACCAATCGTGGCAATCAGCAAACCCTGGTCCGCGGTGAGCCTTTCCGTGCCCGTTTCCGTGATGGTTTCGAGACCGCAAAACCGCTGGTACCAAACCAGGTCACCAAGGTGAAGTTTGGTATCAATGATGTGTTCCACACCTTCCAGCGCGGGCACCGCATCATGGTGCAGGTACAGTCCAGCTGGTTCCCGTTCATAGACCGTAACCCACAAAGCTTTGTGCCGAATATTTATGAAGCCAAAGACAGCGACTTCATCAAGGCCACGCACAAGGTGTATCACAGCAGCAGCCAGCCTAGCGCCCTGCATGTGAAAGTCTTGCCAGCGCTGGATCAATAAAAAATGCCGGTCATGCCTCTGGCAGGCATGACCGGCATTTCCAATCAGGATGAAACTTTA
This sequence comes from Undibacterium sp. Ji49W, assembly GCF_049340205.1. Lineage (NCBI taxonomy): Bacteria > Pseudomonadati > Pseudomonadota > Betaproteobacteria > Burkholderiales > Oxalobacteraceae > Undibacterium > Undibacterium sp. Ji49W. The sequence continues at coordinate 226,700 of NZ_JBMPOW010000005.1, read as the reverse complement.
CTGTAGCTTTTTTGCTGGCTGGAACACCACCAGCCAGGTTGCCAGTACCACGCCCGCACAACCTATCGCTGTATTGAGCGTGATGCTTTCCTGCAAAAACAGATAACCCCACAGCAAGGCAAACAGCGGTATCAGGAAAGTCACCGTCAGCGCCTTGGTCGGCCCCAGGTCCGCCATCAGGCGGAAATAAATCAGGTAGGCAACCGCGCTGCACAAAAGCGCCAACGCAATAGCCACCATGATTATCGTTGTCGTGATCTCACCCCTGACCGGTGCCAGTGGCAGGAAAGGCAATAAGACAAATGCCGCCCCTACCTGTGAACCAGTGGCCATTTGCATGGCGGTCATACCGCTGAGTTTTTTCTTTGTATAAATGCCGACGATGGAATAACAAAGTGTCGCCCCGACACAGGCCATGACTGCCAGCACCAGCTTGCTATTGAATTCCACTGGCCCCAGCCGCACCAGGAAGGCGACACCAAGCACCCCTATCGCCATGCCCGCCATCTTGCGCAGGGTCAGTTGTTCGCCTAAAAACGCAGCACCCATCAGTGCACCCCACAAAGGACTGGTGGCATTCACGATCGCCGAATACCCGGCGGGAATACTGAGCGCCGCATATGAATACAGCGCAAAAGGCAGGGCAGAATTGATCGTTCCCAGTATCAGGAAAGATTTCCAGTTGCTACGGAAATTCATCGCCCTGCCGGTAATCACCATCATGGTCAGCAAAGCAGCACCGGCCAGGCCAACCCTGACTTCGGCACTCCACAATACACCGACCACGGGAGCCAACACCCGCATGAACAGGAAAGACGCGCCCCAGATAGCCGCCAGGGAAATCAAACGTAATAAATCAGCACTGCGCATAAGCTACTCCATAACAATCAGGCAAGCAGCTTAACAAACTGTGAAGAAAGCTGCTGGCAGCTTTCGGACATGGCAGGAAACCTGGTGCAACGCAGCAGAATATGCGAGTAATTTGCATCGCTCAAAAAAATGATTTATTGCAATATTTGCCTCTTCTGTTGCCGTATTGAATTGACACATAGAACACAGAAAATAATACTGAATTCATTACAAAAGACTTGTGCAGTAGCGCCGCAAGCATTATCGCCCCAGCTATCTCGCCACAAGCAAAACTGCTTTCCAGCAACGCAATACAGAGTCTGAAGGTGATCATGATGATCGCCTGCGACAGACTAATCGTATCAGGCTGTACCGACGTTTCAGATTACCAGACATCTTGCTGATGCCTGGTGGCTGCTTGCATCCGTTTTTTTTATAACGCCTTTCTTGTGTGTGCTTGATCATAAAAATGAGCACCAAAATGAGCACAAAAAAACTGACCAAGAAAAGACTGGTAGCAACACCACGCACCGCACGATCACAGGCTTTATCAGGATTTGCGCTTCAACATGCGATGCATGGTGTGTCGCAAAAGTCATATCAATCACAAGTAAAGGAGAAAACTGCACAGCGACACAGGGACCCAATCACAAATAAGCACAAATAAGCACAAGAAATCACAACAAGATTCATCCAATTAAAAACAGGAGACAAAATTGAAAACAGGAAAATTACGCAGCTTCTGGCTAAGCTGCATATTGCTGGGCCTGCTGGCAGGCTGTGGCGGCAGCGACGGTAGCAAAAGCGCACAAACAGGAAGCACGCTGACAGCGGCGGTTCCGCCTGTGCAGGCACCACCGGCCAGCAGCTTTGGCCTGACTTCGGACACCAACTTCTACACCGTGGATACCGGTGCCGGACTGGTGTTCAAAATCCGCCGTCTGGACAATGGTGTCAGCACCCAGTCGGCTGGCGACATTGCATCGCTGATCTATAACGGCGTGCAATACCAGGACCAGTCCCGTGGCTCACAGGTAAATAGCGGCTTTGATTATCTGTACACAGGTATTTCTGCTGTCACGGTAAATGCCGATGTCATCAATACCGACTACATCCGCATCACGGTACAGGCTGGCAATCTGACCCATTATTACCTGGCAAAGAATGGCAGCCCGCATATCTACATGGGCACCTACTTCACCAGCGAACCCGACACGCTCAATCTGGTACGGTATATCGTACGCGTGCCGGTCGGCGTGCTGCCCAACGGCCCGGGGCCATCGGATCTGCGCAACACCACCGGCGCCATCGAATCCAGCGATATCTTCGGCATGGCCAATGGCGAGACACGGTCCAAGCATTATTCAAACATGCGCTTGAAAGACTGGTCTTACATAGGCGGTACCAGCAGCAGCGTCGGCCTGTGGATGGTCAGGGACAATAATGAAGGTGGTTCCGGCGGCCCGTTCTTCCGCAGCCTGCTGAACCAGATCACGTCCACCAACCAGGAAATCACCTATATCGTCAACTATGGAGAAAACCAGACCGAAGCATATCGCCCCGGCATACTGAATACCTATACGCTGGTATTCACGGGTGGTACTCCTCCAGGCGCACTGGATACGTCCTGGTTTGCCAACATGGGTATGACGGGTTACGTGCCTGCGTCATCCCGCGGTGCGGTTGCTGGCACAGCCATCAATGGCCGCGATACCAACTATGGCTATACGGTAGGCTTTTCAAATGCAACAGCGCAGTACTGGGCCACGGCAAATGCCAGCGATGGTTCGTTCAGCAGCCCGAACATGATCCCTGGCACCTATACCATGAAGATCTATAAAAATGAGCTGGCGGTGGATAACCGTAGCGTCACTGTCAGTGCTGGCAGTACGTACACCGCAGGGGCCATTACCATTACCGGCGACCCCAGCAGCAGTGCTGCAATATGGCGCATCGGTGACTGGGATGGTTCACCTGCCGAGTTCCTGAATGGCGATAAAGTCACTACCATGCATCCATCGGACGTGCGCATGAGTTCGTGGGTACCAGGTACCTTTGTGGTTGGCAGTTCTACTGCTGCTGCGAACTTCCCGGCCTATCAGTGGAAAGCAGTGAATGGCACTTACACCATCAAGTTCAACCTGACAGCCAGCCAGATTGCCGACCATACACTGCGGGCAGGCATTACCACTGCCTATGCGGGTGGCCGTCCGAAGGCGCAGATGAATGCCTGGGTATCTGCCAACCCTGCTGCATCAACCCAGCCATCCAGCCGTACCCTGACCGTCGGCAGCTATCGTGGCAATAACACGATGTATACCTTCAATATCCCTGCCTCTGCATTTGTGGTGGGTGAGAATACTTTGACACTGACTGCCATCAGTGGCTCCAGCGGTACCACTTACCTGAGCCCGGGATATTCATATGATGCGGTAGATCTCTTGCAATAACTCTCGTCATTGCAAATGCCTTTCAGGCCAGCGGTACTTTCGCTGGCCTGATACATTCTGGTACAGGCAAATTTACCAACATGTTAGACTTTCAAGCTCGATTCTTTCACTCTCCTTTCACCTTCCATTTGCAAGCGCGACAGAAAATCCACCATGACCACTGCCAATCCTTCATCCATGCTGATCGGCGTTGCCGTTGGCGCTTTTATTCTGTGGCGTATCGTGTCGCGTATCCGGCGCATGGTGGGCAGGCAAAAATATTCCGGCATACGTGCACTGATCACGGTATGCATTTTCCCCTTGCTGATCGCTCTGGTCATGTTCGGTGCCATGCGTCATGAAGGTAGCGTGCTGATCATGCTGGGTGGCCTGGCTGTTGGTACCGGCCTGGGCATCTATGGCCACCGTCTGACCAAATTTGAAAACAGTCCGGCAGGCAAATTCTATACGCCGAATGCACACCTGGGCATTGCCCTGTCAGTCCTGCTGCTGGGCCGCATTGCCTGGCGCATGGGGGCGCTGTATTTCACGACACAGTCTTTCAGCGCGCCGCCAGGTGATTTTTATGGCAGCCACCTGACCCTGTTCCTGTTTGGCATGCTGGCTGCTTATTACATTAGCTATGCCATCGGCCTGTTGCGCTGGTCACGCAGTTTACGGACCACTAGCCCGTCCGTCGCACCAGCCGTGACGATAGACATTGTAGAAGACGCCGGCAAACCCTCATAAGCGCCACGGCGTTTTAAGCCGCCAACGGCAGATTAAAAAACTGCCCGGTATTCAGACGCACCTGCTGGGCCAGTGCCGTAGCTGATATGCCAAAAATGCTGGCCACGGCTTCGAGTACGACCGGCAAGTACATGGGTTCATTCCGTCCCTCTTGCGGTTTCACGGGCAAGTTACGTGGCAACAGGAATGGGGCGTCCGTTTCTATCATCAGCTTTTCTTTCGGCAAGAACTTGAGCGCCTGACGCAAATCATCACCACGACGTTCATCGCAGACCCAGCCGGTCACGCCGATGTGGCAATCCAGATCCAGGTATTCACGGATTTCTGCCGTGTTGCCGATAAAGCAGTGCACCACGGCACCCTTCAGTTGTGAGCGGTATTGTTTCAACAGCGCAAAAAACGCATCATGCGCTTCACGCTCATGCAGGAACACTGGTTTCTGCACACGCACGGCCAATTGCAATTGCGCTTCAAAGCAGAGCAATTGCTGCGCTTCGGTCGAAAACATGCGGTTATAGTCAAGCCCACATTCACCAATGGCAACCACGCCTTGCCTGCCCGCCAGTTGTTCTATGGTTTTGGCGCAACCGGCGTTCCAGTTCTTGGCTTCATGCGGATGCACACCTGCTGTACTGCTCAGGTAGCCGGCATAAGTTTGTGTCAGCGCATGGGCGTCACGGCTTGCACGTTCCGAGGTACCTGTGACGATAATGTGTTCCACACCGGCCTGCCTGGCCCTGTCAATGACGGCATCCAGGTCGGCATGAAAACGATGATGTGCGAGGTTGGCACCGATATCGATCAGTGTATTTTTTTGTTGCATTTGAGATTCCTGTTATTGTTATTATGGATTAGTACAGGCTCGCTCAATCATGGATGACTGAGGATATTCTGAAGCAGAAACTGCGGAAGAAAAATTGTCTGGATCAATCCAAATCTTTTTATTTAAAATGATGACGCTGGTTTCAACGCCAGCGCCATCATAAATCTGCTTGCTCGAAAAAGCCAAGCCATTCCTTGCCGGTTGTGGGATTTTTGCAAACCCAAAGACCAAATTCACAGGCTAATTTACATTGGTTTAAAGCGCCATGCATACGCCTGACTGACCTTGAGCTTTTCTTGCGAGCCACGGATTTCTACCGTATATTTTCCCAATTCATCTCTGTGGGCGCGGGTAATCGCATCGGCGCGTACTACGACGCCACGGTGAATTTGCCAGAAAATGTCCGGGTCCAGGCCGTCCATCAATTCCTTCAACGGCTTGCGCACATGGGCTTCATCGTCGGCACAGACCACTCTGGTGTATTTTTCATCCGAACTGAAGAACAGGATTTTTTCTACCGGGAACATCTTGATGGTATCGCCCACGCTGGCACTGATCCAGCGTATGCGTTCAACGGTGTTGCTGCGCAGGCGCTTGTCCAGTTCTGACATCAACTGGCTGACGTCAGTCACCGGCTGCTTGCTGGCGATGCGTTCTTTCAGGCGCGCTACGGCTTCTTGCAGGCGGATTTCGGATATCGGCTTCAGGAGATAATCCACCGCACCGGCAGCAAAGGCATCAATGGCGTGGCTGTCATAGGCCGTGGTGAACACCGCATGACAGCGCCCCTTGACCGCATGCGCCACATCCAGCCCGGTCATGCCGGGCATGCGGATATCCAGGAAAGCGATATCGGGTGCTTCATGGTGTATGGCTTCCAGGGCTTCGGCACCGTGTTCGCATTCAGCCAGTATTTCAAGTTCTGGCCATACTTTGGTCAACATGCGGCGCAATTCCTTGCGGGGCAAATCTTCGTCATCGGCGATGATGGCTGTGGTCATGAAATCACTTCCTAAATTTAAATCAAGCTTCAAGAGGTAACAGGATGGTCGCTGCAACACCACCTTCTGCCCTGGCTTTCAATACCAGGCTGGCGCGCTCGCCATACATGGAGGCCAGGCGTTCATGGATATTCGCCAGCCCTATGCCAGACCCGGAACTGCTACCGGCAAAGCCGACACCGTCATCCTCCACCGTCAATTCCAGCATGGGTGTACCTTCTTTTTCCATGCGTCTGGCATGAACGGCGATATGTACCGGACCTATCTTTGGTTCCACTCCATGCTTGACGGCGTTCTCCACCAATGAAATCAGCATCAGCGGTGGCAGGGCGGCATCGTTCACCTCGCTGTTCACACTGTAACTAAGACGGGGAATGCGCGCGTGCATCAAACCCAGATAGGCACTGGCAGCTTCCAGTTGCTGTTTCAGCCTGGCCTGGGCGGAACTACCGTCATTACGCATTTGCGGTATGGTTGCACGCAGGTAATCGACCAGATGATCGACAATCGCCGTGGCACGTTGCGGCTCCGTCAGGATAGCCGAACGCACCCCCGCCAGGGTATTGAACAGAAAATGTGGTTCTACCTGTGCCGCCAGTACCGACAGGCGCAGTTCTGCCTCACGACGTGCATCTTGTGCCTGCTGTAGTTCTTGCTGACGCATGACTTCCAGCATGCGTTTTTTCTGGCGGAAAAAATACCAGAAATCCACGGCACCACCGGTGTAAAAGATCAGACTGCTGGATACGAGCAGGGAAAATCCCTGCAAAATCAATTTCAGCGTTGGGGTGTGTTCCAATTTGCTGTCGATTTCCTTGCTATCCGCAGGTCGCTCAGCAGTTTCGGCAACACTCGCCTGCGCGGTGACAGCAGCTGGCCGGCCCGTTGCATCCTTTGTATTTTTTTGTCTGGTACTGACAGAACCAATGACCGCCAATTCCACACCTGGACTGCCCTGCACCAGGTATTGGGTTGCATAGTTGACGCCAGAAAGCACACCATAACTACATGCCGCCCCCAGCAACAAGGCTGACAGCAGGGCGATGACTTCCTTCTTGCCCGTATATGCCCGGCTCCTGACCCAGACCGCCATGGCTGGCCCCAGCAGGTGCAGGGCAGTACTGCCCAGGGTAAGGGGGATGAAGACCGCCAGGGTCTTGCGCATATTTGCGTCCGCCAACCAGCCAATCACCAGGACCAGCAGATCAATAATGGCAAAAAAACCTATCCATGCCTGGGCGCGGTAACGGAACCAGGTGCGAGAAAACACCGGATAATTGCGGGCACGGGTCAGCCAGGTTTCGCTGCGTGCCGTCACTTCGGATGGCAGCAGTTGTTCTGAAGTATGCAATTGTTTGGACATGGTATTAGAAAAAGACATCGCTATTCCCCGATCAAGTTTTGCTTAGTCTAGAACCGGGAAACCTGGAATAGAAATGATGCGATAAAACCCACGGACAAGGGATGAAACCTGATTTTATGGGGATAAACTAAGTGGGCATAAACCAAGTGAGAACAAACTCAACAGGGAGAGCTCAGCCGCCGTCGGTTTCGCCCTGGCCTTCCGCCTCTCCCTCAGCTACGGCAGGTCTTTGCTGTTTGGCAATGCGCAATATGGTATTGCGTATGGACGTCAGGACTGCGACCGAATTGAAAGGTTTGACGATAAAGCCATGTACGCCGCGTTGCTGGGCTGCCTGCAAGGTGGCTGCATCGATTTTGGACGACACCAGAAACAACAGGGTTTTGGGCAAATCGGCGCGCAGCTTGTCCAGCAGTGCCAGGCCCTCGGTATCAGCTTCACCGACATCAACACAGATGACCTGGGGTTTGAGTTTGATGATGCGTGCCAGACTGGCCGGGCTGAGGTTGGCGTCTCCCACCACCTCGTGACCACCGTTCACCAGGACAGAGGCGAGTAAATTGCGGGCGACGGCGTTAGCGTCGAGAATGACGGCTTTAAGCATGGGAAACCGTGTAAATAGTATGTCTGCATATTAATGCAAAACATTAAGTTCATGTGCAAAAGGCAGCAGATCTTGCGAATCTGCTGCCTTTTTTAACATTTGAGACGTCTGCGGCTTAATACTGTCACTCAATGTTGCCGCTCAATGTTGCTCATTAATCCCTGCTGCTGTCCGGCTTGGCATTCTTGACATAGGTTTCCAGCCAGCGATCCTGTTCCCACAACATGTGGAGTATGGATTCACGGGCGCGGTAGCTATGGCTTTCATTCGGCAGCATGGACAAACGGGTGACGCCACCCAGCCCCTGTATGGCCTGGTACATGCGTTCACTCTGCATGGGGAAAGTACCCGGATTATTATCCTGCTCGCCGTGGATGAAGAGGATGGGGTCCTTGAACTGGTTAGCAAAATTGAATGGCGACATGTCCTGGTAGACCTTGTTGGCCTTCCAGTAATTCCGGTCTTCGGACTGGAAACCAAACGGTGTCAGGCTGCGGTTATACGCACCCGAGCGGGCAATACCGGCACGGAACAGACGGGTATGCGCCAGCAGGTTGGCCGTCATGAAGGCACCATAACTATGACCACCGATGGCAATGCGGTTACGGTCTGCCACACCCAGGCGCACCACTTCGTCCACCGCTGCCTCGGCATCCATCTTCAACTGTTCCAGGTAGGTATCATTCGGCTCTTTCTTGCCTTCACCGATGATGGGCATGGTTGGGCCATCCAGCACGGTATAACCGCGTGCCAGCATGGCATGTGGGCCATTGTAGGAAATGCGGTTGAACTTGTAGGGTGAACCGATGACCTGGCTGGCAGCCTCTGCCGTTTTGAATTCACGCGGGTATGCCCACATGATCATGGGGCGCGGGCCGTCACGTTTCGGATCATAGCCAGGTGGCAGGTAAAGGGTGGCCGTCAGGTCAACACCGTCTTCACGTTCGTAACGGATTTGCTGCCGCTTCACGCCCTTGAACTGTGGCATGGGGTGCGGGAACTGGGTCAGCGCACGCGGTGCGGCATTGCTGCTCAGGTCATGCAGGTAGAAATTCGGCCTTTCTTCATTCGCTTCGCGGCTGGTGACAAAACTGCTACCCTTGTCATTCAGCAAACCCAGCACTTCTTCATAATACGGTGCTTGCGAACGCCACAGACGGTTCGCCTGTTTGCTGGCAAGATCAAATTTATCCAGGAAAGGTCGATCACCTTCAGGGCTGGCACCCGTGCCCGTCAGGAAGATGGCCTTGCCGTCCGGCGTGGTACGCAATACCTGGCGACCCATGGCATTTTGCGTCATCACGGGCGCGCCGGGGTTGGCATACTGATCTTCGTATTTACGGCTGAACAAGAGTTCCGGCTTGCTGTCGGCTACGCCTGGCTGTACACGCCAGGTGCGGGTATCCTTGGTCTTCGCCCAGTTTTCGGTGACCAGTGCCAGGTTATCGTTGCCCCATTGCACACTGCCAAAGCGCCAGGCCAGGTCCATGATTTTCTGGGCCTGTCCATCGAAAGGTGCTGCCTGCTGGAACAGGGCATCGTGCACCTTGCTATTCACTTCCGGATCACCGCCGGCTTGTGCTTCCAGCCAATACAGGGTGGCAGGTTTGTCGTGGCGCCAGCCAAAATCGCGTGGCCCTGCCTGCACGGCATCCATTCCGGTTGGCAAGCGCTCACGCATCGGGCGTTCTGCGATTGTTTTTACTTTCTTGCCCTGGTTGTCCCAAATTTCTATCAATTGGCCAAAGCGATCCATAGGCAACATGGTCGAATACGGACGACGCAATTGCGTGGTCAAAATCAGTTTGCCATCCGGCGAAGCCAGGGATTTAATCAGCGTCATGGCATTGCCTATGCGATGCAGCTCGCCCCTGACATTGACAAAACCAAGTTGCGTCTGCAATTGCCAGTCCAGCACATCGCTGTCACGCGGGGTCTTCAGCATGTCGGGATAAGTACGGTTCTGGCTGGCCTTGCCACCCTTGCTTTCTTGCGTATTCGGCCCGCTTGGAACAAAGCTGGAGGCTGCCAGTTCTTTCTGATGCAAAGGCAGGAGCCTGACCAGCAATTTGTCCGAGCCTTCTATCCAGGAGAACCCCGGTCCTGTGATCGCATTAAGCTTGTCTGCCATCAGGCGACGCACTGCCGCCGTCCTGACATCCATGAGCCACAGTTCCACACCGTTATCTACCCATATGCTGAAAGCCAGCCAGTGTTCATCTGGCGACCAGGCAGTTTCTGCAATCTTGACCTTGGCCGGCAGGCCAGTGACTTCACGCAGCTTGCCGGTGGTGACATCCAGCAGGCTCATGCCATTGCCAAAATCAAAATGGCTGGCTGCACGGGTACGTGGATTGATACGCAGGCCAGCCAGCTTCAATTCTGGCTGGGACACATCGGCAATACTGGGCAGGCCCGGCAGGTTCAGCAACAAAGCCGTCTTGCGCTGCGGTCCGAGGCGGAAAACCGGCCCCCTGGGCGCATCCACCACGGCCTGCAATTCTGGCGGCGGTAACTGATATCCTGATTCATTGGCAGTAGCGGCAACTACCTGACTGGAAGAAGCTGCCACCAGGCTAAGTGTGGCAAGGAAAAACAAGGGTTTGAAACGAAACATAGAAAACGGTCCTGGTCTCTGATTTTGATACTACAGGCTTAACATGAAGACATGTTATTGGCTGTTAAAAAAACGACCGCCCCTTACACAGGGGCGGTTTTTATTTACTGGTTTTAAAACATGGTTCTATTGCAAATAACGACTACAACTCATTTGGCGACAGGGGCAAAACCATTCGCCGTAATATCCAGCTCACTGACTTCACCATAGCTGGCAGCGATGCTGCGTATGCTTTCTGCTTTGCCTATCAGTAAGATTTGCAGTTTATCGCGTGGAAAATGTTTGTCCACTAATTGTTTTGCTTTTTCCGGGTTCAGACCATCAACATCCCGCGTGAAATTATCAATCTGTTCACGACCGACTTTAGAAACATACATATCACTTAACAAACCGGCCAGTTGCAGGTTGGTTTCAAAGCGCGGCGGGAATTGCCCCTTGACATAGGCCTTGGCAGATTCCAGGGTGGCAGCATCGATACCCTTGTCCCACAGGCGCTGATAGGTTTTGGTCGCCAATGCCAGTGCCGCTTCGGTTTTGGGGGTAGCGGTAAAGCTCGATACGGCAAAAGTACCGGTATCCGTCAGTGTGAAAAAACTGCTGCTGGCACCATAGGTCAGCCCAGAATTGACACGTAACTCATCATTCAGCCATGACGTAAAACGACCACCAAGTATGGTGTTGATGACCTGCAAAGGCACATAGTCCGGATCATTGCGGGCGATACCGGCACCGCCAAACAGGAAGGTGGTTTCAGCCGCATCAGACTTGTTCACCAGCCAGACCCTGGCCTTGTCAGCCTGTACTTTGCCCTTGGCTGCGGTTGCCGGCAAAGTTCCTGCCGACTGCCATTTGCCAAACAGTGTTTCCAGCTGCGCACGCATGGCAGCAGGCTTGAAGTCACCCACCACGATCAGGGCAGCATTATCTGGACGATAATAATTTTTATGAAAACTGCGCGCATCCTGGGTCTGCAAGGCTGTCACGCTGTTGACCGAACCCGCCACCGGATTGGCATACGCTGCATTACCAAACAGCATGCTGCGGTAGTAATTTTGCACCACATTGCGCGGACTTTCCTTGGCCTGCTTCAAGCCATCGACAGTACGTGCACGCAATTTGCCAAATTCTTCTTCGTTGAAGCCGGGATGCTGCAAGGCATCGGCGATGATGGGCATCAAGGTAGCGGCATCGTCCCTGGCAAATTCTGCCGTCAGCGCCGTCGCTTCGGCACTGGTGGTACTGGAGATCTTGCCACCCCGAAAATCAAAACTCTGGTCCAGCGTTTTTTTGTCATATTTGCTGCTGCCCAGCAGCAGTGTTTCACCGGTCAGGTTGGATAAGCCGGACTGGCTGCCATCATTGACTGCACCGGCCTTGACCACGGCCCGCATGGCGATCAGAGGTACGTCGTGGCGCTCCATCAGATAAATAGTCAGACCATTCGACAGTTTGGCAGTTTCAAACGCAGGCAGACGAAAATCGGCGGCATTGCTGCTGGTAACACACAAGCCGAGACTGGCGCTGGCCAGACTGCATGCAAGAATTTTTTTGCTGATCATCTTCTTATTCCTCCACTGCGGCAAGTACACCGACAGTACGTTGTGATTTTTTGAAATATTTCGCGGCGACAGTTTTGATATCTGCCACAGTCAGCTTGCGATAAGCCTCGGGCGCATCAAATAATTTTTTGTAGTCACCGAAAAATACTTCGTACTCACCCAGTTGCGCGGCTTTGCCATTGATGGTTTCTTGCGTGCGGTAAAAATTCAGCAGCTTCTGGTTTTTCACTTTCTGCAATTCTTCTTCGCTGATGCCATCTTTGATCAGACGGTCTATTTCTGCCAGCAAGGCTTCTTCCACCTTCGCTGCCGGCACCTTGTTGGCAGCCACAGCAAAGAAATTGAACAGGCCAGGATCGAGCGCCTTGCCCTGGTCCGAACCGACCTGTGTCGCCAGACGCTTGTCCACCAGTGCCTGATACAGGCGCGAGGTGTTGCCGTCTGTCAGAATGCTGGAGATCACATTCAGTGCATAGTAATCAGGGTGGTTGGTGGCTGGCACTTTGTAAGAAATCATCAGGTTGGCCGCAGTGGCCGATTCCTTGCGCACAAACACGCGTCGCTCGCCTTTTTGTTCCGGCTCCACAGTACGTACTGCTGGTGGCAAGGCACGCTTTGGTACATTGGCAAAATACTGTTCAGCCAGACGCTTTACTTCGTCGGCCTTGACGTCACCGACGATGACAGCCACGGCATTATTCGGCGAGTAATACACATTGAAATACTTTTGCAGATCATCCTGGGTCCATGCCTTGATATCGGATTCATGACCTATCGTCGGAACCGAATACGGATGGGCGCGAAAAGCCGAGGCATACACTTCACCCCACAAGGCGCGCAGATTGGAATTTTCCAGCCCGGTGCTGCGTTCCGACAAGACCACGCCGCGTTCGCTTTCCACCATCTTGGGATCAATGCTCAGATTGGCGATACGATCACTTTCCAGATCAAAGATGGTCGGCAGCGACACGGCAGGAAACCAGTCCTGGTAGACCGTCACATCATTGCTGGTATACGCATTATTGGCACCACCGTTTGCTTCCATGGTGCGGTCAAACTGCTTGGGACCAAATTTTTTGGAACCGTTGAACATCATGTGTTCAAAAAAATGCGACAGGCCAGTGATGCCCGCTACTTCATTGCGGGAACCAACTTTCCAGTAGGTATACATATTCGCATTGGGAATGGTGGTGTTCTCCAATACCAGGAACTTCATGCCATTGGGCAGCGTGAAGGTTTTCACCTGCTCTACTGTTACCGCCTGTGCAATACCCGTCATACCCACTACACCGCACCACAGGCTGCCGGCGGCAATCAGGTTTTTCCACTTCATCGTTCTCTCCTTGAGTTTCTTTGTTCCTGGACGGATTCCATCAAATCTGTTGCAAACTGCTCAGACCGGGTTCAATTCATGCTTTAGTAACAGGATTCAAAACCACACTACACAGCGCGCAGGTCGGTTTCGGCACAAGTACACAGTATCAAGACAGCGGCACATTTCGACCATTGACTCTCGTTACGCCCCAGACAAAAGGCAGCAACAAAGCACATATTTATTATTCTTTTAATACCAATTCTGCAAGCAGCTGTAAGCAAATGTAAGTGAAATACGATGCATCATGCCATATTCAGACGACGATATCTGCACAATGTTTGTGCAGTAATTTTTGCTGCGGTGCGACATATGTCTTTTTATTTGGCCTTTTTGTCGTGGTAAGCTACGCGCCGAATTGAATCAATTCATATCATTTAATGATACACAATGAAAAAAATTTTGCGACATAAATTACTTTTAATACAAAATAAACACTGGAGAGCACTTTGAACAAAATTCAAACGCCAGCCGCACACACTATTCTGGGACATCCGGATAGCCTGTTTGTGCTGTTCTTCACAGAAATGTGGGAACGGTTTTCTTATTACGGCATGCGCGCCCTGCTGGTACTGTTTCTGGTCACCACCGTCGACAAGGGCGGCTGGGGCTGGAGCCGTGCGGATGCCACCGCCCTGTATGGCTGGTACACCGGCCTGGTGTACCTGACCCCTATCCTGGGTGGTTATATCGCCGATCAGTTACTGGGCAGCCGTCGCTCTGTCGTGCTGGGTGGTTTCATCATTGCCGCCGGTCATGCCTGCCTGCTGTTTGATACACCGGCAACCTTCTACACCGGCCTGGGTCTGGTAGTCGCCGGCACCGGTTTGTTCAAACCAAATATCTCTGCCATCGTTGGTCAGTTGTATACCAAGGACAATGAAGGTGGCCGTGATGGTGGTTACACCCTGTTCTACATGGGCGTCAACTCCGGTGCTTTCTTCGGTATCCTGTTGTGCGGTTACATCGGTGAAAAAATATCCTGGCCCATGGGCTTTGGTCTGGCCGGTGCCTTCATGATACTGGGTGCGATCCAGTTCTATTTTGGCCAGGGCATCTTTGGTGATATCGGTCTGGCCAAGTCACAACAAAAAGTAGATGCTGTGGTGGCAGAAGAAGCCGCACCCCACATCGTGTCTGACCGTCTGGTAGCCATTTGCGTATTCTCTTTTTTCACCATCTTTTTCTGGTTTGCGTTTGAGCAGGCCGGTGGCTCGATGACGATTTTTGCAGCTGACTACACCGACCGTGCACTGGTTGGTACCAGCGGCATGGCATTTAAAATCGTCAACAGCCTGATGACCGTCATTCCGACCATCATCCTGTCCTGGCTATTGCTGAAACTGTTTGCCGGCACGGCAAAGCGCTACCTGCTGTCGAATGCCTTGCTGCTGCTTTGCATAGGCTTGATCTGGGCACTGGTGATCTGGATGCTGCGTCGTGAATTTGCACTCGACCAGTCGAGCGTACCTGCGACCTGGTTTGGTGTACTGAATTCTTTTTTCCTGGTGATCCTGGCACCGATGTTTTCCAAGATGTGGGAAAAATACTGGAACCCTAGCGGCCCGGTCAAATTTGGGGTTGGCCTGATCTTGCTGGGCCTGGGTTTTGCAGCGCTGTCTTACGGTTCTGCCAGCATCCCTGCCGGTGCCAAAACAGCGAGTGTCAGCATGATTTTCCTGATCGCTGCCTACTTCTTCCATACCATGGGTGAACTCTGTGTATCACCAGTCGGCCTGTCGTATATCAGCAAGCTGGCACCGCCACGTCTGCTCGGCCTGATGTTTGGTGTCTGGTTCCTGAACACTGCCATTGCCAATAAACTGGCAGGCTTCAGCGGCAGTTATATCGACGACATCTCCAAGCATTATTCGATGTCCATCTTCTTCCTGATCTTTACACTGATCCCGATCGCAGCAGGCGTCGTACTGATGTTGCTCGACAAATGGATGAAAAAGAAAATGCACGGCATTCACTAAACTGCCTGTGCATAAAAAAACCCCGTGCCATGATCCATTGCACGGGGATTTTTTTATGCTAAACCGACGTCAGCAAGCGATAACCGACCGCCGTCTCCGTCAATAAATATACCGGCAGATTCGGTTCATCTTCCAGTTTTTGCCGTAGACGCCCCATGAAAATCCGCAGGTAATGGCCATTCTCTGTATTCGACGGCCCCCACACTTCACGCAATAACTGCGGATTGCTGACCACCCGGCCAGGATTGGCAGCCAGTACCGCCAGCAAGCGGTATTCAGTCGGGGTCAAATGTACGACCTGCCCGGCCTTGCTGACCAGCTTGGCCTTCAAGTCTATCTTGATATCGCCAAACTGCATCAGGCCATCACCTTCGCTGGGGCGTTGACGGCGCATTGCCACCCTGACCCTGGCCATCAGTTCCGCCACGCCAAAGGGTTTGGTCAGATAATCGTCAGCACCCGCATCAAGGGCTTTGACCTTGATGTTTTCATCATCGCGCGCCGACAACACAATCACTGGCACCTGTGACCATTTACGAATGTCACGAATGAAATCCAGGCCATCACCGTCGGGCAGGCCAAGATCAAGCACGATCAGATTGGGCTTGCGCGTACCGGCATCGATCAGGCCACGCATCATGGTCTCGGCCATGAACACCTGCCAGCCCTCGGCTTCCAGCGACATCCTGACGAAGCGACGTATCTGTGGTTCATCTTCGACCAGCAGGGCGATGTTGCAAGGTTCACTCATGGGTATTTCATCCTAAAACAGGAACTAGAACTCATTCCATTTCCATCTCATCCAGCGCGCCTATATCTTGCAGGTCGCCAAGTGGCAACCGGAACTCGAAACAGGCACCGCCCTGGCTAGCCGGTCGGGCACATATCTTACCACCGTGGGCTGCTATCACCGCACGGCAGATGGACAAACCGAGACCCATGCCAGGTTGTGCCGATTCGCGTTCACCACGGGTAAATTTTTCAAAGATGGCTTCTTCCTTGCCTGCCGGCAGGCCCGGGCCATTGTCCGATACGCTAACCACCAACATGTCATCGCTACACTCGGCGGCGATAGTGATCATAGTGCCGGGCGGTGTGTATTTGCCGGCATTTTCCAGCAGATTGCACAATACCCGTTCCAGCAACAGGGCATCATACTGCACCAGCGGAATGGCATTTCCCATACAGACCTGTAGCTGATGCCTGCTCAATGAAAACTTGCAGGCACGCACGGCACTTCCTACGACTTCCTGTATTGCTTGCCATTGCAAATTCAAGCGTACCTGACCACTTTCCATACGGGCCATGTCGAGCAAATTATTCACCAGCCGGTTCATGCGCAAGGCTTCATCACGCAGGGCCAAAGCCAGCTCATGCTGCTGACTGCTCAAGTCTGGCTTGGTCAGCGTCAGGGTTTCAGACAAACCGACCAGCGAAGTCAGCGGCGTGCGCAAATCATGCGACAAGGCAGACAACAGCGAATTGCGCAGGCGTTCGGACTCCATCGTCACCAGTGCGTCTTGCGCGACTTCGACATAGTGCACCCGTTCCAGCGCAATCGCCACCAGAGTGGCAAAGGTATCCAGATGCTTGCGTTGTTCAGTGATGTGCATCCATTTGCTGTCGCTTGCCTGCACCACCAGGACACCCCGTGTACGCATGGGTGCCACCAGTGGCAGATACAGTATGCTGGCCGCTGCTTCATGAGCAGTCCCGGGACCGGTCAATTCCGCACGTTCAAATGCGGCTTGTGCCAATTGCATATCCAGTGCACTCATATTCAGGGCATTGCCATATTCCGGTCCAAATTCCGCCGGATATTGCAAACGTCCGCCAGCGTCCGGCAATAACAGGCTGGCCCTGGCCTGGAAGGCATCTTCAATGAAATTGCGGCAGATATCGCTAATCTGCTCAGTCTGCAAGGCGGCTGACAGGGCACGGGCAAATTCATTGATGGCACTGGCGCGCAAGGCACGGTATTCGGCCACCCGGCTCTGCGCGCTGACATCCGAAATGAGCTTGGCAGCCATGCCACCCAACAGCAGGATCAAGCCCATTGTCAGTGCATATTGCCAGTCATTGATCCAGAAAGAAAAACGCGGCTCGACAAAAAAGAAATCAAAACACAGCGTCATCAAGACACTGGCCAGCACCGCCGGACCACGCCCCATGCGCATCGCAACGGCCATCACAAAAAATAGCAGGATCAATGCGGTGTTGGCAGGTTCTATATACGACTGCCAGGGCCAGACTACCAGCACCGTCAACAGGCTGATCGCTGCGGCACGCAGGTAAGGCTGGCGCGTCAGTGTTCTGGCCGCCGGCATGAAATATTCCACACGACTGACGCCCTGCCGCTTGCGTGTCACAGGCTCGGGTTTACTCACCTGCCCTTCCCCTTTGATACGGTCGGCATTGCGCCGTATCGCCAGATTGCGCAAGGCCATCAGATGACCTTTGCGATACAGAGGCTCAGTCACATCGACACCTGTGCGGCGTAACTTGCCATGTTCAAAACGTGCGATCAGTTCATCGACGGGTACATCCAGCAAAATTACTTCATCTGCATTATCGAATACGCTGTCCGGTATGGTTTGGGTCAGAGTTTGCGTCGGTGTTTTCGTCAGTGTCTGCGCCACCTTGGTAATGGCGATGACAGCTCCGTGCAAGCCTTCCAGATCCTGCACATTGACTGTGGTGTAGACATCCGTACCCGCAGCCAGCATATCGCGCACGTCTTGCCAGCGAGTAGCGTTCTGCATGACATGACTATCACCAGCCACATTCGAATGTGCCAGTTCATCAATGAGCAAAAGTTCAGGCTTGAAATCGAGCGCGGCAGCCAGGTCAAATTCTCCATGGCACAACAACATGGAATCCGGAGCAGCCAATGACTGTAATTCTGTCTGTAAAGTGATTACATCAGCAGGCTGGCTTGCAGCCAGGTGAACCAGAACTTTTCGTCCCAGTGCCAATTTCTGGCGAGCGGCGTTAAGCATGGCATAGGTTTTACCGACGCCGTTCACGGCACCAAAGTAAATACGCAATTTTCCCTGAGGTTCTGGCGTGGCCGGATGTGTGTTCGCGTTCATCAAATTTGCCAGTCTTATTGTTCGTTTTTGTGCAGCGAATTGTGCAGCTAATTGTGCAGCTTATTGTTCGTCTTGTGCACGATAACAGCAACGGTAAATTCCCGCATCAATTACCACGTCATGTTTACTTTATGTTTACGCCCGTTTTCAAACTCGTTACGCAGCATTTACGCCTTCGTTGCTAAGCTGTCTTCATCGCAAATCAGTCATGGAGAACGCAATGAACGAGACAAAAACCAGCCTGGCGACACGCCTTCTGCACGGTGCAAAAGACCTGGTCTGGCAAGACGATATACCGGCACGCAACAATCGGCAACCAGGCCCGGCTAATCAGGAAACCACGCCAGAAAATCCAGCCACGCCGGTGACCGGCAGGGTCACAAAACAAGCTGTCGCCGATCCTGATGAAACGGCAATGAGCAAGGAATTACTTGCGCTGGTGATGGAAAGGCCAACCGCCTATTCCGCACTGGCGGAAGCCATCACTGCATTGGCTGAATTGCCTATGGATGAAGCAACCCGCTATCGCTCTGCCTTTGCAGTGCTCAGGAAAACCCAGCAGCGTACGGTGGAACAGGTGATGCAAGCTATCACCACCCATATCGATGTGCTGACAGCAGAACAGAACCGGTTTTCCAGCCAGTCGCATGCTGCTGAAGAAGCGGAAATTCATGCCCGCCTGCAAGAGGTCAAGGCACTGGGTAGTGCCATCACCCAAGGCCGGCAACAGATAGAACAGTTGCGCATTGAAGCCGAACAACGCATCAGCAAAGTACAGGAAGACCTGGAACGTAAACAGTCACGTGCAGCCGAGCTGGAACGCGAAGCCGACATAAGAAAAAAAGCCATAGAAAAAACCGTGCAGGACTTTGCGCAGGCAGCAGGCATCGTCAAGGCCAGACTGGACGCCGATCAGTTGCGAGTCAGTCAGCACCTTGGCACCTCAGTCGCTAATGCCTGAGGCAGTTAGCAATAACTTCGTACCCGAAAAGAAAGAATTGAAAAGAAAGCAAAGAGAATAATCATGAGCGACCATATTCCTGGAGTCCCTTCCAGTTTCAAACCCAAATCCTTCTGGGAAAAGCCAGAAGGCGTCACCGGCCAGATCGTTGCAGTCAGTGCGATAGCGGGAGCTGGCTATCTCTTGTATGAATGCCTGCCAAAAATTATCACGCTGCTTGAAAACACCTTATACGCAGGTGTACTGGGCGTGACCGCCATCGCCTTTGCTTACGTAGTCAGCGACAGACGTTTCTGGCGTCTGGGTTCTTACCTGTATCAGAACGCGATGCGGGCAATCACCCGTCTGTTCGTCGAAATTGACCCTATAGGCATCATGCATACCTATGTGTCTGAACTGGAGAAAAAGCTGGTCAACATGAATAGCCGCATCGCCAGCCTGGCCGGAATGATACGCGCCTGCCAGGAAGAAATACGCAGCAATGAAAACATACGCAACAAGTCTTTGATGATGGTGAAGGAAGCCAGCAAGGCCGGCAAGACCATCGTGATTGCTGAAGAATCACGCCAGGCAGGTCGCATGCAGGAAGCCAATATCACCTACCAGGATTTGCTGACCAAGATGCAGTTGCTGTATTCGGTGCTGGTGAAATACCAGGAAATTTCACAGTTCCTGATCAAAGACATCAGGCGTGAAATTGATGTCAAGCAGCGTCGCAAGCAGATGACGGATGCTGCGTATTCCGCCATCAAATCGGCCCGCAGCATCATCAATGGCGACCCCGATGCACGTGCGATGTTTGATATGGCGAATGAATACCTGGCCAACGATTATGCAATGAAGATCGGCGAAATAGAAGACTTTGTACGGATGTCGGATTCCTTCGTCAGTACCATCGATTTGCAGAACGGCATGTATGAAGCCAGCGCAATGAAGATGATAGAGGAATGGGAAAAACGTGGTGATTCCATCCTGCTGGGCGCAGACCAGAAGCGCCTGATCATAGAAGGCAGCTATGCCGGAAAAACCGTCGCAGCAGTCAACACGGACGGCCCTGCGTCATCCGGCAATACGCAAGCGGGTGGCAGCACACAAAAGAATTGGTTTGACCACAAATGATGTGGCAAGCATCGGCCACTAATGGCTGACGCAAATGAAGTAGTACTTAACACGAAACACGTATCACGAGCATACACAAGGAGAAAAACATGCTTAAGCCTTTACCCCGTCTGTTGCTGATAGCCACCGTTGTCGGTGCCGGCATCTACGGTTTGAATACCTATGTAAAAAGCAGCAATGGCCTGAAATTCTGGACAGCAAAAACAGCTATCCCAACGGCAATGGAAATTCCCGTCCAGGCCAATGCACAAAGCGAGAACGGCATTGCTGCCGCCTTTACGCTGGCACCATCCACAAGCACCTACCAGGCACGCATGCTGGTCTTGCCATGGAATGCTGAAGCATCCATCCATTATGCCAACGGCGACGCCACCACCGCACACGGCAGCCTGATGGACAAACACGGCATACACCTGCAACTGGAACGTCAGGACGACTATGCGCAAATGATCGCCGAGCAGGCCATCTTTGCCGGTGAAGTCGCCAAAGGTGTGGCTTACCCGGGAAAAGGTGCTGCCTTTGTCGTCATTATGGGTGACGGTGGCCCCGGTTATTTCGCTGCTGCGCAGGAAAGCATGAGCAAACTCGGTCAGCAGATTGAAGTGATAGGATCACTTGGCTATTCACGCGGCGAAGACAAATGCATGTTGCCTGCCGAAGTCGCGACTGATCCACAGAAGGCACGTGGTTCACTGATCGGCGCTGTCTTGCGCGATGGTGACTGGAATATCTGCATGAAATATGCGGCCGACAATAAAATCCCGGTCAACCCGGACGTGAAGACCTATGACCCCGATGCCATGAATTTTGTCGGCGTCGCGTCCTTTGCAGAGTCGGATGAAAAGCTGATTGCCGCCGCCAACCAGGGTGCTTGCGAAACCCGCCCGGTAATACGTAATGGCAAAACCAGCAGTGAACGCCGCAAGGTTTGCCAGAATGGTACCGCGACGTGGACGCCTGGTGACGTCAAGGTGGCGCGCGAAGTCGGTGGTCTGGCGGCCGTTGCTTCTACCCGTGAATACATGTGGCAAATGCCCGCCACCATCATAGGTAATCGCCAGTGGATGGCGCAAAACCCTGAATATGTCAAAAACATGCTGGCTGCCGCATTTGAAGCCACCGACGCCATCCGCAGCAACGACACAGAATTGCTGAAGGCCAGCGCTGTCGTTGCCAAAGTCGCCAAAGAAGAAAATGCGCAATGGTGGATGAAGTACTACAAGGGCGTGGTAGAGAAAGACCGTAAAGGCCTGGACATACGCCTGGGTGGCTCGACCTCCAGCAACCTGGCGGACAACCTGTTCCTGTTTGGCCTGAACGGCAATGACAATTTGTACCAGCGTGTCTACAACGTGTTTGGTGGTATTGCAAAACAGTACTACCCAGCCGACATGCCAGAAATCATAAGCTATGACAAGGTGGTCAACACCAGCTATCTGCAAGCCTTGGCAGCCACGGCCAAAAACCTGACGGCCCGTGCAGATACGCCGCGCTTTGATCAGAATGCACCCGCTGTTTCCACTTTTGCCAAACGTGGCTGGGCGATTGAATTTGAAACTGGTAAGGCCAGCTTCAGACCAGAAGCAACTGAAACACTGGAAGCTTTGCTGAATCAGATCGCCGTGTCCGGCCTGGCGATACAAATCAATGGCCACACCGATAAAGCCGGTAGCCCGGACGCCAACCTGATCCTGTCAAGGAAACGTGCAGATGCCGTACGTAGCTGGTTGCAGGCAAATGCAGCATCCGGCTTCCCGGAGGGACGCATCCGGGTACGTGCCTTTGGTGACAGCCAGCCTGTGGCAGATAACAGCACCGCCGAAGGTCGTGCACGCAACCGTCGGGTGGAAGTTGCGCTGATCAAGACCAGCAATGAATAAGCATATTGCCGGGGCTGAACATTCGAGGAATACGGCAGCACGGTAACAAGTTGGCGCAGTGACATATTCACTGCGCCGCTTAATTGAAACTTTTTTTAGAACTCTTTTTTAGAACTCTTTTTTAGAACTCATTTCGTCACAAGTTTTAGCACTTGAATTGATCATCATGTCCTTACGTTTACATCCAGGCATAAAAAACATTTTCCTGCCGTATTCACCCTTCCATGCGGCGCGCAGCCTGCTGCTGGTGCAAGTGGTGATTGCATTCACCTTGTGGAGTCTGCACAGCACCAGAGTATTACCATCGCCAGCGGAAATCAGTCTGGCCTGGATAAAACTGTTCAATGAACAGGCCCTGTTGCAGGAACTGTGGGCCAGCGTCAAGGTCTTGCTATTGTCCCTGCTGATATCGACCGGCATAGCCCTGTTGATTGCTGCGGCCAGTACCGCCCCCATCTTCCTGCCGCTGGCGCGTTTTGCATCGGTACTGCGCTTTCTTGGCTTTGCCGGTCTCAGTTATCTGTTCATGCTACTGACCAGTGACGGTTATGAATTGAAGCTGGCCCTGCTGACCTTTGGTACCAGCGTCATGATGGTGACCGCCCTGATGGCGGAAGTGCAGGCCATACCACAGGACGCCATCGATCACTGCAAGACCCTGGGCATGCGCAACTGGCGCATCACCTATGAACTGGTACTACTGGGCAAAGCCGATACCTTGCTCGATCTGGTCAGGCAAAACGCCGCCATAGGCTGGACCTTGCTGACCATGGTAGAGGGCCTGACCCGATCGGAAGGCGGCATAGGCGCACTGCTCTTGAACCAGAACCGTTACTTTCAATTGAGTGGCGTATTCGCCATACAGATCAGCATCCTGTTCTATGGAGTGGCGCAAGATTATCTGCTGGCCCAATTGCGCCAGATGCTTTGCCCTTACGTCAACTACACACATAACGAGAATGCACCATGAATACCGCCACGACAGTATCAACTACCCCATCGGCGCCTCTGCCCTATCAGGTGGGTGAACGCTTGCTGAGTATAGAACAACTATGCGTCGATCATGAGCAGCCAGTGCTGAGCAATGTCAGCGCGCATATCGATAACCTGACACGCGACGGTGTAGAGCAAGGCCAGGTGGTCTGTCTGCTGGGCCCGTCCGGCATAGGCAAGACGCAATTGTTCCGCTGCATCGCCGGTTTGCAAAAACCCAGCTCGGGCGGGGTCTACCTGAATGGCAAAAAAACCCCGGTCACCCCCGGCGAAGTTGGCGTGGTGGCGCAACACTACCCGCTATTGGGGCATCGCACCGTACTCGGCAATTTGCTGGTGGCAGCCGGGCGCAAAATTGCTGATCATGCCCAGGCAAAGGCCAGGGCCATCACCCTGCTTGAAGAATTTGGTCTGGCAGACAAGGCCCATTGCTACCCTGCCGCCCTGTCCGGCGGGCAGCGTCAGCGTATCGCCATCGCCCAGCAAACCTTGTGCAGTGATCACTTCCTGCTGATGGATGAGCCTTTTTCCGGCCTTGACCCGCTGGCCAAGGCCAGGGTCTGCGACACCATACTCAAGATATCGACGCTGGATGAACTCAATACCATCATCGTCGTCAGCCATGACATTGATGCCTGCATAGCGATTGCCGACACCATCTGGCTACTGGGGCGCGACTATGACCAGGCCGGTCATCCGGCCTCCGGTGCCCGCATCAAGTATCACTATGACCTGATAGAACGCGGCCTGGCCTGGCGCGGGAACATGGAAGACACGGCAGAATTCCAGGCATTACGCAGGGAAATCAGACAGCGATTTATAGAGCTTTAAATACTGAGCTTTAAATACTGACCTTTAAATACTGAGATTTAAATGCAGGTCTTTAAATACAACGCTTCAAAAAAGCTGTCCCGCCCAGAGTCTATGCCTTGAACGTAATCCAGGGTCTGAGTCTGACTGCGGCCCTGATCAGCCCGGCGTCTTCCTGCGCCTCTATCACTGGGCCTATGGGTTTATAGGCTTGCGGTGCTTCTTCAATACGCCGCTCCTCACGCAGGGTCACGCATTGCCAACTGGCCTCTGCGTTGTCGTGACGCAGGCGTCGTACATCCTGCCGGCGCACGCGCCTGCCTGCACCATGACTGCACGACCATAACCAGTCAGGATTGCCCAATCCGTGTACCAGGTAACTGGCGCCACCCATGGAACCAGGTATCAGCGCCAGGTCGCCATCGCGTGCCGGGGTGGCACCTTTTCTGTGTATGTTCATACCGTGTTCACGCAAGATCACGTTGTGCGGTACATCCACGATCAGTGTCGACCTGGCCCCGCCGAGCACAGCTTGCAACTGCTGCCTGACCAGTTCAGCCAGCACCATGCGATTGGCCTATGCAGGCTGTAAGCTCTTGCTGCAGCCTGTCTCTATCTGCCGCAGCCCAAATACCACCATCTGGCAAGCTATCCAGAAAAGCTGCCGGACCAGCATCACACAGCGCGGCAAATGCCTGGGCATGTGCGGGTACATCCCTGGCATTTTCCAGCAACACCCTTTGCAACTGACGGATCAACGCATCTTTATGCAGGCTGGCCTGCGTCAGATTAAAACCTGTCGTCAACAGGCGCATGCCACAGTTGATGTCCGTACCTATGGCGGCAGGAATCACGAAACCGGCATCAGTGGCAACGATAGAACCGACCGGCGCAATGCTGCCAGGATGAAAATCCGGCGTCGCACAAGCCTTGCAAACCCCATGATTCGCATCCGGGGATCTGACTGAGGCAAAAGCCAGCAATTGCTTGACGGCCTTTTCCTCCAGAGGAAGCGAGTCCGGTAATAAAACCGAAGCCTGAGCGTGTTCATTGTGAAGTTGAAAGATGCCATTGGCATGTTCAACATGGATACCCTGTCTTTGCAGGGCCGATTGTAAACGGCTAATAGAGCGTATATGAGAAGTCATGACGGCTACCAAAATTTGAAGTACAGGTGCGCCTCCGGCGATTCGGGGGCATTTGTACCTCTAGCAGCAGCGCCAAGAGGAGATTAGAACTCATTTCATCAATAGGGGTGAGATGCGTTTGCCTCATAACGTGGGCTGGCAAGGCGGACGAGGCAGTCAATAGCGGGTCTATTGACAACGAGTTCAACGCAGTCCAGCACACGTTATGAGGCAAACCCTTCGGGAGCTGGCGATTCGGGCGCATTGCAGCGTTGCGCCGCTTGCTAAGGCATCAGCCTTAGCTGCGCGTCACGCCTTGCACTGCATCCCGAATCGCCTTGCTCGCACTCATCCCTATTGATGAAATGAGTTCTAGTATAACCAAATTTGTTGCAACTGCAAAATCTACAGATTTTTCTCGCCGTAAAAAATCCATCATTTATTTTTATTAAATTGCATCCAAAAGCAAATCCCCTGCGTAAGAACAATGCCCGTAACGTTTTTTAACTTTGCCACGGACACTTTTTCCTACACTTCAGGAGTTGGTCATGAGACAAGTAACATCCAGATTCAATCAAAAAATCCTGCTCGCCCTGGTCACCGCAGGAAGTTTGAGCGGTATCACTTCCCTGCCGGCACAGGCATCCAGCCATCGTGAAGCACCGTTTATTACGCGCCACCCCAAGGTTGACGCTGCCGACTTTTATATGTTCCGCAGCTATGAAGCCAATCGCAGTGCCTTTACCACACTGATTGCCAATTACTCGCCATTGCAGGATGCCTATGGCGGCCCGAATTATTTCTCCCTGGACCCGGACGCGCTGTATGAAATCCACATCGACAACGTCGGTGACGGCAAAGAACACCTGACTTTCCAATTCCGTTTCAACAACATCAATAATGACGCCCAATTTACGGTTGGCGGCAAGAAAGTATCCATACCGCTGGTCATCAACGGCGGTGCCATCGACGGCGTCAATCCGGCTGGTCTGAATGTGCGTGAAACCTATACCGTCACCATGGTTACCGGTGACCGTCGTACCGGCACCCGCCAGGCTGTGACCAATGCAGCAAATGGTTCTACCGTTTTTGACAAGCCAGTGGACTATATCGGTAATAAATCCATCCCTGACTATGCATCGTATGCAGCCAAGCATGTATTTGCCGTGAATATCCCGGGTTGCGCTACACCAGGCAAAGTTTTTGTGGGCCAGCGTAAAGATCCCTTCGTCGTCAATCTGGGGGAAACCTTTGATTTGATCAATATCAAGGCACCTGCCACTGCCTTTGACCCAAATGCAGAGAAATCAGGCCATGACGACCTGGCGCAGAAAAACATCACTTCCATAGAAATGGAAGTGCCAACGGTCTGCCTGACCAATGGCAAGGAAGCTGTCATCGGCGGCTGGACTACCGCCAGCCTGCGTCAGGGCCGTGCCATCAACCCGACACCTAGCAGCACCGGTGCGGCGTCCAAAGAAGGTGGCGCATGGACCCAGGTATCGCGTCTGGGCATGCCACTGGTGAATGAAGTCGTGATCGGTCTGAAAGACAAAGACCAGTTCAACCACAGCAAACCTAGCGGCGACGCTCAGTTCCTGACCTATGTAACCAACCCAACCCTGCCAGCGCTGGTCGAAGTATTGTTCGGCAGTGCCGGTGTCAAGGCTCCGACCAATTTCCCGCGCAATGATC
Source organism: Undibacterium sp. Ji49W (assembly GCF_049340205.1). Taxonomy (NCBI): domain Bacteria; kingdom Pseudomonadati; phylum Pseudomonadota; class Betaproteobacteria; order Burkholderiales; family Oxalobacteraceae; genus Undibacterium; species Undibacterium sp. Ji49W. The sequence goes on along the minus strand of NZ_JBMPOW010000005.1, from coordinate 199,677 downwards.
TGGTGGCGGCTTTCCTGACCGGTATCAAGGGTGTCAATCAGCCAGCAACCGTCACACCGTCTGAAATGCTGCGCCTGAATACCACGACCCCGGTCAGCGCCACACAAAATCGCCTGGGTGTCATCGGTGGTGACAGTGCCGGTTTCCCGAATGGTCGCCGTCCTGGTGATGATGTGGTGGATATTGCCCTGCGCGTGGTGATGGGCAGGTTGTGCGTGTTGAGCATAGGTTGTGTACCGACAGATGCACCCGCCGGCACTATCGATTTTACCGATGGCGCTTATCTCGACAGCAGCTTCTTTGATAATGCCTTCCCTTACCTGAAAACTCCTTTGGCCGGTGCACTGAAACGCTAAGTAATACAAGTAATACAAGTGATCCGGTAATTCAAGGCACAACATTTTCAAGGAAAAATCATGAAAACAAAACATCTCACCCTGATCGCCGGCGCGGCATTGACGCTGATGCTGGCGGCCTGCGGCAGCAGTTCCAGTTCCGGTTCTACGACGTCGGGCACGGATACGGGCACAGGTACCACCACACCCGGCACGTCGCTGATCGATACGTTCACGCAATATGTACTGAACCTGATCGGCGTAGGTTCGGATACGGCTGAACCACAGGCCATTGATTCTGTGACTGTCACCGCGCCAGAAACAACGGAACCGGCAAGCATCAGTTGATTGATGCTTGTCTGCTGTAGAAGACCGGGCCTGGGGTTTTGTATTCTTGCAGTTGAATACAAAGCATCAGGCTCGCATTACCCTCTCTGGTAAAGGCCTGTTAAATCATGTCAGGTTTTCCAGATCTATATTCACCGATGCTGTATCTGTATATGCGCTTATTGCTGACATCCGTTTTTATCTGTTTTGCCTTGTCGCACTTTGCTGCGCAGGCAACGCCCTATATACCCAGCAATGGCAAGCAGGTGCTGGAACAATTGCCGCGCCGCGCAGACCCGGCCCAACGCGCCTTTGCTGAATTGCGCAGGCGTCTGGCAGAAAAACCGGCGGACCCCACGATTGCTTCAGAACTGGCGCAGGCCTATATCAATGCTGCCCGCAATGACGGCGATCCGCGCTACCTGGGATATGCCCAGGCGGCATTAAAACCATGGTGGAATCTCCCCAATCCCCCCATTCCTGTATTGGTGCTGCGCGCTACCATATTGCAAAGCACGCACCAGTTTCCAGCCGCACTGGCAGACCTGAATAGCGTCCTTAAGCAGGACAGGGGCAATGCCCAGGCCTGGCTGACCCGCGCCACCGTCTTGCAGGTACAGGGCCAGTTTGCCCAAGCCAAAGCCAGTTGCATGCATCTGTATCCACTCGCACCCGAATTGATTACCCTGACCTGCCTGCACAATATCGGTAGCCTGAATGGAGAAGCCGCCAACAGTTACGCTGCACTCAGCGCGGCGTATAAAAAATATGAAAAAAATGCGGATACCGATTCTGGTACAAAAATCTGGGTGACCACCTTACTGGCTGAAATGGCAGCCCGCCTGGGCGATGCCAAGACTGCCGAGGCCTGGTATCAATTGGCGTTGACGCTGGGGTCAGGATCAGGATCGCCGGATAGCTATCTGCTGGGTTCGTATGCCGATTTTTTACTTGATCAGCAAAGACCGGCAGAAGTCGTGACGCTGTTAAAAAACAGGACCAGCATCGATGCACTTTTATTGCGTTATGCATTGGCGCTACAGGTACAGCAGTCCCCGGCAGCAGCCAGGCAAATCAATTTGCTGGACCAACGCTTCGAAGCTGCCATGCTGCGCGGTGATACCGTGCACCAGCGTGAACAGGCACGTTATGAACTGCTGTTGAACAAGCGCCCGGCCATCGCATTGAAACTGGCGCAGTCGAACTGGGCCATACAGAAAGAAGCGGCTGATCTGCGCATCTTGCTGGAAGCCGCTGCACAAAACCCAAAGGACCAGCAATCGGCTAGCGATGCACTGACCTGGCTCAGACAAAACAAGCTGGAAGACATCACCCTGAAACCCACGCTCGCCAGACTGGGGGTAAAACCATGAGGCATCACTTGCATGCGCAGTTGGCGCACAACATGGTGCTGGCATTGCTGTTTGGTCTGTCCAGTATTTTTTGTCTGCCCGCCCACGCCCACAAACCCAGCGACAGTTACCTGAGCTTGCGTGCCGATCAGTCCGGCATACACGGTCAATGGGATATCGCCCTGCGTGACCTGGATTTTGCGATAGGACTGGATGAAGACGGCAATGGTGAGTTGACCTGGGATGAAGTCCGCAACAAGCACGCTGATATCGCCGCCTATGCGCTGGCGCGCCTGAAAATTACTGCCGGTGACAAACCGTGCACACTAACGACCAGACAACAATTGATAGACCAGCACAGTGACGGTGCCTACACCGTGCTGATGTTCGACAGTAGCTGCAATGCTGAAAAAATCACCGTTCAGTACCAGTTGTTTTTTGATCTGGATCCACAACACAAGGGCTTGCTGCGACTGGTCAACAAGGATGGCCTCACCACGACGGGCATTTTTAGTCCAGATGCGGCCAGCCAGCAATTTGTAATGAGTGAAGTGAACAAGTGGAAGCAGTTTACTGACTACATCTTCCACGGCATCTGGCATATCTGGATTGGTTTTGATCACATCCTGTTTTTACTATCACTGCTATTGCCCGCAGTGCTGGTACTACAGACAGGCAAATGGGAAGCAGCCAGCAGTTTTAAAGTTGCAGCAATCGATGTCTTGAAAATTGTCACTGCATTTACAGTTGCGCATTCAATTACCCTGACACTGGCTGCGCTGAATCTGCTGGCACTGCCATCGCGCCTGGTGGAATCGGCCATTGCGGCATCAGTCATCCTGGCGGCACTGAATAATCTGTTCCCGCTGTTTCAGGGACGGCGCTGGCTGGTCGCATTCAGTTTCGGCCTGATCCATGGTTTTGGTTTCGCCAGTGTACTGGCTGACCTGGGCTTGCCGCAATCGGCGCTGGTCATGGCCTTGGTCGGCTTTAACCTGGGTGTGGAAATCGGCCAGTTGACCATCGTTGCAGGATTTCTGCCGCTGGCTTTTCTGCTGCGCCGCCACTGGCTGTATCAGCGTGCTGTCGTACAAGCGGGGTCAGGACTGATCATCATCATCGCCCTCGTCTGGTTTATTGAACGTGCCTTTAATATGCGTCTTATTTCCTAGCACCGCGCGATGTATCTGTTAATTCTGTTCATTCTGTTCATTCTATTCATCCAGCGACAGGGCAAGGTGAATGCCTGATGCAGATATCTGCATAAAAAATCCCGGGCTCAATGGTCAGTAATCATTGGCCCGGGATTTTTTACAAAGGCCTGCGCTAGAGCTGGTTTCGATTTGCCGTCATTTGATCTTCTTGCCGCTTGATTTATTTTCTCCGTGAACGGTCATGCCGGTGACGATACCGCTGGCATCTTTTTCAAAATGTACAGTAACGTCATTGTTCAACATAAAGTAGTTACCGTTCACATCCGGGAACAACTCTTGCTGGAAAGCACCCAGGGGGTCGGCCTTGATGTGCAGACGATCACCATCCGCAGTGACGACAACAGGAAAACTGGCTACCGTATATTCGCCGGCAAATTTTTTATATTCCCCGGCATCGCCGGCGACAGCCACTTTTTCTATGACCCTGTAGTCGGTCCAGCCATATTCTACCGAGATGGCACGCAAAACTTCTTGTATCAGTTCTGCGCCATTGTCGCTATTCGTCATCAGGGTTGCGCCCTGGCCAGTGCTGTTGAAGGCCGTCATCATGGTGCGAATACCCATGTTGCCACCACTGTGACCAAAGCTCTCATGCTCATCCCTGAGCGCCCCCAGAAACAGGCCCAGACCATAATCACTGAGCTTGCTGCGCGTCAGCATTTGTCTGGTCATTTCTTGTGACAGTACTTTATTCGATGTGCCTGCACTGCTTTGCCGTATCTCGATGGCAAAGCGTGCCAGATCTGATGGCGTGGTCCACAAGCCTGCTGCTGCCAGTTCAGGATATCGGTGCCAGTTGCCAGGCACAGGCTTGCCATCTGCCAGATAGGTAGAAGCCGTCATTGCCTGCCACTGTCCAGGTAACTCAAAGCTGCTGTGTTCCATGCCCAGCTTGTCGAGCACGGTTTTTTTCATCAAGGCGGGAAAGCTCTCATGCGTGGTATCCGTCATCAATAGCTGGACTATGGAATACCCGCCACCAGAATAACTCCAGGCACTGCCAGGCAAGGCAGTCACCCTCACAGCAGCCGAATTGGCCGGCTTTTTACCGTCCAGAATTTGCAGCAAAGTAGGTACGTCTTGGTTGTATGCATAACCCTGAAAACCATGCACATTCACGCCGGCAGTATGGCTTAACAGCCCGCGCAGAGTGACTGCCTGTTGGGCAGTATAAGCATTGCCAGGCAGCTTCCATGACACCAGTTGCTGATTGACATCCGCATCCAGACTCAGCGTGCCGCGTTCAACCAGAGCCAATGCAGCCATGGCTGTCACCGGTTTACTGATAGATGCAGCCTGGAACCGGGTTTCGACCGTCACTGGCCGTTTGCTGGCCAGGTCGGCATAGCCGTAGCCACGCGCCCATTCAATTTTGCCGTGATTGATGAGTGCAATACTGATGCCTGGTACCTTGAGTGCTTCCATCCGATCGGATAAACGCATGGGCTGCACAGGCTTACCCTTGATCACGGCTTTTGGCAGCAGGCCATTCTCTACATGGCGTATGTGTTCAGCGATCGTGGCAGTATCATCCGCAACTGCCTGTGTTACGTAGCTTAACAAGGACAGGCAGGCTAAAGGGAAAAGGACTTTTTTCATTTGCAATGAACCCGGTTCGTGGCAGACATGGTCTGGAGCGGGCTGACTCTAGCACGTGTCATGCATGACTAGCAAAAAAGTATGTCCGTCTTGCTTTGACCAGGCGATAAAAAACCCCGCTGAATACATACAGCGGGGTTCATAAGTGAAAGCAGTGCAGTCTGGCTTAGCGCTCTATCGCAAGCGCCACGCCCATACCGCCACCGATACACAAACTCGCCAGGCCTTTTTTGGCATCGCGACGTATCATTTCATGGATCAGGCTGACCAGGATGCGGGCACCGGATGCGCCGATAGGGTGACCAATTGCAATCGCACCGCCGTTGACGTTGATCTTGCTGGTATCCCAGCCCATTTCCTTGTTGACGCCAATCGCTTGTGCAGCAAAGGCTTCATTGATTTCCATCAGGTCCAGATCCTGATGCGTCCAGCCGGCTTTTTTCAGGCACAACTTGGCCGCAGGCACAGGGCCCATACCCATGATAGTCGGGTCGATACCGGCAGATGAATAAGCCTTGATGCGTGCCAGCACTGGCAAACCGAGTTCCTCCGCTTTTTTGGCGGACATCATGATGACGGCAGCTGCACCGTCGTTCAGACCAGACGCATTACCGGCAGTGACCGTGCCATTTTTGTCGAAGGCAGGGCGCAGGGACGCCAGTGATTCCAGCGTGGTGCCATGTTTGATGAATTCGTCGCTGTCAAAAACGGTAGTGCCTTTTTTGCTGACCAGTTCAAAAGGAATGATTTCATCCTTGAACTTGCCAGCTTTTTGCGCAGCTTCTGCCTTGTTTTGGGAAGCCTGGGCAAACAGGTCTTGCTCTTCACGGGTGACGCCGAATTTTTTGGCGACGTTTTCGGCAGTGATACCCATGTGGTACTGGTTATACACATCCCACAGGCCGTCAACGATCATGGTGTCGACCAGTTTGGCGTCGCCCATGCGGAAACCATCGCGGGAACCGTTCAATACGTGCGGGGAAGCGCTCATGTTTTCCTGACCACCGGCGATGATGATGTCTGCATCACCCGCCTTGATGGCTTGCGCCGCCAGATGCGTTGCCTTCAAACCGCTACCGCATACCTTGTTGATGGTGAAGGCTGGCACCATGTCTGGCAAACCAGCCTTGATGACCGCCTGACGTGCGGCATTCTGGCCGACACCGGCAGTCAACACCTGACCGAGGATGACTTCATTGATGAGATCGCCACTGATGCCGGTTTTTGCCAGCAAGGCCTTGATGACATGGGCGCCCAGTTCGGAAGCAGCCGTTTTTGCCAAAGAGCCGCCAAATTTACCTACTGCAGTACGGCCTGCAGCTACGATTACCACGTCTTGCATATGAATTCTCCTGGTTTTACCTCTGAGGGCATTGGGATGGTCAAACAAATGCTGCTAATCCTGCATATAGAATACATCCTCTAGCTTACCATTGCTCGGCGCTGTCTGAGCTTATAGCCGTAAAAAGATGTAGTTTTACCATGCCTGAAGCTTGATATGGATCAGAACAACAGCACTTACGGGACTTACGCAAAATTGTCCCAGCAAGGCGTAGCGACGCAGGCAGTACGAGCAGTACGACCAGGAGCTACAAAGCAGCTGGGGCGGTTTTGCGTAAGTCCTGACTTATACGTGCGCTGCCACTTTGGCCAGTACCAGGTCCGCCATTGGCGACAGGCTGCGCCGTTCCAGGCTGACCACGCCAATTTCGGCATGAATGGCGTGCCAGCCATCCACTTTTAACTCGGCCAGATCACCTTCTTCCAGCTCTTTTACCACTGCTGCATGGGTGCACAAGAGAATGACATCGCTATGCATGACTACCTGCTTCAAGACATAAACATTGTCGCAGGTGGTCACCAGTGGCAAATCCTGGCCAGCTTCCAGGCCAAACACCTTGCGCAAAGATGGCAGGAAAATATCCGCCAGGTATACGCTGGCATAGCTGGCACTTTGCAGATCATGTTTGTTCAACAGTGTTTTCGTTGCGAGTGGGTGCTCACGACGGCAATACAGACCGCCAGCCTGTTGCGTCAGGTGCCTGACCTTGACGTGCTTGTTGGGATGTACCGTGCGGGTATCAGCGATGAAGAATTCCAGCTTCTCGGCCAGCAAGTGTTCCATCAGGGTGTCGCTGTTGTTCACTTCCAGCACCGTACGCATGCGTGGATAGGCGATGGCCAGCTCTGTCAGCACCGCAGGCAGAAAACTGTTGGCCGGGAAAGGCCCGGCCCCAAAGACAATCTGACCGCTTTCACAATCGCGCAGTTGCGCCATCTCTTGCCTGAGATTATTTGCGGCATACAGCAAATCGCGGGCACGGGTCACCAGTTGCCGGCCAGCAGCCGTGACGGTGGCACCTGCCTGATCACGGTCAAACAGGCGCATGCCCAGTTCATCTTCCAGACCAGAAATGCTGCGGCTTAATGCCGGCTGGCTGAGGTTGAGCTTGTCTGCCGCCCGGGCAAAATTGCCTTGCTCTGCCAGCACCACTACATGTTTGAGCTTGTTGAGGTTCATATTAAATGCAAAACCGTAGCATACCTTTAAAGCATTGAGATAATAATTATAATGCATTGGACGTATGCGTTGAAGTATCCCACACTGGTTTGCATCAGCACAGACAACAAGCCCGGTGGAAGCAATATGGCAAACCATGAAAGCAATCTCAGTCGCAGAAAAGTACTGGCAGCGATGGCCAGCGTGGGTCTTGGAGCGGCAATAGGCGGTGCGGCTGACAAACATCAGAGACCGCGCAACATACCCAATATACCTGGTGCAATGTCTGCCGGAGGCCTGCGCCAGCGCAGACCGAATATCTTGCTGATCGTGAACGACCAGCTACGCCACTGGCAAGACCTGCCGTCTGGCCTGGGGCTGTCGGCACATGAAATGCTGCTGGAACAAGGCACGGGCATGACAAATTTCCATGCGAATACTACGCCATGCTCACCATCGCGCTCGAATATGTATTTTGGTCAGCATACCCAGCACACGCAGATGACGGCAAATGTCGATGCACCACCGTCTTTCCCGCAACTGGCGGATGGCTTGCCCAGCCTAGGGCACTTGTTAAGAGCACAGGGCTATTACACTGCCTACAAGGGCAAATGGCATTTGAGTCATCTGCGCGCCGACCCCGGCCTGGTATATGGGCCTTACCCGACCACAGAAAATGCGCTTGAGCCTTATGGTTTTTCTGACTATAACGCCGATGGCGACCCACATGGTTCGACCTGGACCGGCTATCGTTATGACGGCCAGATTGCCAGTAATGCCGTGCAATGGCTGGCTAGCAAGGGGCGCGAGATGCGTAATATGCGCGACAAACAACCCTGGTTTCTGGCAGTGAATTTCGTCAATCCGCATGATGTCATGTATGTCAGCACCGGCGATAAACAGCTAGCGAGCCGGCAACAGCGCAATATGCTGTCGCCCTTGTCCACACCACCAATCGGTGGCGTCTATGACAAAAGCTGGGACCTGCCCCTGCCGGACAGCTATTACCAGGACCAGTTAAACGGCAAACCCTGGGCTACCACTTCCTACATGAACATGTGCAACTGGCTGTACGGACACATGGATCCGGATGACGAGGCTGCCTGGCGCGCCTATCAAAGTTATTACTTCAATTGCGTGCGTGATGTCGACAGCCATGCAATGACGGTCTTGCAGGCCTTGAAAAACCTGGGCATGGACAAGGACACCATCGTCATCTATACCTCGGACCACGGGGAAATGGCCGGTGCACACAAATTACGCCAGAAAGGCCCCTTCATGTACAAGGAAAACATGCGCCTGCCCTTCATCGTGCGCCACCCGGATGTGGCAGGCGGCAGGATGACGAATGCGTTGGGTTCGCATATCGACCTGGTGCCCACGATACTGGGTATGGCTGGTGTCGATGCCCGTGCGACGGCAGAAAAATACCCTTACCTGAAGGGAATAGATATCAGCGCTGCCATCAGCACGGCAGGCGCAAGCACGGAGCGGGACAAGAAAGGCATCCTGTTCAACTATGGCGTGCCCCTGTATATGGACCCGGAATTCACCCGCAAGGGCGCAAAAACCGGCAAGACCTATAACAGGCTGAGTTCACTCTTCATCGGTTTTGAAAGCGGACAATTCTTACCCAGCCTGGACAACCCGGCACTGTTTCGCGGCATCCATGATGGCCGCTATAAATTTGCCCGTTATTTCAAACCCTCCGATCATCACCAGCCACGTGACTGGCAAAACCTGAGCACCCGCAACCAACTGGAGCTTTACGATACGCAGACAGACCCGAATGAAATCACCAATCTGGCGGCCAACCCGGAACAACACAAAGACTTGCTGCTGGACTTGAACAACAGATTGAATACACTGATCACTGCGGAAGTCGGTGCCGATCTGGGCCAGGAATTACCGGGGCCAGGATTCTTGTATCATCAAGGCGTAAAGGTCTGAGGTCTTACAAAAACAACAGGCACAAACAAACACAAATAAGCGCACACAAATTTGAATAAAAAAGGAGGTGTACATGCAAGAAAAGACCATACGCAAAATACTGTATGTCAGCGGCGCTGTCACCATGCTGGCGGGCTTGCAGTTTCTGGCCCCTACCCTGTTTTTACAGGCATCCGGCATGCAGGTGGGTGATGTGACCGGCCTGTTCTTTGCACGTCACTGGGGTTTGATGGCTTTTGTGGTTGGCGCGCTGGTCATCCATGCGGTGAAACAGGTAGCGGCACGCCGGGCAATTTTACTGGCGGCAGCGACAGAAAAGCTGGGGCTGGTCGTCATGTTGGCAATCAACTGGGCAGAACCCGCCTTGCAGGGCTTGCGTCCTGCCGCCTTTTTCGATGCTGCCTGCGTCGTGCTCTACCTGATTTACTTAATGGGCAAACCAGCACAGCCGCAAACTTAAGTTTTGAGCAGTTAAGTTTTAAACAGACATGAAAAAATCCCCTCATGCGAGCATCAGGGGATTTTTATACTGCAACCCAATTTGCATTGGGTCTGAAACATCAATTGCTAATTACTTCTTTTTAGCAGTTGCTTTTTCAGCCGCTTGTGTAAATTGCTGAGTAGCTTTGCTCAGGTTTTCTTCCAGAGTCTGCACAGCTTGCTTGGTTGTTTTAGACAGTTGTTCGTAACCGGCGTTGATGTTGCCAACAACGGATTTCAGGGCTGTCACAGCTTGTTCGGAACCGGCTGGTGCATTTTTAGTGACTTCGTCGATCAGGGAAATCACTTTAGTGTTTGTTTCAGCGATGTGCGCTTCAACTGCTTTAGTGAATTCTTGCTGAGTTGCTGTAGTGATGCTTGCCAGGTGACGGCCATAAGCCAGTGCTTTTTCTGCATTTGGCTGTGCTTGCGCTGCAGTCAGGGAGAAAAATTCTTGTGGGTCTTTGGCGCTGATCAATTGCTTGGCAGCAGCTGTACCTTCTTCGAAACTGGCTTTGGCAGCATTGACGTTCAGGGCAAACAACTGTTCCAGACCTTCAAAGGCTTTCTTGTTCAGGGAAGTCAGGGAAGCGAATTGGGCTTCCAGGTTAGCTTTGGTAGCAGCGATAAATTGTTCTGGTGTATTGGTAGTCATAACATTCTCCGGTAAATGGAATTAGGTGGAATCAAAATCGGCAGCGCTTTCCGTTAATTCTTGAATGGTGCACCGCAACAAATACGATTTTACACGCAGAATTCAAAAGGTCAAGCACTTTTTGTGCATTGCACCAAAATTAGTTAAATTGCACTTTACGCTGTCATTCACCTATCCGCTCGGCAGGTACTATGCAAAACCAAGCGCCGACTGGGCTGGGCCACGCTGAGCGTCCGGTTGGCCCTGCATGGCCTGGCTTTTTTCCAGTATCAGCAAGGCTTTCTTGTTTTCCAGCCCACCGGCATAACCCGTCAGGGCACCTGAACCAGCGATAACACGATGACAAGGGATAATGATGGAAATGGGGTTACGCCCATTCGCCGCCCCTACTGCCCGCACTGCCGCCGGTTGCCGGATATGTTGCGCCAGTTGCCCATAGCTGGTGGTCATACCAAACGGGATTTGCCGCAGCCCTGCCCACACGGCTTGCTGAAACGCAGTGCCCGCCGACAAATCCAGCGGCAAGTCAAAATCCTGGCGCTGCCCTGCAAAATAATCCCGCAACTGCTGGCTGGCCTGTAATAAGAAAGGGTGTTGCGGGTTTAATTGCCAGCCAGCGATTCCCTTGAAATGCTTGTGGTGTTCAAAATACACGCCACAGATACCGTTTTCGCTGGCAGCCAGCAACAGTGGGCCAAGCGGGCTGTCCACGTTCATATAGTGTACGGTTTTCATCATCACTCCTTTTTGCTCAGTTATATTTAAGATGCCGCCAAAGATTGCCAAAGCAATAATGCAGCATAAGCCCGCCAGGGTGCCCAGGCTTCAGACCGGCCAAGCAATTGCTTTTCTGTCAGCCGGGTCTGCGGTGGCTGGCTGAGTTGCGCCGCTGCTTTTTGCAAACCCAGATCACCGGCGGGGAAGGCATCAGAAAAGCGCAAAGCCCGCATGGCAATGTATTGCGCCGTCCATTCACCTATGCCGCGCACGGTCTTTAATCTGGCAACCATGTCATCCGAACTGGCTGCCAATTGTCTTTGCAGGCCACCATCCAGCGTGAACTGGGCGATGTGCTGTAGCGTCGCAGCGCGCGCGCCGGGTATGCCTATGCCGGCCAATTGATCTATCGATAGCGCAACAATGGTCTGCGGCGAAGGGAAATGATGGGTAATCGCCGCAAATGGCGTTGTTGTCGCCTGACCAAAACGCGTCACCAGCCGCCCAGCTACCGTGGTCGCGCCAGCCACGCTGACTTGCTGGCCCAGTACGGCACGGATCGCCAGCTCAAAACTGTCAAAAGCGCCCGGCACCCGCATACCGGGTGTCCGCTGTATCTGCGCTGTCAGCATGGCATCGTGTTCCAGGTGGCTTTGTATGATGGCGGGATTGGCTTCCAGGTCAAACTGTTGCCTGACACGGGCCATCAGGGGCATCAACACTGGCGCCAGCGCCGGTGCTACCTGCAGACTCAGTTGCTGTTTGTCGGGCAAATGGGCGACCTTCAGCCAGCCGCTAATACCATCTATCTGCACGCTGCGGACATAGGCCCTGCCCCCTTTTTCTACTATTACCGCTTCCAGCCCCGGCATGGCACGACCGGCAAGGTAAGCAATCACTGCGTCCCAGGCATAGGGTGGACGATAAGCCAGACGCAGGCTGACACCTTCGCCACCGAGATCGGACGCCCGTCGTATCGAACCCGGTGCCATATGATAGCGTTCGGAAAACAGGGCGTTAAACCGCCTGACGCTGCCAAAACCGGCAGCGAAGGCAATCTCGGCCATGCCCAGGCGGGTTTCCTGTAGCAGCTTTTTGGCAAACAACAGGCGCTGGGTCTGTGCCAGTTCTACTGGTGTAACGCCAAATTCCTGCAACATGACGCGCCGTAATTGCCGTGAAGACAAGCCGACTTGTTGCGAAAAACTTTCCAGGTCGTTTTCATTCAATGCGCCGTCAGCGATTCTTTGCCACACTGCATGCGCCAGATTCTGTTGCAGGGCATACGGTGCCAGTTCTGGCCGGCAACGCAGGCAAGGGCGAAAACCGGCGGCCTCTGCCGCAGCGGCGCTGCCAAAAAATTCGCACGAGGATTCACGCGGCGTTTTGACACCGCACACTGGGCGGCAATAAATGCCGGTGGTTTTGACGCCGGTAAAAAACACGCCGTCAAAGCGGCTATCCCTGGCAGCCAGGGCGCGGTAATAGCATTGCTGCTGCGTCGGGCTATCGCCTGCTTCCGGAAACAGGATGGCAGCCGTTGCCGCTTTCTCCATTTTCTCCATCGCGCTTTTTACTGGTTTCATCGCTGCCACGCCATCCCCGTCCATGCGGTTAAATTGCCTTGTTGTGTTCAGGTGTATTTATACGCGAGTGTGCGGCACTGTTCTAGCCGTTTTCGGACAAACAAATCCTGCCACCTGCTGGCTTATACTGATTGCCAGAATGACAGCCCTGTCATGGTCTTTGCGGCAGTCCACATGATGTCCGGGTTTCGACTACACTGGAACGTATTTACTTATTCGTAAACCTTCTACCCCATGACGACCCAACGCGCCCCTGATCTCAAGACCGTGCTGATTGCCAGCGGTTTCGTACTAACGCTTGCCATGGGCGTAAGACATGGCTTTGGACTGTGGATGCAGCCTATATCGCAGGCGCATGGCTGGACCAGGGAAACCTATTCGATGGCAATGGCCATGCAGAATCTGATGTGGGGTGTATTTGGCCCGTTTGCAGGGATGGCCATCGACCGTTTCGGCACCATGAAGATGGTGATACTCGGTGCCTTCCTGTATGCAGGTGGCTTGTTGTGGATGGCCATGATAGATCAGCCTACCGTGTTTATTCTGGGTACCGGCGTGCTGATTGGTGGGGCTCTGGCCTGTACTTCATTTGGTGCCGTCAGCGGCATCATAGGTCGCACCGCACCGCTGGAAAAACGTTCATGGGCATTTGGTATTTCATCTGCTGCCAGTTCTTTCGGACAATTTGTCATGATGCCGGTGGAACAGCAACTGATAGGACACACCGGCTGGCAAAATGCGTTTTACATGCTGGCGGCGCTGGTTGTCATCATCATGTTGCCTATGGCATGGAAACTACGTGAACCTGCTCTCGAACAAGCCAGCGGGCCACAGCAAAGCATCACACAGGCAATACGCGAGGCCTTTGCCTACAAACCTTTCCTGTTGCTGCTGGCAGGGTATTTTGTGTGCGGCTTCCAGGTAGTGTTTATCGGCGTGCACATGCCGGCTTACCTGAAAGACAAGGGCATACTTGACCCGAATGTCGCGGTCTTTGCGCTGGCCCTGATCGGTCTGTTCAATATCTTTGGTTCGTATTACGCTGGCAAGCTGGGCGGTATGTTTTCCAAACCTTACCTGCTGTCCACGATTTACCTGTCGCGCACGGTGGTGATCGGCCTGTTCCTGCTGGCACCTTTATCGTCGTATTCCATTTACGCTTTTTCTGCCGCGCTGGGCTTGCTGTGGCTGTCGACCGTGCCACTCACGAATGGCATCATCGCCGGTATTTTCGGGGTGAAGTACCTGTCCATGCTGTCCGGCTTTGTGTTTTTCTCACACCAGGTGGGCAGCTTCATGGGTGTCTGGCTGGGTGGCTATATTTATACAAAGACCGGCAACTACGATATGGTCTGGGGCATCGTGCTGGCGCTGGGTATTTTTGCCGCCCTGGTGAATTTCCCTATCAGCGAAAAACCTATCGTGCGTGAACAGGCAGCAGTTGCATGATGAAAATCTCCACCCTGCCCAGATCATGATACCCCGCAAAAAAATACCGCAACTACTATGGCTTGCCTTGATGGCCATGGTACTGGCATTGACTTTCATGGCCTATCTGCGGCCGGCTTTCATCCTTGAACTGGCGAATCGCTTCGTTCTTTGCTGAAACTCCTTCCCCTGCCTGAACTCTGCGTTGGCCATACACCTGGCCACGCAGCTTGGCAACGCCTGTAATGACAACCCAGATCTCTAGGGCGATGTGGAATTATTTCCCGGCATGATGGTCTGATACACTGTTTTCCTCTGTCATTATCCATCTCAGTCACTTCATATCCACTCATACCGGAAACCTTATGAACAAACACCTCATGCTCATCATGCTGAGTTCTGCACTGGCAATTCAATCCAGTCCGGCGAACTCTGCTACAGCTGAAACAGCGGCCAATGCCAGCACGACCAGCACTACCAGCAGCAAAAAGCCCCTCGGCACCCTGGCGAATAACCCTTTCGCCACGGCCAGCAGCCTGATGTATGAGTACCCGCCTTTCGACAAAATCCGCAATGAACATTATGCCCCGGCCTTTGCCGAAGGTATGCGCCAGCACAATGCCGAAATTACTCGTATCGCGAATAACCGTGCAGCACCGACTTTCGACAATACCGTGGTGGCGATGGAACGCGCCGGGCAGATGCTGAACCGCGTATCCACGGTGTTCACCAACCAGACTTCCACCAATACCAATCCGGTACTGGAAACCCTGTCACGCGAGCTGGCCCCCAAACTGGCGGCCCATCAGGACCAGATTTTTCTGAATACGCAATTATTCAAACGCGTCAGCAAACTCTATGAAGCACGCAGCAGCCTGAACCTGGATGCCGAATCCTTGCGCCTGCTGGAAAGGTATTACACCGACTTTGTACGTGCCGGTGCCAAACTGGCAGAAGCAGACAAGACCAAATTGAAAGCCATGAATGCGCAACTGGCGACACTGGCTACACAGTTCAGCCAGAACGCGCTGAAAGAAAGCAATGCCGGTGCCATCATTGTCGATAACAAGGCTGACTTGCAGGGCCTGTCAGACGGTGAATTGTCCAGCGCTGCCGAAGCCGCCAAGGCACGCGGTTTGAATGGCAAATACGTGATACCGCTGATGAACACCACCGGCCAGCCATTTGAAGCCGTACTGGCGAACCGTGCACTGCGCCAGCGCCTGCATGAAGCATCGGTCGCACGCGGCAGCCATGGCGGCGAATTTGATAATCGCGATGTCATTCTCAAGATCGTCCGTCTGCGGGCAGAACGGGCCACGCTGCTCGGTTACCCCAACCATGCTGCCTATGGCCTGGAAGATGAAACCGCA
The DNA here is from genome assembly GCF_049340205.1 of Undibacterium sp. Ji49W. Taxonomy (NCBI): domain Bacteria; kingdom Pseudomonadati; phylum Pseudomonadota; class Betaproteobacteria; order Burkholderiales; family Oxalobacteraceae; genus Undibacterium; species Undibacterium sp. Ji49W. Next base: position 184,161 of record NZ_JBMPOW010000005.1, on the reverse strand, counting down.
AAAACGACGACCGCGGTCAACAAGATGCTGGGCGAACTGGCTCCGGCAGCGGTCAACAACGCCAGGCTGGAAGCAGCAGAACTGCAAAAACTGATCGATGCCCAGCAAGGCGGCTTCAAGCTGGAAGCATGGGACTGGGCTTACTACACCGAACAGTTGCGCAAGGCAAAATACAGTTTTGACGACAGCCAGTTACGTCCCTATTTTGAGTTGAACAATGTACTGGAAAATGGCGTGTTCTACGCAGCATCGAAACTGTATGGCATCAGCTTCAGGGAACGCAAGGACTTGCCGGTGTATCACCCCAGCATCAAGGTATATGAAGTGCTGGATGCCGATGGCAGCAGCCTGGCGCTGTTCATTGCCGACATGTATGCGCGTGATACCAAACGCGGTGGCGCATGGATGAATGCCTATACAGAACAATCCGGTCTGTTTGGCACCCACCCGGTGATAGCCAATCATCTCAATATTCCACAACCACCGGCGGGGCAACCTACCCTGCTGACCTTTGATGAAGTGCGTACTGCATTCCATGAATTTGGTCATGCACTGCACGGCATGTTTTCCAAAGTGAAGTACCCGCGCTTTTCCGGCACCAATGTCCCGCGTGATTTTGTCGAGTATCCCTCCCAGGTCAACGAAATGTGGGCCACCTGGCCGGAAGTCTTGAAGAACTATGCAAAACACTATCAGAACGGCGAAGTCATACCGCAATCACTGGTTGACAAGATCGGTGCCGCCAATCAGTTCAACCAGGGCTTCACCACGACTGAATACATTGCGGCATCGCTGCTGGACCAGCGCTGGCATCAATTGACGCCAGCACAAATTCCGAACGATGCACTGGCCTTTGAAGCGCAGGCGCTGAAACAGGCTGGTGTGGACTTTGCCCCGGTACCGCCACGCTATCGCACTACGTATTTCTCGCATATTTTTGGTGGTGGCTATTCAGCCGGCTATTACGCCTATTTGTGGAGTGAGGTGCTGGATGCCGAATCGGTAGAATGGTTCAAGGAAAACGGTGGTCTTAGCCGCAAGAATGGCGACTGGTTCCGGCAACAATTGCTGTCCAAGGGTGGTAGCATTGATCCGCTGTTATCTTTCCGTAATTTCCGTGGACGTGATCCAAAAATTGAACCCTTGCTGATACGCCGTGGTCTGCAATCAGGGCAGAAATAAACGCTCATAGCTCAGCCAAAAACAGGAAGGGGACACATAATTGTGTCCCCTTCCTGTTTTATATTCTGATTTATTGCTCAGGTGACCCGGCTTCTGTAGTCACCGCCCGACGTTTACTCGAGCTTCCAGACGAAATCAACTTTGGCCCACAATTGATCTGGTTTGCCATCTTTGGTACCTGGTTTGAATTTACATTGGCTCAACGCACCCAATGCTGCTTTGTCCAAACTTTTGGAGCCGCTGGATTTGTCCACTTTTGATTCGACGACTTTACCGTCAGTACTGATCAGAAAACCCATGGTGACTGTGCCGGTCTCTTCATTCATCAGAGCGGCTTTGGGGTATTTTGGTGGTTCACAGGATTTGCTATCCATGACTGGTGAAGTTTCGGCCGCCAGTACGGAAGCGCTCATTGCCAGCAGCAGGGATGAAACGAGGATGGATATTTGCGGTTTCATAAAAATATTTTTATTCACTTTTGGTCAGTATAAAAAATTTCTGGCAGATTACAAGTCAAGGATTGTTAACTGTCATTCATAGGGCCTGAAACCTGATGTCGGCAAACCGGCTGTCAACACAGCCGGGCCGGACGCATCACAGAATGATCAGAACTCTTCCCACTCATCGCTTCTGCTTGCCGATGCTGCTTTTTTAGGCTGTGCCTTGGCGGCAGGCAAAGATTTTACCTGGCTGCTTCTGGCCTTGGGTTTGATGGCGACAGGTTCAACACGACGCACAGGTGCAGGTGTTGGTGCAGGCGCTGCACTCAGTTGCTGTACGCGTTCACCTGCCTGCAATTTAAACACGCTGACCACTTTGGCCAACTCAGAGGCCTGATCCTGCAAACTTTGAGCGGCAGCAGCAGCTTGCTCAACCAGAGCAGCATTTTGCTGAGTGACGCCATCCATTTCGATAATGGCATGGTTCACATGTTCAATACCGACACTTTGCTCCTGGCTGGCAGCACTGATTTCGGCAATGATATCAGTCACATGTTTCACGCTGGAGACAACCTGGTCTATCGTCACACCAGCCTGCCCAACCAGCTTGGTACCGATTTCCACTTTTTCTACCGATGTGCCGATCAGGGTCTTGATCTCTTTGGCAGCAGCGGCACTGCGTTGTGCCAGATTACGCACTTCAGCTGCAACCACGGCGAAACCACGGCCCTGCTCACCGGCACGTGCAGCTTCCACCGCAGCGTTCAGCGCCAGAATATTGGTCTGGAAGGCGATACCATCAATCACGCTGATAATGTCGACGATTTTCTTGGACGATTCGTTGATGGAACCCATGGTGTCAACCACCTGTGCCACCACGACACCACCCTGACGCGCAACTTCGGATGCCGATGCGGCCAGTTGATTGGCTTCACGCGCATTGTCGGCATTCTGTTTCACTGTCGTCGTCAGTTCTTTCATGGACGACGTGGTTTTTTCCAGAGAGCCAGCCTGCTGTTCAGTGCGTGAAGACAGATCCAGGTTACCAGTCGCGATTTCGCTGGATGCGGTGGCGATGGTGTCAGTGCCAGTACGTACCTGGGCCACGATATTCACCAGGCTGTCGCGCATGTTTTTCATTTCATACAGCAGGCTGTCCTGGTCACCAGACTTCAGTTCTATCTGTCCGCTCAGGTCACCGGCAGCAATCTGGCCAGCGATGGTTGCCGCATAATCAGGCTCACCACCAAGTTGTTTCAACAGGCTGCGGCTGATCGCCCAGGCGGCCACGATACCGGCGGCCAGCGCCAATGCACCCAGTACCAGCATCAAGGTAGTTGCAGCCTTGAAGGCGGACTTGGCTTCTTCTGCCGTTTGTCCGTTCAGCTTGTCTTCCAGCGTGACCAGTTCATCCAGTGTATCCAGCCACTTTTTCTGAACTGGGCGGAGTTTCTTGATCAGGGTAATGGTCGCTACTTCAGCATCGTTGGCCATACCCAGTTCCTGGGCCTTGGCTGGCAGGGATGCGGCAGCGGTTTCTGCTTCCTTGAGTTTGGTCAGCAGGGTTTTCTTTTCTGCCGTGACATTGCCTTCATCCAGCGCCATCTTGCTCAGCTTTTCATCGGCAGCAGCATATTTCTTGGTCTGGTCGGCAATCTTGGCCAGTTCCGGTTCCATATCTGCTGCATCGTTAAGCAAAGTCAGGTTACGCAGCGATACCATGCGGTCATACACAATCGCACGCATGTCCAGCGCCAGACGGGTCTCGGCATTGCTGACATTCACGATCTTTTCAAGGCGGCCCTGAATCTGCGACATCCTCGAAATGCCGACGACAGTCACCGCAATTAATAGTGCTAAAACCAGAGCAAAGCCCAGCCCCAGACGTTTACTTACTGTCATTTTTGATAAATTCATTTGCTTGACTGGTTTTAAAAAGGTTTAAGAAGTGAAGAATCCCGATAAAGCTCTATTAGTCCCCATTCTCCAAACAATTTCTGTCTCTTTATTTTCCAGATCAAAAGAAAAATAGCTTTGATCGGCTTGAAACCCAAAAAACCGATGGAAACTGGTGTTTTTGGAGTTATCAGCTTTTAAATTATGGGAATACGGGGATTAAAGTTAGAAATATACTCGAATTTTGCCCACTGGCAAGGGGTATTTACTCTGATGAGCTCCACCAAAATGCAAGATTTTGATAGTTATGGAAAGAAAGTATTTTCATTTGTGCAGGCATTAGAAATTGCTTATTTTTTATGCAGACTAACTTATTCCTGTCCAGCGCGTGTTATGACTAAATTTTGTTCACGCTTTAAACGTTTTCCCGATGGCAACAACGCTTTGTTGGCAAATAGACCTTGGTGCAGATGGCATCTGCCGGCTTATTTTTATGTAGATCATAGAGTTGGCGCACTAAAATTCGGGAACGCAAAATCGAAAAAAAACCCCGGTTTTTTGACCGGGGTTTTTATGGGGCATATCAATTATTAATACTTGTATGCAGCCGTGACATAGAAAGTACGACCAAGTGGATCGGTGTAACGACCATCGTAACCAACCTGATTACCACCACCTGTGTTACGGATAGTGAACGGTGGATCGACATTGAACAGATTACGGATACCACCTGTAATAGTCAGATTTTTGATTACTTTGGCTTGCAGTTGATAATCAAAAGTCATGTAGTTGCTGACATCACGCGTCATGTCCACATAACCACCGATACTGCCGTCTGAATTCACAGCACGCACATAGCCGTCATCAGCAGTTGCCACTTTGTCGTGGTAGCCGGAACGGTAGTTCATGGTGATGCTGTGGGTGTATTGATCAGACACTTTCAGGGAAGTCACGAGTCTGGAAATGATGCGGAAGGTCACATCATCATAGGAATCGAAACGACCGATACTGCTTTCCTTGGCGGCACCAGGTACATCTTTTTCTGCCGTCAGCATGTATGTACCGGACCAGTTCATGGACAGCTTGCCGATAGGCAGGGCTGTCTTGAAGGTGGCATCCCAGTCCAGACCGGAATAACGTGAGCTGGCCAGATTCACAGGACTGCGTGTTGCCACCAGCACTTTGGATTTCTGGATAGGATCGTAGTACAGGGAGATGTACTGATCAGCCAGTGTAGGTGTCGTGAAAATCAGATCCTGAGACAATTTCTGGATCTGGTTTTTCAACTTTACATCCCACCAGTCCAGGCCCAGAGACAGGCTGCTGGTTGGTTCAAAGCGGAAACCGAATGCTGCCTGTTTGGATTCTTCGGCTTTCAGTGCATCTGCACCTGTGCTTGGGTTACCTTTTTTCAACAGACCATATTCAGCCGTACCGCGGCAATAGGCAAAGCGCGGGTCCGATGCCTTGGTGATAGGGCAAGGGAAGAAGTTCGATGAACCATCATTTTTCAATGGGTCGGAAATATCGTTCAGTGTCGGGGCCTTGAAGCCGGTGCCATAAGAACCGCGCAGCATCAGGCTTTGCACTGGCTGATAACGGGCCGACAATTTATACGTCGCCTTGGAAACAGAAATGCCCTGCGTACCTGGTTGCGATGCATTACCGCTGACGTCATAGCTGACATTGTCTTTCTTCACTGCGTCATAGCTGTCATAACGCAACGCTGCGGTGACATCCAGATTTTTGATCACAGGTAACAGCAATTCACCAAAGGTACCCCAGCTCTTGCGTGAAGCGACCAGACCTTGCGAGCCTGTACCGCCACCGATAATAACGTCCGTCCAGGCAGGATGCTGAGGACCAGGGCCTTGCGAGAGTTCGCTAGGCGCGTCGTTAAAAGATTGCTTGGTCGTGTCAGCGCCCAGGCCCAGCTGTGCCTTGCCGCCGCCCATATCGAACAATTCTTTGGAAGCGCGCGCGCTCAACACGTCAATCTTGGATTTGGTGACGCTCAGATTTTCCTGCAATACTGCGGGAGCCAGAATAGAACTAGCATTCGCATTGATGATATAGGGATTGTAAGCACCAGATTTGACCAATGCGTCAAAGCGGTTCGCGCTCATGTAACCGGAAACAGCATTATCCTTTTCCGTATTTTCGGAATGGGTATAGTTAGCGCTGTAATCCCAGCCTTCAAAACTGCTTTCCAGACCGAGTACCACATGACGGGCCTCAGTTTTATATTCATCCGCACGGCCACCTGCATCAAGGGCGCGGTAATAGAAGAAGGCATCGGTCACATTGTTAGGATTGATACCCTGTCCCGCCAGCAGGGGCACGACTGATTTGTTGTAAGCACCGATGTAGTTCGGATTGATGACTTTCACGCCAGTGACCGGATCAGTACTGAAAGTCGTCAAAGGTTGCGCCGGGGCTGCATAGCGCGCTGTGTTGGAGAAGTTGGACAAGACCACTTCACCAAACAAGGTGGTGTCTTTGCCCACTTTCAGGTTGCCGGATGCAAAGAAGCTGTCACGCTTCAGTTCTGGCATCAATTGTACAGTGGACGCATAATCAAAACGGCAAACACCTCCACGGGCGAATGTGTTTGGACCATTACATTTATTGTTATTCACCAGATCAGGTGAGAAGGTCGCGTTATTGCCCAGGGAATCATAGATATCGGCATTCGCAGGAATGGAATTGATACTGGTCTGCCAGGTAGCGTACATCTTGCCATCTTTGACGAATTTATGAACGCCGGATTTGGCAAAGTCACGCTGCGTTGCTTCCAGTGCCTTTTGTTCATCATGGCTATATGCAAACAAGACGTTAAAACCATCCTTGGCCGGGTCACCAAAACCTTTGGAAATCGAGAAATTACTGCTACGACCGCCGCTTTGTTGCGGGCTGGTCAGCGTTGCTTCCACATTCAGGTCAGTCTGGTTCTTTTTCAGGATGAAGTTGACCACACCGGCAATCGCATCAGAGCCGTACAGAGTGGATGCACCATCCGTCAGAATTTCTACGCGGTCTACGGCGGACAGAGGGATACTGCCCAGGTTCACTGCGCTACCTGTGCCATAAGGCGCCATGCGGCGACCATTCAACAGCACCAGAGTGTAATCCGTACCAATTGCGTGGATAGAGGCGGATTGACGGCCTGCACCACCACCGTTGACGGAGGCAGATGCGGTAATGAAACCTTGCATGGCTGGCAAAGCGGCAACCAGATCGGCCACATTGTTCAAGCCACTTTGTTCTATGTCTTTGCGCGTCAGTGTCTGTACCGGCAAAGCACCTTCTTGCGCAATCCGTTTAATCGATGAACCGGTGATCTCTACTTTTTGTACAGCGTCTTGTGACATTGCCGGTTGTGCCAGCAGGCCTGCACCGACCGCGACACTGCCTACGAACATCAGGCGTACCGATCGGGCCAACATTTTTTCTACCATGACTAATCCCCCAAAAGTATATCTAACAAGTCAGGCTGCGCCTGCAAGGCCCCACCTCGTAAGTGAGACCCCCTATTTGCATAACGCAGCTACATTTCTATCTTTGATGTTTTTTGAATGACCGCATTGTAAAAACCTGATGTTTCACATGGATATGTAAAACATTTGTTTTTTTATTTTTGCTTATGTAAATTTTTTCATCAAAAAACATCTTTTTTCATGGAACCATTTGGGGTGTTTGCTGTCAAGACTGACCTTGAGCCGGGTAAGCTTTGATTGTGTCCATTTGTAATGGAACACACAGATGAATTTTCTTTGATCAAAAGCGGGGATTTTTCGCAATCAAATCTGTGGTGATTTAGCATCGTTTGCACATATATCTATTTAATTTAGTGCATTTCATTTGTGACAGAATTTTCACATAACCAAAACGCAATCTTCTTGATAAAAAATGTTATTAATAAGTGCGTTTTCGAAAAGAAAGAAAATACTCTTCCCTGCGCTCATTGGCATTCATTTTCAAATCGTCCGGCAGCGTCTTTGCAGCAAAAAAATGGACCAAATCAATTGCTGTAGAGCACACTAGAGCAGGGATTCTGAAACCAATTTTTTGTCGTAAATGCACAACAAAGTCATGTCTGAAAATGGCTCGCCACCCCCTCGCCAATCGCTGCTTTTCACAATGAAAAATGCAAAATCCCCTGCCAGCTTTTAATGACAGGGGATTTCGTTTTTAAAGCGTGCTCAAACTATGCTCAGAACTTGTGATTGTACTGAACAGACAGACGGACAGAACGTGGCGCCGTGTACGAGGTTTCCTGACCTGCGGTAGGGCTGATGGCATCACCGGCACGGCTGGTGTTGTAGCCTTCGTCGATACGATCCGCTACCTGGGCATTGAATACATTCAGGACATCAACCTTGAGCAACAGGCCTTTGACCTGACGTGGTTTGTACATGAAGTTCAAATCCAGACGTTTGTCCCATGGCAGTTTGCCCATGGCACCACGACCATTTGCGATACCGGTACTGGCTGGGCACAGATAAAAGATGGAACCGTACTGGAACAGACCCAGACCTTCCTGATCCATGGAGGAAGGAATGTTGCAAGTCAGCGATTTCGGACGGCCGGAAGCAACCAGGACATTCCCACCGACAGCAAATTCAGGTGTGAACTCATACAGACCATAGGCCTTGAACTGGTGAGTACGATCATTTGGCAATAAACCACTGCCGTTAATCATGGTTTCAGGGAAATCCCACAAGGAGCTGAAACCTACGTCAGATTGACCGTTATCCGATTTGGTCTGACCTTCCTGATTACCTTCACTGCGTGACCAGGTGTAGTTGAACTTACCGTACCAGCTGTTACGCAGCGGATGTTCCAGCATGAATTCCAATGCCGTGTAAGTACGTTTCGCAGCTTCCGGGAAACCTGCTTCTGCCGCTGTGATGGTTACAGCACGCTGGCCACCAGTGGCATTGATAGGCACGATGAAGGTATTGTCCTGACCCGGATTGAACAGGGCACCATGCCAGCCTGCATCTTCCAGATAAGCGCGTTCAGCACCAGACAGCTTTTTCAGGATAGGACGAATATCGGAATAATCATCAATCGTGTTTTTCAATTTGCGATAAGTAAATTTGATACCGCCATTGAATTCTGGTGTTAGCGCCTTTTCAAAACCGATATTGATTTCATCCTGATAATGCGACTTCAGATCAACGGCTGCCAGCTCATTGGGAGTCAGTTCTTTACCAAATTCATTATTGGCAGAGACGGTGTTACTGATTGCATTCAAACCGGTAGGTGCGCCAGTTTTTGGATCCACGCCGGTGTAGGTGTAGAACTTGTCAGTGTTGATGGACACACCGGCAAAACGCACAGCCAGATTGGCAGGTAATTGCAGGTGATAACGACCGGCAGTACCGAAGACTTTCAGGGAACCATCACCGTTCACGTCCCATGCAGCAGAAAAACGTGGTGCAATCATGCTCTTCTGTTCAACGAAAACATCGCCTTTACCATTCATGTTGGAAAAGGATTCGTTGCGCAGACCGAAAGTCAGCAATACGTCTTTGGTCACCTGATAGCGATCTTCAATGTACTGTGCAGATTGTTTGACGGAAGGTGTGGAACCGCCGGAAACAATGTTTTCCTGCACGTAGTAACCGTCTTTACCATAGCCGCCACCCGCTGCCGGGGAGATGTTATGACCAGACAAGACCGCGTTCGGATTGGTCGCACGCAGATAGATCCATTGACCACCACCGGCAGCAACCGTACCAGCTACCGCAGTAATCTTGTTGTAATCCAGACCGGCGCGAAGCGTGTGTTCCTTGTTCAGCTTGTACTCAATATCCAGGCGATAGCCCTTGTTGGTATCGTTGGCACCGTCACGCAATAAGGCCGAAGTGAAACCCTGTGGATCAGTTGGTGTGTAGTTAATGCCAGGTACACGGTTGGCTTCCGCTGCCGTGATCGGGCGCAGGCCAGGGACATAGCCAAACGGATCTTGTTTACGTTCGGTTTTTGCCTGACCAACCAAGGCAGTCACTGTCAGGTCATTGGTGAGATAGCCCGTGTATTTCAGGATATCCACATCCGAACCCTGCGCTGCCGCCAAGGCTGCTCCATTCGCATTCAGGCCAAGTACGCCCGACGCATAGTTTTTGAATACAGCGCCGCCATATTGGGTATAGCCACGTTGCTTGGTCGCGTAGTCAAATCCGAAGTATTTGTCATCGACCTTGGATTCATCACCGATGTGGGTATATTCCAGACGGTGATCGTCAGTAATATTCCAGTCAAATTTGGCGATAAAACGTGGCAATTCGGATTTTTCATCCAGCCAGCCCAGTTTATTGTTGGTGGTGTTGCTGGAGGCCAGACGGGCTGTCTGACGCTCGGTCTGGTTCAGTTCAGCACCGATGTACATGAACAGCTTGTCCTTGATGATAGGACCGCTGATATAGGCGTTATAGATTTTTTCAGTGAAGACATCGCCAGCCTTGTAGTTCCAGATCGTGCCGTCAGTGCCTTTGTTGGCAGCAGCGCCAGTGTTCGGGTACATGATGTTTTTGGCCGTAGCGCGCAGGGAATTTGGCGCATAGGTAAAGCCCGCACCGGCTTCCCAGTTATTGGTACCGCTCTTGGTCGTGATATTAATGACACCACCGGTAGAGCGACCGAATTCAGCACCGTAACCACCGGTAATTACCTGGGCTTCAGCAATGGAACCGAAAGGCAGGGAAGAATAACCAATCTGATACAGGCTGCTGGTGACTGGAAAACCGTTGATATAAGCGGCATTTTCGGAAGAGCTGGAACCGCCGAAGCTGGCCGCGTTATTACCGTAGCGGCTGTCGCCACGTGTCGTACCACCAGCCAGTTGCACGATATTGCTCACAGCGGGAGCGATAGGCAGTACGGCAAGTTCTTTGGCGGTAAAGGAGGTGCCTGAATTGGAAGTCTTGACGTCGATCGCCCTGGCTCGCTGGGTAATCTGCACCACTTGCGTACCGAAAGTTGCTTCACTGTCCTGGCCGATACGAACTTCAAGGTCTTGTACAGCAACGACGGATGTGCCCTCCAGCAAAGATACCTTGTAGTTACCGACCGGGACAGAAGTCGCCCGAAAAGTACCAGATGCATCCGGCGTAATGCTACGTTTCACACCATTATCGACACCGACGATGGAAATGCTGGTGTTTGCCTTGACAGCGACCGTACCAGAGATCGTACCAGTTGTATTTGATTGCGCCATGACAGCCGGGTTGATACCGACTGTCATTACACCAGCACCAAACGCCAGGATCAGCGCGCGGGCAACCAGTGTCTTTTTAAATACCAGACTATTTTTAGACATATGTTTTTCCCAAGTATTTTGTATCGACGAAACGCGGTACGAAATATCCTTCAACTCACCAATTTCGCACAACTCCCTCTTTATTGCTGCCATCATTGGATTAACTTCTTTTTATTTTTCCAGTCATCCGGCGGCATTTTTTGCTCTGTCCGGTACTTGGAAACACATGTTCAATGCCAATAATGGTCGAAACATAATAGAAATATCTTTTTAAAAAATTTCTACAAATACAATAATCCGGGTAAAAAATACAGCCCTCATTCCGCCCTGATTTTGAAGTTACAAATGTAAATATTTCCGTCAAAAAATACTCATATTGCATGGAACCATTGGGAAAACGCAGTGTCAAGGCGGTTTTTTGCGGCTGTGGAGCAGGTTTGCGGGGTGGGATAGGCCGATATAAAAATACAAAGCAAAGTAATATTTTTTTATTTATTCTTGCCCAAATTGTCTAATCTTATAACTGGCGGCAACTTTGCTCGTTTTAATTCACTTGCGGAGACACAGGACAAAATTTTATTGCCAGCAGGGGGCTATTGAAGGGACGAAAATTCGTGAATTTATTTTGTCTTTTTTTGAGCAGATTGCAGCATCGAGTATTGACATTGCAATTAGCATAATTTTTATCGGCTGCACCGAGATGTAAATTGATGCAAATTTTATGAAAATGGCGGAAGGCGATATTGTTAATATATTTTCTTCCATATACTTTTCTGTATCTTTAAAGAGACAAAGCTCATGAGTGCATGCACCAGACTGGCATAGTTAATTTTTTGCCATTCCCGAGCAGGGGCGAACTTTTTTTGACCAGCCGAAATAAAAAAAACCGCAAGCAAGCTTGCGGTTTTTTATCTCAATAACAACGATACTATACTTCAGCCAGCCCCCGATGCTGTCCGTCGTGGCGACAGCAGGGGCAGGTTTCTACATGTATCCGCCGTCTACATCCTTATCAGAATGTGTAACGTGCGCCAACATTGAAGTAACGGCCAACTGCGCCGGACTGATGCAGGGATGGGTTGTAGTTGATGCGGCCATAAGTCTGGACATCAAGTGGAGCCATCTTGTCGAACAGATTGGTGATGGATGCCGTGAATTCCAGATTTTTCGACATTTTCCATTTACCAAATACATCCATGGTCGTGAATGAAGCAACACGGCAACCGAGGTAAGGCTTGCCATTCGCATCTACGTCCAGGCAGTCGCCACCGATTTCATTGGTATCGCTGATGCTGGAAACATAGTTGACGTTACCGGACAGTGTCCATGGACCACGTTCCCAACCCAGAGTGAAACTGGCTTTAGTGCGTGGTGTGCCACCGTCACCAGACAGATTCACATCACCGTGTGTACCTGCAAATTCATGCACTGTACCGTCGGCATCCGTTCTTCTGAATTCATTCATGTACGTGATGACCACACCAGCGTTCAACTTGCCATTGCTGCCCAGGTCAAACTTGGTACGCATGTCCAGATCCAGACCGGAAGTTTGTGTCTTACCAGCATTCAGGTAAGGTGCTTTCACCATCAGGATAGGACCAGCCAGGGTAGGGAAGTTGGTTGTTGCTTCACCGCGGACGATTTGGGCGTCTGGGTAACTACCTGGATTGGCAACAATCGCACCAGGGTCGGAACCGCTGATTTCGCCGTCACGAACAATTTTCCACCAGTCCAGGGAGATGCTGAAGTTCTTGACCGGTTCTACAACCAGACCAAGGCTATAGCTCTTGGACGTTTCAGGCTTGATGTTTTTGTTGCCAACGGTGATAGCACCAACTTGTTGCGAAGAGCAATCGGCAGCCAGTTTGGTCACTGCACAGCGGATAGGATCGCTGGCGATGTTGGTAAATGCGGCTACGGCACTGTCACCATTCTCTGCCGCACTAGGAGCACGGAAACCTTCAGCATACGTACCGCGGAAAGCGATGGTATTGGTTGGGGTGTACTTGAAGCCAGCTTTTGGTGTTGTTGAACGACCATAATCAGAGTATTTGTCTGAACGGGCAGCCAGTTGGAATTCCAGCGATTTCAGCACAGGGATAGCCAACTCAGTATAAATCGCGCTGACGTTGCGTGAACCTTTGGCAGCGGAATAGCCCAGACCAGCGATGTCATTGGTGTTGGTGTAAGGCGTAGGATCGCTGTTGGTTTCTTCCTTGCGATATTCTGCACCAACCGCAATGCCCATGGCGCCACCTGGCAACTGCATCAGCTCACGTGTGGCTTTGAAATCCACGGATGTACTCTTCGTCACGCCAGAGTTAACCAGTGTTGGCGACACCAGTGCCAGCACTTCAGGTGTGTTGACGCGGCCTTGACCGATGCGGAAAGTACCGTTGTTGATCGCCGTTTTCAAAGCAGATTGACGGTAGTAGCCGTTTTGTGTCTTGTCTGTTTTGCTTTCAGCATACAGGAAGCCAGTATCGTAATCCCATTCAGCAAACGTACCTTTTACGCCTGCCAGGAAACGGGTGACCGTTGTTTCCAGATCGGCAGTACGTGGGCGGGCTGCATCAATCCAGCGCGGACGCGCACGTGCGTCACTGTAAGGATTGTCCGGATGGCCGATAGGCAGCAACAACTGATCAGGACCTGTACCAGTATTGTTGACACGTGCATTCACCAGATCGAAACCAGCGCCGGTCAGACCGGAAGGTGTCGTTTGTGTTTTTGCCTTGCTGTTGAACAAACCGAGTTCTGTGTATGCAGTAGTGACATCATTGATCGCGAAAGTACCGCGTGCATACACGTTCAGGTTTTGTGTTTCTGGCTGAATGGTCTGGTATTTCACTGGGTCATACATACAACCGCCGCCACCGTTATCCAGCGATGTACCACCCACTGGATCAAGGTTTTTGGCATCACAAGTACCTGGCAATTGCTGTATGCCACGGCCAGCAATGGTGCCGCCTGTAGCACTCACAGGGCGCACTGTACCCAGCATATTGCTGCCACCGGCATTACCGGAAGTGATGAAACCGACGCGCTGATCACGACCACCCCATGGGCGGGCATCTGCCTGGCCGATGTAATCGTCACGGTCTTTTTGCCAGATTTTTTCTTGTTTCTTGGCATCAATGGTCATGAACACATTGTATTTTTCGGTTTGCAGATTACCGAAACCTATCGATGCAGAAGCACTGGAGACGCGACCGTCACCGCGCGAAGACTGGCCAATACTCGCAGCAACCGATTGACCAACATAATTTTGACGCAGAATGATGTTGACCACACCGGCAATCGCGTCGGAACCATAAATCGCGGAAGCGCCGTCTTTCAGGATCTCGATGCGCTCAACCGCATCCAGAGGGATGGAATTCAAATCAACGAAGCTGCGCTGACCATCATCACCGAAACCATAAGGTGCCGTGCGACGACCATTGATCAACACCAGCGTGGAGCTGACGCTCAAACCACGCAGGGAAACACCGGAAGCACTGCCGGCGAAACCGTTGGTGAACGAGCCACTGATACTGCCGTTGTTATCCGCAGAGATACTGCGTACCACGTCAGCGATAGAAGTCTTGCCTGTTTGCTCGATGTCTTTACGGCTCAGTATCTGGGTCGTTGCAACACCTTCTGATTCAGTACGTTTGATACTGGAACCGGTAATCTCGACTTTTTGCAGACCTTCTTGCGCAAAAGCAACTGGTGCAAATACACCCATGCTCAGCACCAGGCCGCTAGAACAGATCAGACGTACTGATCTTGAAATGGTTTTTTCTTTAATCACTTTGTGCTCCGTTGTTTGTACATTACTAACAAATCTGTGACATCCAGATAAATTTTGCGGATAAGCAAAATTACCAAATTAAAATGGAAAAATCTTTCCATTCCTGATGAATTTTTGAATTAAATTCTTTCAAAAATTTAGTCTTAGAATGAAACCATCTGGGAGAATCTGCTGTCAATCTTGAAATTGTACAAACGACGAAAAAACAACACTCAAATAATTTAGCCCATTTCCTTGAAACAAGTCGCCAACATAAGTCTACAGATTAGGATGAAAGTTCCGGAAAAACGAAAATAATTTTAATTAAATTGTAACATAGTTTTTCTACTGTTACTTTTACAAGAATTACTTTTTTGCAATTAAGTAGTATCGCGATGATGCGAGATGAAAACGACAGATAGTGTATTTTTTACTTAGAAAATAATGCCCTTAATTTGTGCACTTAAAATATTAAGGATGCCAAATAAAGATTGGCAATTAAATTATGTAGAAATGGCGAAGGAAATTAAGGGCTGAATTGATTGCCGAAAAGCAAAAACCCCGGCGAACCGGGGTTTTGTCGAGACACCAGCAATACTGGTGAGGGGGAATTACTTGGCTGAAGCTTCGGCCGATGCTGCCGCTGGTGCAGCAGCCTTGACTTCTGGTTCCTTGAACTTGGCACCGCCTGCATTGGCCATATGAACTACAGCACGTGCAACTTCGATATCATCCAGATCAGGATTGCCGCCTTTGGCAGGCATCGCGCGAATACCGCCGATGGCATTGGCCACCAGTTTGTCGTAACCCTGGGCAATACGTGGGCCCCATGCGCCAGCATCACCAAATTTTGGCGAACCGGCAGCACCGGCATCATGACAAGCCGCACAAATCGTTTTATAGACAGTTTCGCCAGCTTGCAGAGTTTTGGGACCACTTGCATCTTTAAAGGTAAAGCCCTGATCTGCAACAGGACTGATACGTGCTGCTGTCGCCTCTGGTGTCAGCGCGGAAGAACCAGCACCAACTTTTTTGTCATTGGATACAAACTGTACCAGCAAGACAATGGCGATAATGGGGACCAGGAAACCGGCGAGGATAGCAACGATAAGTTGCTTGGGGGTCTTGATCGCTGATTCGTGTTCGTCGTGCGCGTCGCTCATGGTTTCCTCGTTGCAAATAAATTAGATGCTGAAAATAAATCCAGAATGCAGGCATGCCGCTTGCGCGAGCAACTGCCAAAGCTTGGGATTATAGTGCGAAAGTGCCCTGTTTGGAATGAAAAGCAGGGGCCCTTAGCCAAGAATACAGAAATTCCAGCCTGTTTAACGACAAATTCCTTGGTTTGGGGCAGAAGGTAAACGCCAATTTAGGTTAGAATGTTGCCCTTGCATTACCAGAACTCATAGCCACGTTTAGTGAGTTCGAAACAGCATACCCCACGCGCCAGTAGCTCAGTTGGATAGAGTACAGCCCTCCGAAGGCTGGGGTCGCACGTTCGATTCGTGTCTGGCGCGCCAAGTTTCTCTTCCTGTCATTACCTTCTTTGCCTGTTTTTTTGTTGCTGCCAGCAGTGTCCTGGTGTCATTCAGCAGCCCATGTCGGCTAAGGCCGTCTTCCCTGTTCTTGTAAAAATTACTGCGCATGCTATATGCTGGCCCGGCACATACTAAATTAATTGCCTTGCAAGTATTTCATTTTTTGAACCAGCCCCTATCTGTTCTGTCATACCGGTATCTGCTATCGCAGAACAGGGTCGGGTTTTCCCATACACATGCCATTTACTTGCCACTTGAAGGTCGCTTATGAAATCAAGCCGTCTCCAGCTTACTACGCTTAGCCTGTCCATCGCGCTGGCCTGCGCCGCCATGTCGCCCGCCACAATGGCGGCGGACCAGGCAACGCCCGCGGCCAAAACCGCTTTGCCAGCAGGTTTGAAACTGATACGTCAGGTGGAAGGCATAGACGAATACCAGTTGGCTAACGGCATGCGGGTATTGCTGGTGCCCGATGCCAGCAAGCCAAGCACAACGGTGAATATTACTTACCGCGTCGGCTCGCGTCATGAAAACTACGGCGAAACCGGCATGGCGCACTTGCTGGAACACCTGATGTTCAAGGGCAGCAAATCCCATCCCCGCCTGTGGGAAGAACTGGCGCAGCGCGGTGTGCAGTTCAATGGCACGACCTCGCTGGACCGCACCAACTACTATGAAACCTTTGCCGCCAAGCCCGAAACCCTGGCCTGGGCGATTTCCATGGAAGCAGACCGCATGGTGAATTCGCGGATTTCTGGCGAAGACCTGAAGACTGAATTTTCTGTCGTCCGCAACGAAATGGAGAAAAATGAAAACTCGCCCGTCGGTACCCTGATACAGCGCGTCATTTCCAGCGCCCACCAGTGGCATAACTATGGCAAGGACACCATCGGCGCCCGCACCGACGTGGAAAACGTCAATATCCCGCATTTGCAGGCTTTCTGGCGCAAATATTACCAGCCGGACAATGCCACCCTGATTGTCGCCGGGGCCTTTGATGCCAAACAGGCGTTGCAACTGATCAGTACCCATTTCGGCAAAATCCCCAAACCGAAACGCCAGATAGAAACCACGTATACGCTGGACCCGGCACAGGATGGTGAGCGTGATGTGATCGTGCGCCGCGTCGGTGATTCGCAAGCCATCGTGGCGCTGTACCATACCGTGCCAGCAGCGCATCCTGATTACGCAGCGACCGAAGCACTGGCCCTGATACTGGGTGATACCCCGAATGGCCGTCTGTACAAGGCACTGGTGGAAACCAAAAAAACCGCCGATGTCTTCCCCTGGGCAGCCAATCTGGAAGAACCGGGCTTCCTGCTGCTGGGTGCCAATATGCGTACCGAGCAGAATGTTCCTGAAGCGAAAAAGATTTTGCTGGACACTATAGAAAGTTTCGACAAGGCTCCGGTGACCGAAGCTGAACTGGCAAGGGCCAAGGCCAAACTGGATTCTGATATTACCCAAATCTTCAATGACCCGGAAAAACTGGGGGTGTCCTTGTCAGAGAGCATCGCCAGCGGCGACTGGCGTCTGTTCTTCCTGTTCCGTGATCGCGTCAAAGCATTGAGAGTCGATGATGTGCAGCGGGTGGCCACGACCTGGTTGAAATCCACCAACCGTACTTCCGGCAGTTTTATCCCCAGCGAAAAACCGGAACGTGTACCGGCACCCGCCAAAGTCGCCGTCGATGAACAGATCAAGGAATTCAAACCTGGCGTAGCCCTGGCACAGGCAGAAAACTTTGTCACCACCGCAGACAATATCGACAAGCGCACCCAGACCGGCGCACTCAGCAACGGCCTGAAATATGCATTGCTGCCGAAAACCACACGTGGCAATACCGTGGTGCTGTCCATGATGCTGAACATGGGTGACGAAAACAGCCTGAAAGGCAAGGCCAGCGCCGGTCAACTGGCAGCCGCCATGCTGAATCGTGGTACCGAAAAACTCAGCCATCAGCAATTCACTGAAGAACTCGACAAGCTCAGGGCCAAGCTGCAAATCAGCGGCAGCGCCTCGACCGTCTATATAAATGTGGAAACCATACGCGACAACCTGCCACGTGTGCTTGGCCTGTTGCATGATGCCCTGCGCCAACCGGCTTTCAGCGAAACCGAATTTACCCAGTTGATCAATGCCCAGCTGGCGCAGCTGGAAGAATCGCGCAAAGACCCACAGGCGATTGCCGTTGATGCCGCCAAGAAAGCACTAAATACCTGGCCAGCAGATGACCCGCGTTACCAGCGCTCCATCGTTGAACAGATTGCCGCTCTGAAAACCGCCAAACTTGCCGATGCCAAGGCATTCTGGAAAGAGTTCTACGGTGTCAATCAGCCTACCCAGGCGCAATTGTCCATCGTCGGTGAGTTCGATGCTGCTGCCATCAAAACCCAGTTGCAAACCGCCTTTGGCGACTGGAAGGCACAGCAAAATTTCAGTCGCCTGGCCAGACCCTATTCCGCCACCAAGGCGGAAGAAAAACAACTGATCACGCCGGACAAGGCAAATGCCTTCTTCTATGCCAGCATGCAGGTACCGGCCGGTATCAAACATGCAGATTATCCGGCGCTGGTGATGGGTAATTACCTGCTGGGTGGAAGTTTCAATTCGCGCATCCTGGAACGCATACGCCAAAAAGACGGCGTCAGTTACGGTGGCAGCTCGTACTTCAATGCTTCATCCCTGGATGAAGTCGCAAGTTTCTCGGTCGCTGCCATTTATGCGCCACAAAACCGCGTCAAGCTGGAGACCGGCATACGGGAAGAAATTACCCGCGCCCTGAAAGATGGCTTTACCGCGGCCGAACTGGAAGATGGCAAGAAGAGCCTGCTACAGCAAATGCAACTGGAACGCAGCCAGGACAATTCCCTCGCGTCCACGCTAACCACCAACCTGTATCTGGGTCGCAACATGCAGTTTGACGCTGAAGTGGAAAAGAAAATCCAGGGCTTAAGCGTCGCCACTATCAAGGACGCCATGAACCGCCATCTGGGTTATGACAAGCTGGTACGTGTTTTTGCGGGTGATTTCAAATAAGCCTTCAAAATAAGCCTTCAAACATGGCACAAGGACTTTCCCATGCGGAAAGTCCTTGCCACCGCAGCTATTCGCCACCAAACAGATTCAACTGACCCTCCGTCTTTTCATCTGCCAGCCTTGTCCCCAGGCCCAGCAGGCGCACCGGTAACTGGCGGCGGGAATAACCCGTCGCCAGCAGTTGCGCATACATATCCTGATCCAGCGCCCTGGCGCCACATTCCACCGTAGTGATGCGGAAATCCGAAAAACGGATTTTGACATACAGCTTTTGTATGCTGTCTTCTGCCGCCGCCCTTTGCATGCGTTGCTGCAAGGACTTGTACAAGGCGGGTAGTTCTGCCTGGCAGGCAGCCAGATCAGGCAAATCGATGGTATAGGTTTCTTCCACGCTCACGGATTTACGTTCCGAGTAAGCACATACTTCGCGCCTGTCCATACCACGGCATAGCTGGTACAGATTGTTCCCGAGTTTGCCAAAATGCTGCATCAGGTCGGGCAGGGACCATTTCAGTAAATCACGGCATTCATGGATGCCCATGGAATGCAGTTTGGCAGCAGTAACCTTGCCGACACCAAACAGGCGGGCCACGGGCAAAGCGGCGACAAATTCCTCTACCTGATCGGGCAAAATGACGAACATGCCGTCTGGCTTGTTCCAGTCACTGGCGATCTTGGCCAGGAATTTATTCGGTGCCACGCCGGCAGAAGCGGTTATGCCCACGGTCTCGGCAATGCGCGCCCGTATCTCTTGCGCGATCAGGGTGGCGCTGCCTTTGTGCTGGGTCGAATGGCTGACATCCAGATAAGCCTCATCCAGCGACAGCGGTTCTACCGCATCGGTGTAATCACGGTAAATCGCCAGGATCTGGCGTGAGGCGATGCGGTATTTTTCCATGGTCGGCGGCATGATCATCAGATCCGGGCAGCGTCTGACTGCCTGCGACATCGGCATGGCCGAGCGTATGCCATAGCGGCGTGCTTCATAATTACAGGTCGCCACGACGCCGCGCTGGTCAGGCTTGCCGCCCACCGCCAGGGGTTTTCCACGCAGCGCCGGATCATCGCGCATCTCTATCGCTGCATAAAAACAGTCGCAGTCGCAATGGATAATCTTTTTCAAACTGGCTACTCAAAGTAAGAATGCCGTATTTTATCCCAAATCCACGCTTTAACTGAATGTGCATACAGTATAAATGCAGCTAATTCTTGTAAGAAATGACTAGATGTTGTGGTTTAAGCTAAGATAGTCTTATCTGTAGTAACGCGATTTACATGCTTTTTAAAGGATGGATGATGAAAAAACTGTTTTCACTGATTTGCACCCTGGTTTTTGGCTTGAGCATGGCCCATGCCGCTACCGGTCCGGCTCAGCCTTACGATGAAAGCGCTGATGCCAAGGCTGCCATCACCAAAGCGCTGGCAGAAGCCAAGAAAAGTGACAAGAAAGTACTGGTGATCTTTGGTGCCAACTGGTGTAAGGATTGCCTGGAACTGGACAAATCCATGCATGGCAAAAGTGCACCACTGCTGGATAGCAAATTTGTCACGGTCAAGGTCAATGTCGGTCAGTTCGACAAGAACATGGAACTGTCCAACAGTTATGGCACACCGACCAAAAAGGGCATTCCGGCAGCGGTCTTGTTAAGGCCGGACAATAGCGTACTGTATGCATCCAAAGGTGGCGAACTGTCGAATGCCCGCAAAATGAGTGAGCAGGGGGTCTACGATTTTTTTGATGAAATCACCGCCCTGTATCACTAGGAATATCCTCACCCCTAATCAATCATTATTAATTATTATCAATCCGGATGTCTGATCTGTCTCCCCCACCCACGCTTCCGCCTGATCAGGCGGAGCTGGACATGCTGAGACGCAGCCATCACCTGCTGTCGAATTTCTCGCGCCATCTGCCGGGTATGTTTTATCAATACCGGCGCTATCCCGATGGTCGCATCTGTTTCCCCTATGCCAGTGATGCCGTCACCACCTTTTTTGGTGTCAAGGCGGAACAGTTGCGCGAAGATGCCAGTTTCCTGGCGCTCACCATCCACCCCGACGATTTGCCGAAAATGATTGCCGCCATACGCAAATCGTACACCGAACTCAGCGTCTGGCATCAGGAATACCGCATCATTTCTCCCGACAAGCCAGACCGCTGGGTGGTCGGTGATGCCACGCCAGAGTTGTTGCCGGATGGCAGTGTCCTGTGGCACGGTTTTCTGACTGACAATACCGAACGCAAGCTCACCGAGCAAAGATTGCTGGCAGCCGAGCGCCAGCGTCGCCTGGTTATGAAGGCGTCAAATCAAGGCTTGTACGATATCAATCTACAAACCGGCGAAGGCAGTTTCAGTCCGGAATACCTGCAAATGCTGGGCTATAGCCCGGATGATTTTGCCACGCCACAACTGTTCTGGGATTATTTCTGGGGTGCAGGCGTGCACCCTGACGATTTGCGGGGTCTCAAAAAAGCCTACAAGACTCATGCCAGCGGCAAAGGTAAGGGTGATTATCACGCTGAATTCCGGCAAAAGAACAAGGCAGGCGACTGGCGCTGGATCATGTCGCTGGGCAGCATCGTTGAATGGGACAGTGGAGGTCAACCACTGCGCATGGTCGGCACCCATATCGATATCACCGAACGCAAGCAAACAGAAGACATGCTCCGGCACAATCAGGAGTTGCTGCAATCGAGCAAGGATCGCTACAAGGAACTGGCAAGAGAACTGGAAATCCTGATTACCAATGTGCCGGTCGGCATCATGTTCGTCAGCGATGGTGTGATCGTCCGTGCCAATAAGGCACTGGCAGAGTTATGCCGCTTCCATGATGTCCAGGCCATGATAGGAAAGAAAACCTCCTTCCTGTATCAGGGGCTGGCTGATTATGAAGCCTTCAGCAACGAGGTCACACCAGGCTTGCTGGCAGATGAGCTGGTAGAGCTGGAATGGCATCTGCGCCGCTACAATGGCGAACCCTTCATTGGCCGTATCGCCGGACGCGCCCTGCCCACCGGTGGTTACGTCAAGGGGGCAGTGTGGATGATACAGGACATCACTGAGCAAAGAACCACGCTGGATGCCCTGCGCCATAGCGAACAACGCCTGCAAAGACTGATGAATTCCAGCCTGATTGGCATCATCCAGGGCAATGAATCGGGACAGATACTGGACGTCAATGATGTCTTCACCCAGTTCAGCGGCTATAGCCGCGATTATCTGCTGACGCACAGCAATGTCTGGGAAACCCTGCTGTCACAGCAGGATGTCAAAATCTGCCAGCAGGCTTACGAAGACCTGATACGGACCGGCACGACCGTGCCTTTCGAAATCATGTTGCAGCAGGGAGACGCCAACGGCGTGCCCATCCTGGTTGGCCTCAGCCACCTAGAAAATTCCGAGCGTGACTGGGTCGCCTTTGCCATGGATATCAGCGACCGCCTGCGCATGAACCGCCTGAAGACTGAATTCATTTCTGTCGTCAGCCACGAACTACGTACGCCACTGACTTCCATACGTGGCTCGCTCAGTCTGCTGGAATCCGGCGTCAGCGGTGTTTTACCGCAGCAGGCCGAACATTTGATACGCATCGCCCACAATAACAGCAAGCGCCTGATTACCCTGGTCAATGACATACTGGACATGGACAAGCTGGCCAGCGGCAAGATGATTTTCAAATCAGAAGCACTGGACCTGGTGACGCTGGTACAGAATGCCATCGAATCGAATATGTCGTATGCAAACTCGCTGAAAGTCAGCCTGAAACTGGAAAGCCATCCGCCCCATGCCTGGATACTGGCCGACTACGACAGGCTGATGCAGGTCATGGCCAACCTGATGTCAAATGCCGCCAAGTTCTCGCGTGAGGGTGATGCGGTATCCCTGTACATCATGAATGCCGGGCCACGCTACCGGGTTGAAGTCTGCGACCGCGGCACCGGTATTGCACCAGAATTCCAGGAACACCTGTTTGAACCTTTCACCCAGGCCGACGGCACCAACACCAGGCAAAAAGGCGGGACCGGGCTGGGGCTGTCCATCACCAAAGCCATGCTGGAAAAAATGCATGGACAAATAGGCTTCCACAGCACACCGGATGTAGGTACTACTTTCTGGTTTGAGTTTGATGTCTATCGCTGACATCGATTGAGGCAGATAACAGCGCCTGCTGACGAAATTCTGAAGGGCTCAGTTGACTGGCTCGTTTGAAGGCCCTGCGAAAACTGCGGCTATCCGAATAGTGCAATTGCTCAGCGATCTCGTCCAGACTCATGCTGGTATGCCGCAGATAGTATCTTGCTCTTTCCATGCGCAGGCTTTCGGCAATCTGGAAATACGAACAACCTTCGCGCGCCAGCAAGCGATGCAATGAACGGGGGCTGATACCCAGCAGTTGCGCCAGTTCCTGCACACTATGGCATTCACATTGCAGACTGACCAGTTTATGCAGCAGGCTTTGCTTGCCACTTAAACCAACGGCTGCCAGTTCAGCATCGCAGACTTTTTTGGAGGCGTTTGCCAGTTCTGGATCCGGTGCCTGCAACAAGGTATTGAGTACGCTATTGCTGACGATGATGCGGCTGACATCTGCACCATAGACCACCGGGCAGGCAAAAAAATCTTCGCCGACAGAACGGCTGGCCTGACGGTTACCGCGCAATTCCACCCTTTCGATTTGCAAACCCTGGCCAGGTCCCCTGCCACACAGGGTTCGGCTGGCATTGATGGCGGTCGCCAGGTGGTCGGCATCCAGAAAATCCTGTAACTCTGCATCATCGAACAGCGGGCGGGCCGTTACTGCCGAGAATTCTGCGCCCGGTTCCAGTACCAGTTGCACCATGGCACCGGCTATCAACTGATATTCGAGGCCAAATTCCATCGCCTTATACAAGGTCTCTTGCGCCAGCAAACCCTTGCCCATGGCCCCCAGTTGCGGCAGCGATTTGCGGGCTCCGGACAAAATACCCAGGTCGGCACCACCCTGATGCCGCGCCTGCAACAGACTCTCTCTGGCCTGAAGGTAGCTGATGCGCACATCGCCTGCCGGTTTGCCGTCTGCATCCAGACTCAATGCCGGAAACATGGCATTCAATTGCCAGTCACGCTCACGCCCTATCGCCAGTACACCCGAAAACGGGTGCACCGGAAATACCACATCCTGCACCGACAATACCAGGGGTTTAGCCTGGGGTGGATGATGCGGATAGGGGTTCAGCATGGATAAGAACGCAACATGGCAGTAATTGTCCTTACTTTCTGGAAGACAGAGGCTTAATATCTGAAATTACACCGGAACGGTGATTCCGGCAAGACAGCAAAAACACAAGAGAGACAAAATGACTACTACTGATTTTATCGTCGTTGGCGGTGGTTCGGGCGGCTGCGCCGTGGCCGGACGTCTGACCGAAGACCCTGCCCTGCACGTCACGGTACTGGAATCCGGTGCCAAAGCGGATAACTGGGTGGTGAATACACCGGCTGCCGTGGTCGCCATGTTGCCGACCAAACTGAATAACTGGGCTTTTGAAACCGTGCCACAACCTGGCCTGAATGGCCGCCGTGGCTATCAACCGCGTGGCAAGATGCTGGGCGGCTCTTCCAGCATCAATGCCATGGTGTACATCCGTGGCCACAAACAGGACTATGATCACTGGGCTGCACTGGGCAACCCTGGCTGGTCATTTGATGAGGTGCTGCCCTACTTCAAGCGTTCCGAAAACAATGAAACCCATGGCGGCCCGTATCATGGCCAGTCCGGCCCCCTGCATGTCAGCGAATTGCGCAGCGACAATCCCTATCAGCAAATCTATCTGGAAGCCGCACGCCAGGCCGGTTTTCGTATCAATACCGATTTCAATGGCGAAGACCAGGAAGGCATAGGCATTTACCAGGTCACTCAGCACAATGGCGAACGCTGGACCGCAGCACGGGCTTACCTGCATCCGCACATGGGCAAGCGCCAGAACCTGCAAGTGGAAACCGGCTGCCATGTGACCCGCATCCTGTTTGAAGGCAAGCGCGCAGTCGGTGTCGAATATCGTCAGGGCGGGCAGACCAAGACCCTGAAAGCCAGACGCGAAGTACTGCTGGCGGCAGGTGCCTTCCAGACCCCGCAATTGCTGATGCTGTCCGGCGTAGGCAACGCACAGGCATTACAAGGCTTGGGGATAGAAGTCGTACATGACTTGCCAGGCGTAGGCCAGAATTTGCAGGATCATCCTGATTTCGTATTCAAATACCGCGCCAAAAGCCTGGACCTGCTGGGTATTTCTGCCGGCGGCGGCGTGCGCATGGTGAAAGAATTCCGGCGTTATCGGCAACAGCGGCGCGGCATACTGAGTTCCAACGGGGCGGAAGGCGGTGGTTTTCTGAAGACGGACCCGGCGCTGTCAGCACCCGACATACAACTGCATTTTGTACTGGCCATGCTGGATGACCATGCGCGCAAACTGCATCTGGGCCACGGTTATTCCTGCCATGTCTGTCTGTTGCGCCCCAAAAGCGTGGGGGAAGTGACACTGGCCAGTGCTGATCCCACGGCAGCTCCGCTGATCAACCCGCGTTTTCTGGAACATCCCGACGATCTGGAAAACATGGTCAAGGCTTTCAAACTGACACGCCAGTTGATGAATGCCCCAGCGCTGGTCGCGGCGCGCAGCAGTGACTTCCAGACGGCCAATGTACACAGCGACGACGACATCCGTGCCGTGCTGCGCCAGACCTGCGATACCGTGTATCACCCCATCGGCACCTGCAAGATGGGGGTGGATGACATGGCCGTGGTCGACCCGCAATTGCGCGTGCATGGCTTGACTGGCTTGCGGGTAGTGGATGCCTCCATCATGCCGACGCTGATCGGTGGCAACACCAATGCCCCCACCATGATGATAGGTGAAAAGGCAGCGGACATGATACGGGCCGTGCTGTGAGCGCCCTGCCTGCGCAGTAACTCATTGGCTAACTCATTGGCTAACTTATCTGGCCATGGATTGAGGCTGTAGCAAGGCTGGTGCCGGCAAAGCCGGTCTGGCCTGCTCAAACGCATAGCCCATGTTCAGCAGTTTTGCTTCGCTCCAGGCACCGGCAAACAGGGACAGGCCCACCGGCAAACCCCGCACCAGGCCCATGGGCACAGTCAGGTGCGGATAACCGGCAACCGCGGCGGGTGTGCTGGCGCTGCCGGCAACCACATCCCCGGCTTTGTAGTCGATGGACCAGGCGGTGCCAGTGGTGGGCGCAATCAAAGCCGTCAGCCGGTATTTTTTTAGCACCACGTCAATACCCTGCCTGCCCGCCCTTGACTTGATGCGGGCTGCGGCCTGGCGGTAGGCGGCATCCTGCAAGCCTGGTGTAGCTTGTGCCTGCTCCATCAATTCCTGCCCAAAATAGGGCATGACGGTATCTGCATGTTGCTTGTTGAAGGCAATCACATCCGCCATAGTGCGGGTCTTGACTGCGGCTGGCGTGCTTGCCAGATAGGTGTTCAGGTCGGCCTTGAATTCATACAACAGAACAGTCAGTTCATCCTTGTCCAGTTCTTCCAGATAGGGCAGGTCTATCTGGTCTACGATGGTGGCGCCATTGGCAATCAGTATCGCCAGACTGCGCTCAAACAGGGCGCGGGTTTCGGCATCGTAACCATCGACCATCTTGCGCACTATGCCCAGCCGTACACCCTGCAACGCAGTTTTCTTCAGTCCTGCCGTATAGTCCTTGCTGCGGCGACGATCCGCCTGGCGGGTTGCCGGGTCGTGCGCGTCACTGCCGGCCATGGCATTGAGCAGCATGGCCGCATCACGCACCGTCAGCGTCATGGGCCCCGCCGTATCCTGGCTATGGCTGAGTGGAACAATGCCGGTGCGGCTGACCAGACCAACGGTGGGTTTCAAGCCCACCAGACCATTCACCGATGCCGGACAGACGATGGAGCCATCGGTTTCGGTGCCTATCGCCGCCGGTATCAGACGTGCCGCCACCGCTGCACCAGAACCGGAACTTGATCCACAAGGGCTGCGCTCTGGCGCGTATGGGTTACGGGTCTGGCCACCGGCACTACTCCAGCCACTACTGGACTGGCTGGAACGCAAATTCGCCCATTCACTGAGATTGGCCTTGCCGACAATGATGGCCCCGGCCGCCCGCAGCCGTGCCACCAGGGGCGCATCTTGTTGCGCCAGATTATCTGCCAGCGCCAGTGAACCAGCCGTAGTCACCATGCCGCTGGCATCGATATTGTCCTTCAGCAAGATGGGTAAGCCGGCCAGACTGCCACGGCGCGCTACCCGCTGATCGACGGCTATTGCTTCCGCCTGTGCCTGCGGGTTGATGGTCATGACGGCCTGTATCGCCGGGTTGCCAGACTGGATTTTAGCCTGGTAACTTGCCAGCACTTCCTGCGCGCTGGTTTTACCCTGACGCAACTCTTGCGCCAGTACGCTCAATTCATCACTGGCTGCCGCAGTTTGTGCAGTTTGTATAAACAATAGTGAGAGGGCACTGGCCAGCGCCAGTTTCGGGCTTAGATTCGGGCTTAGGTTCGGGCTCAAATTCAGGCGCAGATTCAAATTCAAACTCAAATTCAGCAATCGGGATCTCATCGATGGATCTCTCTTCTCATTCACAAGGGAAGAACCTGGCGGGTCAGCGCAACGCTGACAATATAAGCAAACACCAGCAGAGCCGCCACCAGGGCCACAGCCCTGATGGCAGGTGTCTTGCCACGTTTCAGGGCGACGGTACCAAGCACAATGTATAGAATCAGCGCCAGCAATTTTGCAGTCAGCCAATCCTGGCGGAAAGGGTATTGCCCGCTCCACATCGCCAAGGTCAATGCGCTTGCCAGCAAAATGGTGTCAATCACATGCGGCAGTATCCTGACCCAGCGTCGTGTCAGCATGGATGAAGAACGCAACATCCATATCCCGCGCAACAAAAACAGACTGCCACTCAGGGCTGCACAAGTCATATGCAAATGTTTGATGCCAACATAGCTGGGCAACATATCCATAGATAAACCTCACTGTCGTTTTTGTGCCTGCAATACTACCCGAAAGCAGACGAAGGTGGAGGCTGACAGGCATCTGGCAAAATCCTTTAAACTTCAGGCTATCACTATTCAACCAGAGAGCCTGATGTAATGAATTTCCTCGACCTGCAGTCAAAAGATGGTGCCAAAGCAAGAATTGCCAGCCAGGGCGCGCATTTGTGTTCATGGATACCTGCGGGTGGGTCTGAACAATTATTCATGAGCAGCCGCTCTGACTTCAAGGAAGGTATTGCCATACGCGGTGGCGTACCGGTGGTGTTTCCACAGTTTTCCAATCTGGGTACCTTGCCCAAGCACGGTTTTGCCCGCACCTCGGAATGGCGTTTGCTGGAATCAGGCGTCATTGAATCCAGCGCTGTCGACAGCGGTGCAGCCCAGGCCGTGTACGAACTGAAGGAAAATATTGCGCGCCTGACGATATGGCCGCATGTATTCCGCGCGACACTGCGTTTTACCCTGCGCGCCAATGCCCTGCAAATGACGCTGGAGATACACAATACCGGCGACACCCACTTTAGTTTTTGTAGTGCGCTGCACACTTATCTGGCTGTCCGGGATATCCGCCAGGTCAGCCTGCACGGTCTGCACGGCCTGCATTATCGCGATACCGTCACTGGCAAGGACCATTGCCTGGATAATGATGCGGCACTGCATATACATGCCGAAACCGATCGCATCTACGGTGGCGTACCAGCGCAGCTGGAATTACGTCAGCCGCACCAGACCACCATCATCAGCAGCACCGGTTTTGCTGACGCCGTGGTGTGGAACCCGGGTGCGGGTGCTGCCAACATCAGCGACATGGAAGCCGGTGGCGAACAACGCATGCTGTGCGTGGAAGCGGCCACCATATTGCGCCCAGTCAACCTGGCACCAGGCGAAAACTGGATTGGAAGCCAGACTCTGGAAATTCGTGCATGAAGCAATTGACAATGCTGCCCATTTAACACATAGTCACAATTCTCGGTTTGCCGCGCATTGGCTTGCTGCAAACCGACTTTGACAGTATTGAATTAATCAATTGTACAAAATCGTTACCAATCCAGAAATGATCCCACCAGTGCAGAAGCACAGGCCGGATCATTTATTTTTTTGTTCTTATCTTATTTAGTCGTAAGGATTTTATGCACTCTGCACGCTCCGGTATCCAGCTTTCACTCAAACCTGTGTTGCGCGCACTGGTCATGAGTGGTGTCTTTCTATTCACTGCGCCGCTGGCCCTGGCAGACAGTTTGCCCAAGGGTGTCAGCCAGGTCAGCAGTGTCGAGGGCATTACCGAATACCGTCTGCCAAATGGCTTGCGGGTATTGCTGATGCCGGATGCAACAAAACCGACCGTCACCGTCAACATCACTTACCTGGTCGGTTCACGGCATGAAAATTATGGCGAAACCGGCATGGCGCATTTGCTCGAACATATGCTGTTCAAGGGCACGCCCAACAACCCGAAGATCACGGAAGAATTCAACAAGCGTGGCATGCGCATGAACGGCACGACCTCGCTCGACCGCACCAACTACTATGAACTGTTCCAGTCCAGTGACGACAACCTGAAATGGGCACTGGAGATGGAAGCCGATCGCATGGTGAATTCCTTCATCGCCAAAAAAGATCTGGATACAGAAATGTCGGTCGTGCGCAATGAATATGAAGGCGGTGAAAACTCACCCGGTGCCGTGCTGATGAAGCGCCTGCAAAGCGTGGCTTATGACTGGCACAATTATGGCAATTCCACCATCGGTAACCGCAGCGACATCGAGAACGTCAAGATAGAAAATTTGCAGGCTTTTTACCGCAATTACTACCAGCCTGACAATGCGGTGCTGATGGTGGCCGGCAAGTTCGAACAGGAAAAAGTCCTGCAATGGATCAATGCTTCTTTCGGCAAGATCGCCAAACCGACCCGCAGCCTGCCGCAGTTCTGGACGGTGGAACCAACACAGGATGGTGAACGCAGTGTCGTCGTGCGCCGCAAGGGTGATGTGCAACTGGTGATGATCGCCTACAAAGTACCGGCGGGCCTGCACAATGACCGCGATGCCCTGGGTCTTGCCAACAGTATCATGACCAGGGCACCACATGGCCGACTGCACAAGCAACTGGTGGAAACCGGCAAAGTCGTCCAGGTCTTTTCCAGCAGCCTGGGTCAAGTCGAACCCGGCATCAACATCATTGGTGCGGTAGTTAAAAAAGGTGAATCGGTAGAAGCAGCCAGAGATGCGCTGCTGGCGGGCATAGAAGACTTCAAAAATAACCCGCCCACCAAGGATGAACTGGATCGTCAGAAACGCGACAATGCCAATTATTACGAAAAACTCTTGAACAACCATGAATCCATAGGCATCGGCATGTCTGAATATATCGCCATGGGTGACTGGCGCTATCTGTTCAAGGACAGGGACGATGGGGACAACGTCAGCGCTGAACAGGTGACTGCCGCTGCCAAACGCTATCTGGTGCGTGACAACCGCACGGTAGGCATGTTCATCCCGGAAGACAATCCTCAGCGCGCAGAAGTCCCGGCAGCACCAAGCATGGCCGAAGTCATGAAAGACTTCAAACCCAAGGCTGCGACACTGACCGGTGAAGCATTTGACCCGGCCCCAGCCAATATCGACAAGCGCACGCAACTGAGTACCATGGGCAATCTGCAACTGGCTTTGTTGCCGAAGAAAACCCGTGGCGAAACCGTCAACGTGTCGCTGTCCCTGCATTGGGGTGATGAAAAGAGCCTGTTCAAGAAAGGCGCGATTTCCGGTTTCGCCGGTTCCTTGCTGACGACTGGCACCAGCAAATATTCACGTGCACAGTTGTCGGATGAAATGTCCAAACTGAAAATGAGTGGCGGCCTGTATTCTTTCCAGACTACCAGGGCAAACTTGCCGGCGGCACTGGAACTGGTGGCCCATGTATTGAAAGAAGCCAATTATCCAGAGAGTGAATTCAAGCAGGCACTGGAACGGTCCATAGTCAATCTGGAAGCTTCCCGCAATGAACCAGGTTCTGTTGCCAGCCGCGCCATGAGCCTGCACTTTAACAGCTACCCGAAAGGCGATATCCGCGCTGCCGTGACATTGGATGAAGCACTGGCAGAACTGCGTGCGGTCAAGCTCGACGATATCAAGGCTTTCCATAAAGATTTTTATGGCGTCTCCAAAGGTGAACTGAGTATCGTCGGTGATTTCGATGTGGACAGCACCAAACAGACCATCAGCAAGGCATTTGATGGCTGGACCAGCAAAGCCCCTTACACCCGCCTGGTCGCCAAACGCACAGAGGTCGAAGTCGTGCGCAAGACCTTCAACACGCCGGACAAGGAAAACGCGATCTACCTGAGTCGCATCAATCTCACCATGCGTGAAGATGATGCTGACTACCCTGCCCTGCGCGTAGCCAACTATATCTTTGGTGGTTCTGGCCTGAATTCACGTCTGCTGGAACGCGTACGTCAGAAAGAAGGTCTGTCCTATGGCGGCAGTTCCATCCTGAGTGTTGGTGAAATTGACCCTGTCGGTAGCTTCGGTATCAATGCCACAGCAGCACCACAGAATCTGGAAAAACTCGAAGCCTCGATCAAGGATGAATTGAACCGTACGCTGAAAGACGGCTTCACCGCCGAAGAACTGGCCAAAGCCAAATCCGGCCTGCTGCAACAACGCCTGCAAGCACGTACCAACGACGGCACCCTTGCAGCCGGCTGGAACGGCAACCTGTACCTGAAACGCAACTGGGGCTGGTCACAAGCCATGGATGACAAGATACAGGCATTGACCCTGCAACAGGTCAATGACGTATTCCGTCGTTATATTGATCCGGCAAAAATGAGTATCTTCATCGCCGGTGATGAAGCCAAAGCGAAAGCTGCAACAACAGCAACACCAGCAGCAACAACAACAGCCAAATAACCCAGGCTGGTGATAAAACCGGAAATCGATGATTTCCGGTTTTTTTTATTTTATAGGACTTACGCAAAATTGTCCCGGCAAGGCTCTCGCTTTTAGGAAACCTCCCTTGCAGGGGAGGTTCGTTTCGTCGGCAGACAACATGTTGTCTGAAACACCGACTACACCGTCAGCGACGCAGACAGTACTTTAGTACCGAATCTTGCTAAATGCGGGAGCTGCAACGCAGCTGGGGCGGTTTTGCGTAAGTCCTAATTTTATTTATACTCGATATGACCGCCCTGAACACCACCCTCACCTCCTTTGCTCTGGCAATTTCCCTGCTGGTATCGCACGCCCCTGTCCATGCTGCGGCCACTCTGCCGGTGAATGTCACGCAGGCCAGCAGCGTCGAAGGCATTACCGAATACCGCTTGCCGAATGGCTTCAAAGTATTGCTGATGCCCGACAATTCACAGGCCACCATTACAGTCAACATGATCTACATGGTGGGTTCGCGGCATGAAAACATTGGGCAGACGGGGTATGCACATCTGCTTGAACACATGCTGTGCAGAGGCAGCAAAAGCTATCCGCAGATTGCCAGCCAGCTCAGCAATCGTGGTGTCCGCTGGAACGCGTTTACCCGCCTGGACTACACCAATTACATCGGTTCCTTTGAGGCCAATGAAGCAGATCTGGATTGGGTACTGGGAATGGAAGCCGACCGCATGCAAAATGCCCAGGTCTTGCAGACCGAGCTCGACACAGAAATGACCGTGGTGCGCAATGAACTGGAATTGCGCGAGGTCAGCCCGAGTGAAATCCTGAGCAAACGCCTGCTGGCGGTCGCCTTTGACTGGCATGGTTATGGCCACAGTACCGGCGGTGAAAAAAGCGATATAGAAAAGGTCAACATCGAGCAATTGCGTCAGCTATACCACACCTACTACAGACCCGACAATGCAGTGCTGGTAGTGGCAGGCAAATTTGATGCGGCCCATGCACTGGAGGTGATAGCACGCAAGTTCAGTCATCTGGTCACGCCGAAAACGGCATTGCCCGTGATACCCACGGTAGAACCGGCACAACAGGGGGAACGTCAGGTCATCGTCAGAAGAAAGTCCAGCTACAACGTTACCATGCTGGCCTATCACAAACCTTCTGCCCTGCACCCCGATTATGCAGCCCTGAAAGTGGCTGGCGGCATGCTGTCATCCGGGCGCGAGCAGCGCAATAAAGACAATGAAATCATCCTCAGCAATTTCTCACCCGCTTTTGCCATGCAGGGCAATACAGACGCTGGTCTTGCCGTATTTACCACCGACAATTATGCGGGTGCGCCATCTGATGAAAACGCCAAAGGCCTGGCCAAAATCATAGAGGGCTTTGGTCAGCAAAACCTGAGCCAGGATGAACTGGATTTTGTCAAAAGCCAGTATGTGAACAATTTTTCCCGGCTCATGAATGATGCTGAAAAAATGGGGACCGCACTTTCTGATTACATTTCTCTGGGCGACTGGCGTCTGTTATTTGTGGAAAAAGACCGCATCGCCAAACTGACCACCACCCAGGTACAGAATGCGGCAAAACGCTATTTCGTAAGGGAAAACCGTACCGTCGGCGTCTTGCTGGCAGATGAAAAAAGTCCGGATACCAGTATCCCGCCAGCCCCGCCCTTAAGCGAGGTCATGAAGAATTTCTCACACACCAATGAATATGCGCTGGTCAGCGATTTCAATGCCAGCGTTGCGAATATCCAGAAGCAGACCCGGCGCCTGAAAATCGGCAACCTGGATGTTGCCCTGCTGTCCAAACCCAGCCGTGGCCAGGCGGTCAGCGTCGATCTGGCATTGCACTGGGGCGATGAGCAATCCCTGTTTGCCAAGCGCTGGCTGGAACGCATGACAGACCAGACCATGCTCAACGGCAGCGGCCAGTTTGGCAAGGAAGCGCTGGAAGCTGAAAGAGAAAAATCGCATATCCGTGGTGGCCTGACCCAGTTCACCACTGACCGGGCACATCTGAAACAGGCCTTGCAATTAATGGTCATAAACCTGAAAGAACCCAGTTTCGCCCAGGCGCAAACCGTCATCGACAAGGAAAAAAGAAAGTGGTTTGCCGAACGCGGCAATCCGGTACAAATGGGCATGGATGAAATGGCCAGACATTTCAATGCCTATCCGGACGGTGATATCCGGGCGCAAGAAACTGCCCAGCAAATCATTTCCGAACTGAATGCCATCAAAGCTACCGACCTGTTTGATTTTCACAAACAGTTTTACGGCGCATCCAATGGCCATCTGGCCATCGTCGGTGATTTTGACGTGGATGAAGCCGCGACCGTCCTGCGTCAGCAATTCGCCGAATGGGAAAGCAAGACCCCCTACCAGCATGCCAAGACCAGTATCATCGAACGCCTGCCACTTGATACCTTCATCCCCACCCCTGGTAAAGACAATGGCTATTTCATGGGACGCATAGATTTGGCCATCAGCCAGAATGACCCTGACTACGCGGCACTGGAAGTGGCCAATTACCTCATAGGCGGTAGCACCGCAGAATCACGGCTGGGACTGCGGGTGCGTCAGAAAGAAGGCTGGAGCTACCATGTGCGCTCGCGTATTGAAGCGCAGATGAATGATCCGGCAGCCAGCTGGCAAATCATCGCCACCGCTGCATCGGCGAATGTAGACAAACTGAAAGCCGCCATCATCGAAGAATTGCGTACGGTGGAAAGCGCTGGCTTCAGGCCGGAAGAGCTGGCAAAGGCCAAACAGGTACTTGGCCGGTTGGCCCAACAGCAACGCGCCGACGATACCCGTATTGCAAGCTTGTGGAATACTGCTCTGCATCAGGGCAAGGAGTTTTCACTCTATGCGCAGAGAGAAGCCGCCATCCAGAACCTGACGCTGGAACAGTTGAACCAGGTCAGCCGGAAATATCTGCAACCCAACCTGTGGAGCATCGTGACCACGGGGGACCCCAAAAAGATGAACCAGAAACCGTAAACCCCAGGAATTTGCTGGAAGGAGCAATCAGCCCTTCCAGCTTCTTTGCAAGCCGGTATCGGTATGTATCCAGCCGCCTTGCGCAGTCTGGCGGTAATAGAAACCGACGCCGCCCTGGCGGAAGCTCTGTATCAGTTCCCCCAGTATTTCTTCGTGCAATTGCGGTATGCGGATATCTGCGGCCTTGCCTTCCATATGCAGGGATTTGCGGGCAGCAGGCACGCCCTCTTCGATCAGGCGCTGATTCGATGCCTGGGTGCGGTAGCCGGACAAGATCTCCAGCGGCCGGCTGACACCAAAGCGTGCCACATAGGCCTGGGTAGCCCACAGGGTTTCCAGCAGTTTGGGATCGATGGGGGCAGTCTGCTTGCCATTCACGTCACGCAACAAGTGGCACAGTTGCTGGTAGGCAGATTCCAGCACCTCACCATCTTTCCAGTACAGGATTTTGCTGCGTTCGCCGGTAGCTGGCCGTATCAGATCCAGGGTCCTGGGCTTGACCCAGAATTCGATATCCAGTGCCTGGGAATCAAATAAATCCGGCGGCGGGGCAGGCTGTGCAGATTTTTCTCCCGCAGGAGCGGCCTGTGACAGCAGAGGTTGACCAAGCAAACCGGTGGCGCTGAGCAGTAGACCTTGTTTTAAAAGCTGGCGGCGGGTTGGCATCATGATGTCGTCGTGGTTGTACTTGAAGAAACTGCTGCCAAGTGTACATCTGAATCAACATTTTGGCTGATATGACAACGCTTCGTCCGGCAAATTTGCGTTTGATGACACGGAATGTGCAGTCTGTCTCTAAGGGCAGTGAAAATCTGCATGAATCCTACTACACTTGGAAACTGTTAACTCTTTCATCACGTCAAATCATGATCAAATCATTAGGATGTCTCACACTGCTGGCCGTATTGCTGGGTGGCTGCGAAATCAGCGTCGATGGCAATACCATCAGAGGTAGCGGCAAAATCGCTACCGAACAGCGCACGGTGGCTGAATTCAATGCCATAGAAAATTCCAGTTTCTTTGATGTGGTGGTCACCAACGGGCCGCAGGCCCCCATCGTCATCAGTGGCGACGACAATCTGGTGCCGGAAATTGAAACCGTGGTGGAAAACAAGGTATTGATCATACGCAGCAAGCGCAAATCCTATCACTTTACCTGGAGCAGCCAGCCAGGTACCGTCAGGATCACTACAACAGCCCTCAGCAAGGCCACCAATTCTGGTAGCGGCGACATGGATATACATGATCTGCAATCAGAAAAACTGACTCTGAACCTGAATGGCTCTGGCGATGTGCGGGTCACCGGCAAGCTGGGCATGCTGAAACTGGTGTCTTCCGGCAGCGGTGATCTGGACATGCAGCAATTGCAGGTCGCCCAGGCCGAACTGGAGATGCGCGGCTCTGGTGAAGTGCACCTCGATACCGTCAGCCAGTCACTTGATACCACGTCCAACGGCAGTGGCGACCTGCGCGTCGACAATCTGCAGGCTGCCAGTGTCAAACTGATCAAGCATGGGTCCGGTGATGTGCGCCTGCTCGGCAATATCAAAACCCTGCAACTGGAAACGGTAGGGTCAGGGGATATCGATATCCAGGGTATCAAAAGCGAACAGGCCAATGTACGTGCCAGCGGCTCTGGCGATATCCGGCTGGCAGGCGAAGTCGGCGAATTGACGCTCACTACCAGCGGTTCCGGCGATCTGGATGCAGCAAACCTGAAGATCAAGGACCTGCATATCGCCAATACCGGCCCCTCGAACCAAAGTTTCCGTGGCATACAGGGCATCCTGAAGGCTGAGATGTCGGGTTCCGGTGATCTGGATGCGGAACTGCAATCCGATGCGGCGCTGGAACTGAATATGCAAGGCCCCGGGCAAGCCAGCCTGCGAGGCAAGGCAAAGAGCCTGACGGCCAAAGTCAGCGGCAGCGGCGACCTGCGCGCCAGCGAATTGCTGCTCGACAGCGCCAGCATCAAGGTCACCGGCCCCGGCGAAGCGGAAGTCAATGTGAAGAAAGCCGGCGGCTCACGCGTCGTCAAGATAGACCGCAATGGGGTGGCGAGTTAAAGATCGCTCGCCCAGCTAACCCGGCTATGTATAGCCGGGTCGAAAAGCTAAAGCATCCAGCCTGCGAACTGAACTGCCCCTCCCCCAAAAAAAAGCAACTGGACGCTTTTTAAATCAACAAAATTCCTGACAGTACCTAGCAGCTTTTGTTTACTTTTATTCTGGACGTGCGGAATTTTGATATGGTTTTACCGACGGAGTTCGTTGGCATTTCTACACAACGATGAATCGCATAAGCAATGATGCCGACCACCGATGCAGCCAGGAAGACCGACACATAGAATGAACAGCCGTAAGACATCAGTATTTTTATCATCACATAGCCAGCGAGTGAGTGCACCAGGTACAGAGGGAAACTGATGTCGGCCAATAAATTGATGACCGTAGATTGCCTGAATTTCTTTCTAAAGAAATAGGCCAATGAAAAGAGGGCAAATCCATACAAGTAAATCAGGGTCACCACCGGAAATTGATCCCGGATGCTGCTGTTCAGCCATGTCAGCGAAAACAAAGTCAATTGTAGAAAAACGTAGAGAATGAATTTCTTATTAGAAATTTTCTGCTGATAGGCATAATAAAAAAACAGTCCTACCAGCATGAACTGGACGTAGACAAACTCTGACGCCAGCATTCTGAAGACAGACACGAAATCGGTGGGAGCCACGGCACAGAGTGTACTGTTCAGACACCAATTCAATATCAATATCGAGGCAGAGAAAATAAACAATGGCAAAACTTTCCCTTGCCTGATCGCCGGGCTCAGACAAGCCACGACCAGATAGAATTTTAATTCCACTGCAAGCGTCCAATTGACCAGATCAACACTCGGCAGCAAAAACAGATCGTTGATTAACAACATGTTGGTCACCAGCAGTTTCGCGTTCCAATAAAGCGCCTGCCCCCAAAATTGGCTGGAACCATATACGAATAACAAACCAACGCATAAACTAATCCAGTAGGTGGGAAATATCCTGAAAAGCCGCATGATCAGAAAATTGGGTACGCTATTCTTTTCAAGGGAAATAGGTATGACAAAGCCGCTAATCAGAAAGAATATCGACACCCCAAAAGGCCCAAGACCAAAATTGGGATTGAACGACACCAGCTCGTACGCAAACGGGTTGACACCACCATGAACGGGTGAAGCGGTGTAATAAGAAACAGCCTCTCTCATTCCCCAGTACACGCCAAACCAATGTGAAATAAGCACAAGAAATGCAGCCACGCCTCTTAACTGATTGGCAAAGAGAATTTTATTGTTATTCGTTGTCATGTTTTTACGGCACTTTATCGTTTGAGCATTCTAACAATTAATCTGTAGTACGCATTTCATAAATAGCACCGTTGTCACGCGGGGATATAAACAAGGCGATCCGGGAATGATTAGTGGAACTACCTATACCGCATAACAAAGCCGTAAATTGCGCTAAGATAAGTCTCGAATCCGCAACCGGAATCACCATGCTCAGGTTTTTGCACTTATTCGCCTGTCTCCTGCTGGCCTACCTGTGCCAGGCAGAGCTGGTGTTTGCCGGTAACAACCAGCGCGCCGTACTGCTGATGAGTGAAGAACTGGATGACAAGGGCAAGCTCATTCCCATGTCCCCCGAAGTCACGGCCTTGTTGCGTTATCTCGAACAACACTCCGGCCTGACATTCGACATACGCCGTTATCCCTGGAAACGTGCGCTGGAAAATGCAGAGAAAGGGGAAGGCCTGATCTTTGGCATATCAAAAACCCGGGAAAGATTGCGCAGTTTCAAGTTTTCCCAGCCGATTTTTAGCGACCAGTCCTTGCTGGTTACCCGTTGCGATAGCAAATTTGTATTTCAATCCCTGGATGATCTGAAGGGCAAAACCATAGGCATCGTCCGTGGCACCAGCAATGGGGACAAGTTTGACCGGCTCAGCAATGTACTGTTTAAGGTGGAAGACGATACCAGCAATAATTCTGGCCGCCTCAAAAAACTTTACCTGGGCCGTATGGATGCGTTTTTGCTATATAGTTCGG
Source organism: Undibacterium sp. Ji49W (assembly GCF_049340205.1). Lineage (NCBI taxonomy): Bacteria > Pseudomonadati > Pseudomonadota > Betaproteobacteria > Burkholderiales > Oxalobacteraceae > Undibacterium > Undibacterium sp. Ji49W. The sequence continues at coordinate 145,010 of NZ_JBMPOW010000005.1, read as the reverse complement.
CCAGCAATATCAGCCAGCTGGAAGTTAACATCAACCGCCAGTATGCAACGGAATTCGCTCCAGGCCAGACCGCAGAAAAACTGTTTTGCATTTTGCCAAAACCGGTTTCTTCTGTAGATATACATATCGCAATCCGTCCTGATCTTGACAAGGGACTGATGCAGAAAATCAATCGCACCATCCTGCGCGCCCATCAGGAAGGTGAACTGGCCAGGATATATTCACAGCGCTAAGCTGGTGCTAATCGGCCTTATTGCTCGTTATTGCACGCTATTGCACACTATTACATACTATTATGACGTGCACCTTTGTATTGATGCTTGAGCACCAGCCTGCTGCTGGCAACCAGGGTATTCAAACCCAGCATCAGTTGTATCAGCACATGACCTTGCAGGCACCAGACCTGGCCACGTGGCGGTGCTGTATGGGTCACGGCACTTAATACCGGCGTCACCCACTGTGCTTCTGGTGTCAGGTCCAGCAAGACATCTCCATCAGAATTGGTATGCAGATACAGTTCACCGCCATGCAATAAGCTCAGGCAGATACCCTGCCCTGTGGTCGGCTTGTTGCCCAGGGCTTGCTGTAGTTCACGATGTTGCAAATCCATCCACGCTTCAACATCCAGCGCGGTTTCCAGTGATATCCAGGGGTGTTCTTGCAAGTCTGGTACAGAATCAGCTTGCAGCTTGTCATTAAACGTCATCTTGTTTCTTGATTACTTTCGGAACTGTCGTTTCAATTTGACAGCGTATGAAGGCTGACAGCCGCATTCTGACACAAATCTCCATCACTCATTTCATCAACAGGGATATGCTCTACTTAAAATGCACTCACGGTATCTGCGTAAAATCCTGCATTTTTGCTACTGGTCAGGCTTTGCAAACACGTCAAAAAACAGATTGTCCATCATCATTTGGATGGTGATAGCCAAACCGTTCAGGCAGTGGATTACATGTCATACCTATGCCAACAGCAATATCTCTTTTCCAATTGTCTTCTCCCAAAATATAGATCATGGCTGAAACCGTCTCCACACAAAAAGAAACCGTCATTGTCACGCCTTCTGGAACGGCGGGCCAAGTCTATCTTCTGTATCAGGCGACATTTGATCGCAAACCCGATGCTACTGGATTGCAGATATGGACAAGGGTTTCAACCTCAGGACGGTTGCCGCCGGATTTTTCCAGTCGCCAGAATTTCAGAAACTGTATGGCAGTAATCCGTCGACAACGACACTGATTACGAATTTCTACCAGAATGTGTTACATCGCGCGCCGGATCAGGCCGGGTTTGATTACTGAAACAAAGAACTCAGCAGCGGAGTGAGTGCACGGGAATCGGCGCTGGTCAGTTTTTGCGAAAGTGTGGAAAACAAGGCGCAAGTCATATGTTCAATACAAAGCGAAATTGAACATACGCAGTGGCCATCGGCGTAGTTTTAAGCGCATAGCCGTTAAGATGCAGGGGCGTGTCATGCAGCCCCTGCTCACGACCAGGACTTACTTGATCTGCTTCACTTCAAAACCCTTTTTTTCCAGTAATTCTGTAATGCTGTTGGGGCCACCCATGTGTCCGGCACCGACGACGACAAACAGTTTTTTGCCTTTTTCCAGCAAGTCGCTGATTTTTTCCACCATGCCGGGATTGCGGTCATCAAGCAGCAATTTCATGACCTTGCGCGAACCGGCATCCTTGCTGGCTGAATCTTGCAGGATTTTGGTCAGCGCGTCGGCATCGCCGGTTTTCCAGGCCTCGATCATGGTATTGGTTTCACGCAGCAGGTCGCCATTCTTCAGGCCGTCCAGAGTTTGCGCCAGCATGGCATCGCCATCTTCATCACTTAAACCGGCCAGCACGTTGGCCTGGAATTCCATGGTTTCCAGCGAAACAATCTCTTTCTTGTCCTGTTTCGCTTTTTGCATATAGTGCAGGTCCACCCCTTTGCTGGCATCAAAACCCTGCTGCTTGAAGACACCTACGCTGAGTGCCGTCGCCACGATGCTTGGCTTCAAGCCCTGCAACTGGGTGCTGGCAGCACCGACCATGCCTTGCAGGTCTTCCCAGGTTTTTTTGGTGATGTGGTTTTCCAGCTTGTCCGGTGCTTTGTAGGTAAAGAAGGGCATGGCTTTTTCTGCGGCCCTGGCGTCGGACGTATCGACCTCAACCACCAGGATATCGGCCTGTTTGTAGGCATTTTCCACCGCTTCCGGCAGTGGGTAAAAACTGGCCTTGGCCAGATGGATGGAACCAAACAGGTATGCCGTATTGCCAGCCGATTTCACTTCCCACAGCACGCCTTTGGCCGTGTCTTCTTTTGCAGTCTGCGCATTGGCAACGGCGCAGGCCAGACTCAGGCCGGCGATGCCAAGGTAGCGGGCAGCCAGGCGGGTAAAGGAAATTTTAAAATTCATTATGGATGTTCCGTAAAAAATAGGTAAGGCATTTGCCACGTATCAACGCGGCACAGGATAGCAGAAATGCGTTCGTCACCAGCAAATACAATACAGCGATCAATACAGCGTCGCACGCTGACGGGCTGGCAATTCCGTATCATACTTCTGGCCATCAATCGCGGCATTGCTCAGCGCCGCCAGGATGGTGCCGGCGCTGGGGATGCCAGCCGGACGCCCGGCGTCTGCGCGTTGCCATAATTGCGAACGCAAAATTGCACGGGCGCACTGGAAAAACACACATTCCACCTGTATGCGTATTACGCATTTTGGTGCCTTGCCGTCCACGGACAGCTTGTCCAGCAATTGCGGTTCAACCGAAATACTGGCACGGCCATTCACGCGCAATGTTTCACCCAGACCGGGGATCAGGAACAGCAATGCCACCTGCGGGTCATGCAAGATATTGCGCAGACTGTCGATACGGTTATTGCCACGTCGCTCGGGCAGCAACAGGGTGTGCTGATCTTCTGCAACGATGAAACCGGGGGCATCACCACGGGGTGATGCATCCAGCCCATCGGGGCCATGGGTGGCCAGTACGGCGAACGGCGAAGCCTCTATCATCGCCAGGTAATGCGGATGAAGGTAGCTGACTTCTTTTTTCAGGGAAGCTTCACCAACGGTATCAAAAAGCCCGGCGAGTTGTTCTGCTGTGGTGATGAGATGTGATTGTGTCATGACAGATAAAGGTAGTTCAGGATTCTGTGGTGATTGGGTGATTGGACAATGGGGCAATAGAGCAAGTCAGTTTTTCCCCAGGTTGGGGGCAAGCCGCCATTCTTCCCTGGCCTGTAGCAGGGCGCGTTCTATATAGCCTTCTTTTTGCAGTTTCTGCAATTGCTTGTTAACTGCCGGCAAGTAAACGGCACAAGGACTGCTGGCAACAAAGCCCAGCAAATTCGCGGTCTCGATGAGGTAGGGGGTCAGGGGCATCAATTTGTCATCCAGTTTGCCTGAAGCCAGATAGGCCATGCCGGAATGATAGCCGGTGATGACATAATCAAAACGGTTGGCCTGCAACATCTTGAATGCGATTTCCAGATTGTCGGTTTCATTGATGGCCAGATGTGTATCCATGAAGTCATCAAAAGGACGTCCGAAGCGATTGCCACGGGCGATGCCGCCATAATAGGGGATCAGGTCGTCCCATTTATTGTAGGGTACGATGCGGCCTTTTCTGACAAAAGCGGCCACAGGGTTGACCAGTACCAGATCACTGAAGAGTAAAAAACTGGTGCGTTCGGGCGTGTTTTTCAGGGTGGCGATCAGGTCTATGCTGCCGCTTTGGGCTGCGCTCAAGACCCGTTTCCATGGCCCCAGATAGCGCACTTCATAGGGTATGCCAAGGTCTTTCATGATGCGGGTGGCGATGTCTATGCTGGCACCGTGGAAATTTTTACCATCATGCCAATGCAGGGGTGGGTAGGCAGGATCTGCCGAAATGACCATGCGCTCACATTTTCCCGCCGCTTGGATTAGCGGTGCAAACAAAATGAAAAGCAGCAAAATCAGACCACGATGCATAAATCACTTCCGCAAAAATGACAAGTCCACAACACTTGCAACAGTGCATCATCCTAACCCGGTAAGTAATACTAACATTTTCACCTTTTCAGGGCAGTGATTTCTTGCACTCAGTTATTTGCATTATTATTGTCATTGCGATGAATGAGGCTGGTTCTCCAAAACTATTCTCTGGGCTTGCTCAACAAGGCTTTCAGACCGGCCAGGCGCTCTTTAGGGGTCAGCACTTCCGTCTCGGTCGGCAAGGCCGTGCCTTCGTCAAGTTTCATTTCCTTGATGAAGCGTGAGACATCACAGTGCACGGGTGCACCGGCACGCTTGCGTTTTTTACACCAGGTAATATGCAGGCTGCGCTGGGCGCGGGTAATGCCCACATACATGAGGCGACGTTCTTCCTCTATGCGCGCCGCCATGGTTTCTACCGGTGCATCAGGGTCGCCCTTGTGCGGTAAAATGCCCTCTTCCACACCGACCAGAAACACGTGCGGATATTCCAGTCCCTTGGAGGCATGCAGGGTGGACATGCGCACGGCATCCGGTTCTTCATCCTTGCCTTCCATCATGGTCATCAGGGCCACCATCTGGGTCAGGTCCAGCAGGCTGCGGTGGTCATCGGTGCCATCCTTGCCACCGCTACCCTTGGTTTTCAGCCACTGGGTAAAGTCGAGCACGTTTTGCCATTTGCCTTGCGCTGCACGGTCTTCAAAACTGTCGTAGAGATAGCCTTCGTAATTGATTTCCTTCATCAGGTCATCCAGCAATTCGGTGGCATGGCCTTCTCTGTGGGCATGGGCCTCGACCTGGTTGATGAAGCTACAGAAATTCCGTAATGGTCGTAGCTGTTTGTCGGGCAACTTGGCTTCTATGCCACCTTTGAAGACAGCGGCAAACAGCGAACATTGCCACTGGCCGGCAAATTCGCCCAGCACTTCGAGTGTGGCCAGGCCGACGCCGCGCTTGGGCGTGGTGATGGCGCGGATGAAGGCAGGATCATCATCTTCATTGGCAATCAGGCGCAGGTAGGCAATGATGTCCTTGATTTCGGCGCGGTCAAAAAAGCTCTGGCCACCGGATATGGTGTAAGGGATACGCTCACGCCGCAATGCCTGTTCGATGACACGGGCCTGGTGATTGCCGCGATACAAAATCGCGTAATCCGAATACCTGGCCTGGCGCTCGAAGCGGTGGGCAGAGATCATGATGGCTACCTGCTCAGCCTCTTGCTCATCATCCTGCATACCCAATACCTTGACCGGATCACCCAAGCCGTGTTCCGACCACAACGACTTTTCAAACAGCTTGGGGTTATTGCCAATGACCGCATTGGCCGCCTGCAAGATGCGGGTGCTGGAACGGTAATTCTGCTCGAGCTTGATGATTTCGAGGTTGGGAAAATCGACTTGCAGGGTTTTCAGGTTTTCTATGGTGGCACCACGCCAGGCATAGATTGCCTGGTCATCGTCACCGACGGCAGTAAACATGGGTTTCTTGCCTATGCCGGTCACCAGCAATTTGACCAACTCATACTGACAGGTATTGGTGTCCTGGTATTCATCCACCAGCAGATAGCGCAGGCGGCGCTGCCATTTATCGCGTACCTGTTCATTGCTGCGAAACAATTCCACCGGCAGACGTATCAGGTCATCAAAATCCACCGCCTGATAGGCGGACAGGGTGGCGACATAACTGCGATAGACCCGGGCAGCAATGGCCTCGTCTTCGTCCTGCGCCTGTTTCAGGGCGACTTCAGGATCAACCAGGCCGTTTTTCCAAAGCGACATGGCAGTCTGTATGCGGCGTATCAACTGCTTGTCGGTGGTAATCGCCAGATCTTGCACCAGGGAAAAACAATCGTCGCTGTCCATGATGGAAAAGCGGTCTTTCAGGCCCAGGGCCTGGGCTTCCTGGCGCAATATCTTCACCCCCAGCGAGTGAAAGGTCGATACCGTCAGTTGTCTGGCCTGACGCGGCTCTGCCAGCAATTTGCCGATGCGCTCCTGCATTTCCAGCGCGGCCTTGTTGGTAAAAGTCAGGGCGGCGATATGTCTTGGGTCATAGCCATGCAGTTCGATCAGGTTGACAATTTTCTGAGTAATGACGCGTGTCTTGCCCGACCCGGCCCCTGCCAGGACCAGGCAGGGGCCATCCATATAATTGACAGCATTGCTTTGGGGGGTATTCAGACCATGAGACATAAAGGGCAGACGGAGCACATCCGGAAAAACTTTCAGGTGCCATTGTAACTTGAGTGCAGACAATCCCCGTCTTCAGTATCAGTCTCCGCGATAAGTCACTAGAACTCATAAGAAGTGCATCCATGACGATAGTCAAACCAGGAAGATCGTTGCCAAAAAGAAAAAATATTGTTAACAATAGTGTTAAAACTAGACAATTACACAAGTCCAGTCTATTCTCACCTCAGGGGGGATGCATTTTATGAAAGATTTACAATCGGCTCGTATCCTTATCGTTGATGATGAAGAAAGAAATATCAGGCTATTGCAGTTATTGCTGCAGTCTGAAGGCTATACCACGCTGTCGGCCAGCAATGGACGCGATGCGCTGAGCATGGCCGTCAGCGCGCTGCCTGACCTGATACTGATGGACATCATGATGCCGGGCATGGATGGTTTTGAAACTGTCACTGCACTGAAAGCCGATCCCGTGACCCAGCATGTGCCCGTCATCATGCTGACAGCGCTGGATGACCGTAATTCGAAACTGCGGGCGCTGGAGGCAGGAGCCGAAGAATTCCTGTCCAAGCCGGTAGACCGGGCCGACCTCAGCGTGCGGGTACGCAATCTGCTCAGGCTGAAGGAGTATGGCGATTTTCTGCATGACCACAATCTCTTGCTGGAAGAACAGGTAAAACAACGCACCCGGCAATTGGAAGGTGCGTATCGCGAAACGGTATTTACGCTGGTGCGCGCAGCCGAACACAAGGATGAAGAGACCGGCCACCACGTGCGCCGTATCAGCTATTACTGCCAGACACTGGCGCTGGCGATGAATTTGCCGCTGGAATTCCACGATGCCATCTTCCAGTCCAGTCCCATGCACGATATCGGCAAAATAGGCATCCCTGACCATATACTGCTCAAGCCTGGCAGCTTCACCATGGATGAATGGAATATCATGCGCACCCATTGCGCTTTAGGTGCCAGTATTTTATCCAACGGTAGTTCGCCGTACACAGAAATGGGGGCAGAAATTGCCCTCAATCACCATGAACGCTGGGACGGCACAGGTTATCCAAACGGACTGAAAGGTGAAGCCATTCCCATTGCAGCCCGTGTTATGCAAATCTGCGATGTCTATGATGCACTGCGCAGCCGCCGTCCCTACAAGCCAGCGTTTGACCATCAGCGCAGCATGGACATCATCACTCACGGTGACGGCCGGACTGAACCAGGGCATTTTGACCCTGCCGTGTTGTCCTGCTTCATTGCACATGCCGACCACTTTGCCGCCATTTATAAACAGCATGACGATGCCTGAACTGACTCCTGGTATCTTGCTGATTGACGCGGACCCTGTCTGGCAGCTCAGGTTGCCAGCCTTGTTGCACTCTTTACCCTGTGTGCTCTATGTCGCTGCCGACCAGATACAAGCCAGCGCGATGCTGAACAGGCACGATATCATCCTGCTTGTCGGTGAACCAGCCGATGCCGGTGTCGCCGGTTTCATGCAGGACATGCATGAAACCCATGGCCGCCATGGCCATATGCTGAACCTTATCCTGACCAGCCACCCCGAACACCCGCAAGTATTGCAGGTACTGAACCAGATCAGTCCTTACCGCCTGTTGATCAAATCCTGCACGGATGAGGAATTGCTGAATACGATCAAACGGGCTCTCGAACAGGCAATCCAACAACAGGAACAACAACGCTTGCTACATGAGTACCAGGGCATACTGGCGAGTGCCGAAGGAGCCCACGCCTTTCGCGTGCTGGATGCGCTCATGCATTCCATTCACAAGGATATGGCGGCGGATGCGATCCATCATTTGCCGGTAGGTGCACTCTTGCTGGTCGATGGCAGTATCAGCCAGTCGAATACGCCAGCACGGCGATTCTTGCAGGAGATGGAAGAAGCACCCGCAGAAGCCGGTATATCAAGCGCGCACTTGCCCGCTGCCTTGCAGGTCGCACTCCATGCGCCGCGTCGCCAGCATTTGCAACACCGTACTGCCGTCAATCGCAGACTGGATTATTTTGTACTGGAACTGACTGCCGGCACCCTGATCGCTTTCGCTCCGGAACCCAGTCTTGGGCGTCCGCCGGATATTTGAATTTTTGATCTGAATTTTTGCCATGAGCACACAGAAGTCCGCATGTACCGATACCAGAACATGATCTTCACGTCAGCCAACCAATAACAACAAGTCACACAGGAAGAGCCACATGAAAAAATTCAGTACAGAATTCAGGTTGGTCACTGGGCTGGCAGTCGGACTGTTATTGCTGCTGACTGCGGGATGGCAACTGTATCGTGCCTTGCAGGAATACCGCAATAACTCCAACTGGGTAGAGCATACCTACCTGGTCATGGGTGGGCTGGATGATGTGAAATCTGGCGTACTCGAGATGGAAAGCATACAAAGACTGTATATCATTACCGGCGATGCCTCCTTTGTCGGCCAGCGCGAAGCGCAGACGGCACAGATACAGGCTGCCATGAAGAAAATCACTGAGCTGACGATCGACAATCCCCGCCAGCAACTACAAAGCAAGGTTTTGGCGCAAAGACTAAATGAACGCATCAATACCCTTGATCAGACCATGCGCATCTACAAGGAAGCTGGTTTTGACGCCACGCGACAAAGGCTGATAGGCGGAACACCACGCATCGTCATGGAAAGCCTGTTGGATCAGATCCGTCAAATGGAACAGGAAGAGCAGGTTTTACTTAGTCAGCGTACCAGACAGGTTGAACAAAGCGCAGTGCAGGCACGCAATGTCGGCATTCTGATGGTGGTGATTACTTTGCTGGGTTGGTTCTTGTTGTGGCAACAAATCAGAATTGATGTCAAGCACCGGTCAGCCGCCGAAAAAGCAGTACACGAGAGTGAATTACTGCTCAAGCAAATACTCAATATCCTGCCTGTAGGTGTATTTATTTCAGACCGCAACGGCGCGCTGACCCAGATCAATCCGTATGGTGACAAACTCTGGGGAGGGGCACGCCATGTGAGTATGGATCAATATGGTGAATATGTAGGCTGGTGGCCAGATAGCGGCAAACGTATTGCGGCCGATGAATGGGCACTGGCGCGTACCATGCAGACCGGCGAAACCATTCTGAACGAACTGGCAGACATACGCTGCTTTGATGGCACCCGCAAAACCATTACAAACAATACCGCCCCTTTGCGTGACGATAGTGGTGTGATCGTAGGTGGTTTGTCCGTTAATGTCGATGTGACTGAATTCATCCGTACCGAACGTCAGTTGCGGGCTGCGGCCCATTATGATGACACCCAGGTACAGGCGCAAAACCTGTTTGCCACCAGTTTTGACCGCCAGGAAATTTTTTCTGGCTTGCTGAATTTGCTCGCTGAGCGGCATGGTTTCGCCGTATCTGCCTTGTATGGATTTGATGAATGGAATGCCCTTTTTCGTTGCGAAGCGGCGCATGGCCTGGGGCGTGAAGTGCCACGTCAATTTGCACTGGGCGAAGGCTTGCTGGGTCAGGCCGCACTTAGCGGAAAAACCAGTTTTCTCGATATTGCGTATCTGAATCTGCAAACCGGGCTGGCTGATTTCACACCGACGCAGGTGTTGATGCTGCCTGTTATTTATCAGGAACGCCGCCTGGCGGTGCTGGTACTGGCAGCGACCACCAAACTGATAGACAGCGACCAGGCTTTCCTGGAAAAACTGGTGATACAACTGGGTGTCGCATTGCACAATCTGCGCCAGTACAACGACCTGAAACTGCTGGCGGACCGCCTGCGTGCCAGCAGCGAAGAAATTGCCGCTAAAAATCAACAACTGGAACAGGCCAGTCTGATGAAGTCCGAATTTTTGGCGAATATGTCGCATGAATTACGTACCCCGCTGAACGCCATCATCGGCTTTTCTGAAATACTCAAGGATGGCCTGATGGGGGATTTGAATGACCGGCAAAGCGAGGGCATCAACGATATTTTCAATAGCGGCAAGCATTTGCTGAGCCTGATCAATGACATTCTTGACCTGTCCAAAATCGAAGCCGGTAAAATGAATGTGAATTTCGAAGCCGTCAGTGTCGCGCCGCTGGTGCAGGCCAGCCTGCAAATCGTGCGCGAGCAAGCGCTGATGCAGGGCTTGCATTTGAGCGCGGATGTACAGGAAGACTTGGGAGAAGCCTGGCTGGATGAAGTCAAGATCAAACAGATCGTTTACAACCTGTTATCGAATGCCGTCAAGTTCACGCCCGAAGGCGGCAAAGTCAGTATTGCTGCACGCCGCGTCGATGGTCTGAAGATCGCCGGGGGGCGCTATGAGCATTATCTGGAAATCAGCGTCAGTGATACCGGCATAGGTATGTCTGAGGAAGAGCAGTCGCGCCTGTTCCGGCCATTTACCCAAATAGACAGCAGCCTGGCGCGCCGCCATCAAGGTACGGGACTGGGCCTGGCGCTGGTCAAGCGCATGGCAGAGCTGCATGGCGGCAGCGTTACCCTGCACAGCGAACCCAATCAGGGTTCCACCTTCACGGTACTATTGCCATTGCGCTCTGCTGTCCAGATAGCGGCTATTGCCGACAACGCGTCCTTGCCGGTTACCCGCAGTGCTACAGCCACTACAGCCACTACAACCGCTACAGGCGATACCAGTGGCAGCTTGCTGGCACTGGTGATAGAAGACGATGACCAGGCCGCCGAAGTATTGCGTCTGCAACTGGAAAGCGAAGGCTTTCGTATCGTGCGCGCCATTTCGGCAGAAAGCGCACTGGCACTGGCCGAACAGGAGTGCCCTGACCTGATTACCCTGGACATTTTATTGCCAGGCATGGATGGCTGGGAATTCCTGCAACGCTTCAAGCTGGAAACGCGGTTTGCTGCCGTGCCGGTGGTGATCATCTCCATCGTGGCGGATCGTGGCCGTGGCATGTCACTGGGGGCGGCGCAAGTCATGCAAAAACCCGTATCAAGGGAAACCATGAATGACGCCCTGACACAATTGGGCTTTGCCTCGCGTAGCGGTGGGCGACAATTAAGCGCGCTGGTCATTGATGATGACCCCAAGGCGATACAACTGATTACAACCTACCTCGACAGTTTCGGGTACCGTACCCTGTCTGCCCTGGGTGGAGAAGAAGGAATACATACAGCGCGTCACGCCCAGCCCGACCTGATCGTACTGGATTTGATGATGCCCGAAGTCAACGGTTTTGATGTAGTTGAAGCCTTGAAGGCAGATGCCAGCACAGCCGGAATTCCTGTCATGATACTGACAGCCAAACAAATCACCACCGAAGATAAGTTGCGCCTGAACGGCGACGTTAAAAAAGTAATGGAAAAATCCGAATTCAATCATGGCCGTTTCGTCGGCGAAGTAAGACGCGCCATGGCCGGCAGAGGAAAATGACATGGCACGTGTACTGATCGTGGAAGACAATCCTGTCAATATGAAACTGGCCTCGTTTCTGCTCAACAATGCTGGTCACGAAGTCGTGCAGGCTGTAGATGCAGAACTGGGCCTGCGCTATGCAAAAGAACAATTGCCGGATCTGATATTAATGGATATGCAATTGCCCGGTATCGACGGCATGACGGCGGTACGCCTGCTGAGGAATGATGCCGCTACCGCGCGCATCCGCATCATGGCATTGACCGCTTTTTCCATGCATGGTGATGAAGAACGCTTCATGGCAGCCGGTTGTGATGCCTATATGGCAAAACCCATCCGTTATCAACAATTTATGGACCTGGTGAACAAGGTCTTGCGCAAATGAATTGCTGTCATATTGGCATGATGAAACTGCTTTCCAGTATGGAATTTGCTCACAACGCTCACAATACCGGGCAGGCAAGGTAAACTATGGGTTACTGAAAAAAGGTGTCCCATGAAATTTGAGCATTTGGTAGAAATCAATGATTTAAGCAATCCCATGATAGAAGTCATCACCCGCGAGCAATTGTGGCGCGGCCTGGTGTTAAGGGCAGAAATGCCAAGAATGTTTGTGTCCTATCTGGATGACGCCCTGATCATGGAGCGCACCGAAGCCGGTATGACGCGTACGCTGAAATATGGCGAGCTGGAAGTCACTGACCGTGTCAGTTTCGTGCATCTGGAACATGTGCATTACGATGTCGCAGCACAGAAGGAAATCCCGCATTCCACGCTGCGTATGAGCATAGAAGAACCGCAGCCACAGGCACTGTTTGTACGTTTCAGCTATGACAATGGCCAAAGCGCGCAGCATGATGCCGAAAATGACATGTATAACGAATACCGTAAATCGGCCTATCACGAAGCCGACGTGGAAACCGTACGCATCATCCGCGAGCTGGCAGAAGCTGGCCGGCTGGACGCCTTGCCATCCTGAGTTGACCGGTAGCACCGGCAATACAGCCAGCGCAACCAATATCGTCAATCCAGATGGCGACTGACGGTCAAACTCTGGGATAATGCCGCCGTATCCGCTATTACCATTCTGCGATTTTTCCCGATTACCATTTTTCTTGCAAGGCTTACCATGTCCAAGCGCACTTCCACCGTGGCCAGTAAAATCACCGCGCCCGTCATTCTTCCTGCGCCCCTGCCGGTCCAGACCACACGCCTGAAACGCAAGCAATTTGCCAGCACGGGTGACGTACATGTACAGGGTGATGCCCTGATCACAACCCAGTTGATCGTGGGCGGTGACTGCCTGATCGATGGTGACCTGGAAGCAGAAGAAGTATTTTGCCTGGGTAAATTGACGGTAACCGGCGATATCCGCGTGCAATCACTGTATGTTGGCCATACGCTGGATGCAGGTGGCAATATCGAAGTGGAATACCTGCTGAAAACCGGTTGCAGTGCTGACTGGATGGCACGCATGCTGGAACTGGATCAGCGCAAACCAGTAGCAGGTGAAAGTAATTTCATACATCAACTGGTGCACCCGGCCATCCTGGCGCGTCATGATCATCATGATGCCTTCGGCGGCTATGGCGATATCCAGGCGCTGGGTTACCTGACCTGCGCCGACCTGGACTGCCACGGCAATGTGCAACTCGACGACGTGCTGGAAGCAGGTGAAATCCAGTTCATCGGCGGACATCTGTCGGCTGCCGGCATCCATGTCGCCGGTGACTGCAATTGCCAGGGTGAGTTGTTCAGCGAAACCGACGTTCAGGTGGAAGGCAGTCTGTTTGCCGCCGTCGTGATTTGCCAGGGTAACCTGGAAGTCGACAGCCTGTGCAGCCAGGGCGATATCAGTACCTGGGGAAGCTTGCGTGCTACCGGCGAAATCAGCAGTCTGCGCGGCGAAATCCATTGCGGACGCTGGATCGCCACCAAAGCCACGATTTATGCGGCCAAGTACATCAAGTCTGGTGAATCCGTGATTGGTGAAAAAGGTATCAGTTGCGGCAGCGATTACGGCATCCTGGCCGGTACCACCTTGCCACGTTCACGCTGGGCAACCCATGGTATGGTATCTGCGAACAGCAAACCGCGCCTGCTGTTGTCTGGCCAGTTTGTCGAAGGCAAAAAACTGCGCCATATCGATGCGCTGGAAAAGAAACGCGACACCGAACTGGATTGGGAAGTACAGCGTCGCCTGAAACGCGAAATGCAGCCAGACTAAAAAACAGGGGGAAGCAGTTAACGCTTCCCCCTGCTCTGTTATTTATCCGCCGGTTTTTCCGGCGGCGGCAAAGCCCGCTGTCGCAGCAGTTTGTGCAACAGACCGGCACCAATGACTAGCAGCACGATGGCGATCAACCAATGTGCCGTTGTTGGTTGCCAGTCTACGCCGGATACTGCCAGCCTTTCCACCAGCATGGCCAGACTGTTATAGCTGGCATGCAAAATAATGCCAGGCCACAAAGAACGGCTGCGTTCATACAGCCAGCCACACAGGCAGCCCAGCAGCAAGGCAGCAAAAAACTGGTAAATGTTCAAGTGCGCAAAACCGAACAGCAGGGCAGACGCGAATATGGCCTGCCAGCGTGAATACTGATTCAGGAAACTGCGCAGGATAATCCCGCGAAACAGCATTTCTTCCACCACCGGGGCGATCAGGCAGGCGGTGACGATGGATGACAAACCGCTCAGCATCATCTGGTCAAATACCTTTTGTTGCGCCACTGGTACCGGCATCCATTGCACCAGCACTTGCTCCAGCAGCATGATCAGCAGCGACAATGCTGGCACCAGCATTAGTACCGGCACACCCAGCAAGGTCACGGTCGCCATGATCGGGGTACGGGATGCATGAAATAGCGATGAATACGTCATCTTCTTATAATGCAGCAGTACCGTAAATAGCACGGCATTGGCCAACAAAAAGACGATGCCTATCATGTGCGCGGGGTCCATTCCCAGCACGGAACGCATATCGTAAAAACCGGCGTTGATGACAAATTCCACGCCCATCAGAAAGGCGACCAGAAAAACTGCTTCCAGCGCCGAGGGAAATTGCTCGTGTTGCTGATTCATAATTTGGAAGGAAAGACCAGGATAAGCACTAAGCCGGATGAGCAGCATGGCGCCGCCTTTTCCAGCCTTGGTAGTGGCAGCATTACATGGCAGACAAGTCGAGGTCGGCTGAAAATTCGCCGTCCACTTCCTTGAGGATGGCCTGACCGGCTATCGTGTTCTTGCCGTTAAAACTCAGGGTCGGTCCCCCATACAAGGACCAGCCCTTATTGAGCGCTTCAGATACACGCAGGCAGAATGCCTTGTCGTCGGGGCCGGTCAGATAGCGATAGAGTTTCATGATGCCTGTCTTTGCTGTGGGTTTCTTATTATAGCTGCCCACGGCAAACCCATGTCATGTCGCGGAACCGGCTCCCCGGTCAGCCGCAAGTGATTGCTGCGATTTCTGCAAATTCTGCAATTGCTGCTTCAGTTGCCGGTTTTCTTCCAGTACCGTCGCCATCATCTCCTGCACTTCGGCCCCGGTAAACCTGGGGGTGATGTGTTGTGGACAATTCCACTCTACGGCCTCGACCGTGATGATGATGGCGCGTTCAATCCGGGCGCGGTAAGCAGGCATGGCCAGCCTGGCGATAAGCGCAGGCTCTTCATGTTCGTGGACGATACGGGCCCGGCCCCAGATTTTCATACGCCGCCGCCTGGGGTAATCGATCAGGATCAGCGAAATCCTGTCATTCGCAAACAGGTTCCCCACGCTCAGGTATTGCGCGTTGCCGACAAAGTCGGCATAGCCTATGGTTTTGGCATCGAACACTTTCAGGAAACCCACCGGGCCACCGCGGTGCTGCACATACGGCCAGCCGTTTTCAGACACCGTCGCCTGATAAAAACTATCGCGCGCCTGCAGGAATTCAATGTCACGTTCCAGCAAATGGTCACGCTTTTCATCCACCAGTTCAAAACCAAGATTGTCTTCCCGGCTGCCATACAGGCTTTGTGCTGCTTTGACACTGGGGGTAAAGCTGATATCGGCAAATGCACGGGACATGATGATCTCCTGTCAGGTAAACGGCCTAAAATTAAGCCATGAATGACAGTGTCTGTCATTAACAGCACAAAGAGAATCCTCATGATTTATAATTTATTATTCCATTTGGCGAAATAATGAAAATAATATGCACTTGCAGGTGGGCAATGCAGGAACTAAATTTATGGATATGTGTCTGTAACTGACTGCTATTACCAGGATTTCCTGTCATTTTTATATGCAAAAGAAAAATCAGACCGGAAGTCACCGCACTTTGCTGTGTTTCACCGCATTTTTTCAGCATTTCCTGTAGGCCAGCTATTTTCTGCTCATGGGTACAGCTATACTGCCGCCCGTAAGTTTTACCTCGTTGGAGACCAATTTGTTCAAAGTTATCACGCTGACACTGGCCGTTGCCGGTGCTGTTTCATCCGCCCATGCCGACGAAGGCCAGTGGCAACCACATCAGTTACCCCAGTTAAAATCCGAACTCAAACGCATAGGCATCACGATCCCTGCTGAAAAACTGGCGGATTTGAGCAAGCACCCGCTCAATACCATGGTGTCGCTGGGTGGCTGTTCTGCCTCTTTTGTGTCGAACAGCGGGCTGGCGGTGACCAATCATCACTGCGCCTACAAGGCCATACAAAGAAATTCCACGGCTGAAAAGAATTACATCAGCGAAGGTTTCCTGGCCCGTACCAAGGCAGAGGAACTGCCTGCCGGACCGGATGCACACATGTACATCACTGACAAGGTAGAAAACGTCACTGACCAGGTGTTGAAGGGATTGACGGCCGACATGTCTGGCCGCGCCCGCCATGAACAGGTGGAAAACCGCATCAAGGCCCTGATTGCCGACTGTGAACAGGACAAGGCCTATCGCTGTTCCGTACCCAGCTTCCATCGCGGGCTGGAGTACTACCGCATACGCCAGATGATGATACGTGACGTCAGGCTGGTGTATGCACCGTCTGACAAGATCGGCAATTTTGGTGGCGAGGTCGATAATTTTGAATGGCCACGGCACACTGGCGATTATTCTTTCCTGCGCGCCTATGTGGGCAAAGATGGCCGCCCTGCTGACCCGTCTGCCGATAACGTCCCGTATCAGTCAAAAGACTTCCTGGTGGTTTCGGCACAGGGTTTGAAGAACGGTGACCCGATCTTGCTGGCGGGTTACCCTGGACGCACCAGCCGTTACAAGTTGCCGGCGGAAATTCGCTTTGCGCGTGACCACAGCTATCCGGCAAAGGTGGCTGAATCGAAAGCTGATATTGCCGTCATCCAGGCTGCCAGCGAAGGCAACAAGACGGCTGAAGTACGTTATGCCAGCGTGGTCAAAGGCATCAATAACGGCTTGAAAAAAACCGAAGGCTTGCTGGCAGGCTTTGCCCGCAAGGACCTGGCAGCTATCAAGGATGGTCAGGATGCCGATTTCCGCGCCTGGTATAAACAGCATGGCGACAACAAGGCTCTGCTGTCAGAACTGGATGCCGTCATCGCCAGTGACATGGCATTGTCCGAACAGGAAACGGCATGGACTATTATCCATACCGGCGAGATGCTGAAAAGTGCGCGCACGCTGTACCGCGTCGCCATCGAAAGCGAAAAACCGGATGTCGAACGGCACGCCGATTATCAGCAACGCGAATTGTCTTTCATCGCTGGCCGCCTGAACCGTCTCGAACAGTCTTATCTGCCCAACGTCGATCAGGCACGCTTTACAGCAGCCCTGCAACGCTATAACAAATTGCCGGAACAAGCTCATCCAACAGGACTGGACGCCTTGCTGCCAGCGCCAGAAAGCGTGGTCAGCCTGTATCAGCAAAGTCAGTTGGGTAATACGGCAACACGACTTGGCTGGTTGAACAAGAACCGCGCAGCCTTCGACGCATCCGACGATGCCTTCATCCGTCTGGCCATCAAGCTGCATGACACAGACATGGCACTGGAAAACCAGCGCAAGGAAGTGGATGGCAACCTGGAACGCATCATCCCGCAGTACATGCAGGCTGTGATTGCATGGAAGAAGTCTATCGGCAAACCTGTATATCCCGATGCCAATTCCACCTTGCGTGTCACTTACGGCACGGTAGCACCTTACACACCGCGCGATGGCATCAGCAAGGGACCATTTACCACGGTGGAAGGCATACTGGAAAAAGATACCGGCAAAGCGCCTTTCGAGGCACCGGTCAATCTGCTGGCCAGCATCAAGGACAAACACTACGGCATATTCAAGGACAAGGTATTGAATACCGTACCGGTGAATTTCCTGTCCACGGCGGATACGACTGGTGGCAATTCCGGTTCAGCAGTATTGAACAAGAATGGTGAGCTGGTAGGTCTGAATTTTGATTCCACTTACGAATCGATTACCAAGGACTGGTATTTTGACAGCGCCATTACCAGAGCCATCCATGTCGATATCCGCTATATGTTATGGGTCATGAGCGAGGTGGATCATGCCGACAATGTGCTGAAGGAAATGACGATCAAATACCCGGCGAAATAACCGGGTTTTCAAGGTTAAAAAAAGCGAATCATAATCAATGATTCGCTTTTTTTTATGTCACTGATCAAGTCGCATCGCTTCACCCTGCCTGCGATCCCGTTGTTCAGGCACCTTCCCAGTGCAGGTCTTTATCCTCCCCCCATATCGCCGGCATGATGTAACTTTTTGCCCAGTCACTGACCTGTAGTGCGGGCATGGGCCGCGCCACGCCATAGCCTTGTGCCAGCATGCAGCCAAGCCGCATCAGGGCGACGCCGTGTTCTGCACTTTCCACACCTTCGGCGATCACTTCGCGATTGAATGCGCGCGCCAGTCCGATGACGGCGCTGATCACGGCCAGATCATCCTTGTCGTCAAGCATGTCACGCACGAAGCTCTGGTCGATTTTCAGGGTATTGGCAGGCAGGCGTTTGAGGTAAGACAGGGAAGAATAACCGGTGCCAAAATCATCCAGTGCAAAACTGACGCCCAGTTTCTGGCTGGCCAGCATGACTTCGCGCACATGCTGGATATCCTGTATGGCGGCAGATTCGAGGATTTCTATTTCCAGGCGCTCTGGTGCAACATCCGGATAGTCAGCCAGTATCTTGCGCAGGCGCGGCAAAAAATCCTTGCTCTGGAAATGACGTGCGGCGATATTCACGCTGACTATCCATTGCCGGTGTTCCCGGTTCCATAAGCGCAATTGTTCCATGGCTTGCTGCAAAACCCAGTCACCGATATCGATGATCAGGTCAGTGTGTTCGACCAGCGGCAAGAATTCCAGTGGGCCAACGATGCCATGCTCCGGATGCTGCCAGCGCAGCAGCGCTTCCATGCCTGTTACATGGCCCAGGCGCATATTGACCTTGGGCTGGAAGTACAGACACAGTTCACTCTCATGCAGGGCCTGGCGGACGCGGGCACGCTGGTTATGATGGGTTCGCAATTGCTGGTCTTGTTCGGCATCAAACAGATGGAATTGATTGCGACCACTCAGTTTTGCCTGGTACATGGCCTGGTCGGCACAACGCAACAAGGTATCGGCATTGACATCATCACGCGGATAAATTGCCACACCTATGCTGGCCGACATGCTGACCGTGCGCTGTTCGATGTCATAGGGTTGTGCCAGTTCCGCCAACAGCAGAGCGAGGTTCAGTTCAACCCCGGCGATATCGGTCTGGTTGTGCAAGAGCACGACAAATTCATCTCCGCCCAGCCTGGCCACGCTATTGCTGGAACCGACGCTGATTTCCAGGCGCCGTGCGACCTGTTGTAATAATTTATCGGCAAACTCATGCCCATATTTCTCATTGATGACCTGAAAATGGTCCAGATCAAGCAGGCACACTGCCAGCCAGCATTGTTGTTCACGGGCGCTATTGATGGCCACGCTGAAACGGTCGGCCAGCGAGGCCCGGTTTTCCAGCCCGGTCAGCACATCATGGCCCGCCTGCCAGGAAAGTTGCTGCATCAGTTGCCGGCGTTCACTGACATCGCGGAACACCAGTACACAACCAGTGACGCTGCCGTCTTTCTGACGTATCGGCGCAGCCGTGTAATCCACTTCTATCTGCTTGCCACCACGGGCAGCCAGGATCTGGTTACTGGCCTGCAAGACATCTTCACTATTGCAGATATTGCTGACAAAATCACCCAGGCCACTCCTGCTGGTCGCGTCGGCCAGAAAAAAGACATCCTGCAAATGATGCTCGCATGCCTCTTCCCTGCTCCAGCCGCTCAGTTGCTGTGCCAGTTTATTGAGCATCAGTATACGGCCATCCACATCGGTACTGATGACGGCATCACCGATAGAGGCGAGCGTGGTTTCCACTTTTTCGTTTTCTGCGGCCAGCGCTGCCTGCGCCTTGATGCGTTCACTGATGTCGATCAGGGCGCCAATGCTGCCGACCGCCTCGCCTTCTACATTGGTCAGATTGGCCTGGTAAAAGATCACATCCAGATGTTTGCCGGCGACATGGGCCCTGGCCTCGGTCACCCGTTTAACCGTATCGTCGGCATCCTCTGGCATCAACGGCAGGCTGGACATACCAGGCATGCTTTCATCACTGAAGAGAGCAGGCATGGGATGCCCGATAACCTGTTCTGCACTAAGGTCAAACATCAGTTCCCAGGCATGGTTCACGCGCCTGCAGATGCCATGCTGATCCTGGAAGAATATCGGTATGGGCAAGGCATTCAACAATTGCCAGGTGAAATGCAATTGCTCGCTATGATCGCGCTGGCTGCGTTGCAAGGTCAGCAACAGGGATTGCACTTCATTGGCCATGCTGTTGAAGGTCAGCGCCAGAGCACGTGCTTCTGCAGTACCAGTCACTGACATGCGTACTGCATGCTGGCCTTTCTTGAATTGCTCGGTCGCATTGGCCAGGCGGCTCATGGTTCTGGCGTTCGAACGCAAAATCAGGCCCAGCAAGAGATAGATGGTAAAAATGATCCCCAGGGAAATTTTTGCCTGGATCAGGAATTTTTGCCAGATGTGTTCTTTTTCATGCTCGAGCGTGGTGTCAAACCGCAACATGGCGACCTCGCCATTGACCAGCCTGGCTTCGTTGGCAAAGGTTTGTGCAGGCAGGGACAGTACTCTGTTGAACCAGGCTGGCACGGCAGCCTGCGGTAACTCCGGATCTTGTCCGACAAATTGCTGTTTGCCATAACGCCAGGTGATACGGGCAATCACAGGGCTGGAACGGACTTCCTGATCCAGCAGGGTATGTATGCCCTTACTATCACCCTGAACTGTAAGGTTACTCAAAACGGGAATCAAATAATGAAAAGAATGGCGCAGCTCTGCCTCTGACCTTTGACGGACATCTGTGGTTTCAGCACCCAGCAGCAGGTAGTAGCGCAAACCAGTAACGGCAATTATCAAGAAAAAGAGCGGTACAAATAGCCGTGTGTAGATTCCTCGCTGCTGCCAACGCTGTAAAAAATCTTGTAGTGTTTGCACAAATTCAACAAATTTCAGTGAAATAAAGCATTTTGGTTAACAAAGCAAGGTGAACTGTTCATGACATATCCACTATTACACTGATGGCAATTCTAACCTGAAGATGATTATCCTTACTGTGAAAAAATTGATTTTAGGCAAATATGCTTGATGACAACAACTTGTCATACAACTACACAACAATATGGGGGAATTTAGCTTACCTTCACGTTATGAATAGAAGCCAATGATGAATTTCAGCCATCATTAATGGACTGGAATGCCATATAGAGATTGCGCATTGATCATGCTGAATAACAGGAAAAATTCAATTTTTCATCTACTTATGAAAAGGAACACTACAATTGAAGCGTCTTGTTACAAATTATTGAAAAATATTTTCTCGCCGACTGGTACCGCTTTTTGCACCACCATGAGTAGCAGAACGCAACATAGGCCCGCTTTTCAGGCTTTTTTGCACAAGCACAGAGATTTTTTGAGAGGGAGATGATGAAATAGACGCACCAAATTGATGCGATGCAGCAATTATGCTTTTTGGAAATAATCCCTATACGAATTATTGATTTTTTAGCTGAGTTGGCACGACGTATAGTGCAACCATCTGCTCGATTTAGTGGCAGTCAATTGCCTCAGGGGCAACAGCAAATTTATCGATCGCTTTCATTATTTTCAGGAGTTTACTATGTCCGCACATTTCCGCCTCTATGCAATCGTATCTACACTGGCTTTTGCTTTGGTCACAGCGCCAGCATTCGCATTAGAAACGCGTAACCCGTTTTCTGAATCGGGTTGCGAAGCCCCATCCTATGATCAACGCGCTTTGACGGATGAGCAAGAAGGCCTGGTCAAACTGAGTTACATGGTGGATAAAAAAGGTGCTGTTGTCGATGCAAAGATCATTGCTTCCAGCGGTTTCCGCAAGCTTGATAAAGCATCCCTGCTGGCACTGAAAGCATGCCGCTTCCAGACAGGTGCTGCACAAGGCTGGAATGATCTGTCATTTGCCTGGACATTGAAATAATTGCCTGTCAGCTTGCGCCAGTCAGCAATGACTGGCGCAAGCTTGGTCTGCTCAGTCTGTCAAGGCGTGCTGACCGGATTCAAAGGCAAAAATATATCGGTGCTCATCTGATGTTCCGGAACATCCGGGAAAAAACTCAGACGCTGCAAAAACAGTGGAAAATCACGCAGACTGGCACCACTTTGCGGTAACCACTGACTGTATAAAAACCGTACGCTGGCACCCAGCAAGGCATCCGAACCGGTATGCCGCAATACGGCACACGATCCCTCTGGTATGATTTTATTGACGATGCCCGCCGCATTGTCTGCTACCGGCGCCTGCACCGCTGCCCCCAGGTCAAAACGGTATTGACTGGGAATACAATTCTCAAGATCATCATAAATCAGGTTGAAGGTCGCGCTGATGGCGGGCGGCAATTTATTTTGTTTGCGCCAGGCGATAAATTTCTGAATGCTGCTGCTCAGCATTGCGGGGTCACCGCGATGTTCCAAGACAGCGATTCTGGTTGCGGGAAATGCGATGATTTTCACATCTTCAAGCTGGTGGTTGACTGACATATGCTGTTCTCTCATGTGATGTAGGGATAAGTAGCTGTTCTGCCAGGTGGTCCACTGTGGCTGTTTTCTGAAATGCGCCGGACTTTGCCCCAGGCTTTTCTTGAACGCGCGAGAAAATGCCTCGCTGCTTTCATATCCGCTTTCGAGAGCAATATCGATGACCTGACGGTGCTCACGAAACGCCAGCGCATGCGCTGCCTTCTTGAATCGCAACAACTGCACATACCTGATTGCCGCGATGCCAAAGTAATCGGAAAACTGCCGGTGGAAATGAAATTTCGAAAATGCAGCGACTTCGCTCAATGACTCTAGCGACAGGTCCTCGTCCAGATGCTGGTCGATGTAATGCAAAACCTTCAGCATTCTGGTTTGATAAGCCACATCCCTGATATTCACTATGCTTCCCCCTGACAGATCACAGCTTACGCAGGCTGCATCGTGCAGGCATGATCAGTCTTGCTCATTTTGGCTAGAACTCATTTTAATGATGACGTAGCCGCTCAACCATGGCGCTTTCGCACAGTTTGAATATCAGGTAAGCAAGCATGGCACCGCAAGAAGTGGCCAGCAATTCCAGCAACTGCTGCAGGCCACCATCGACCAGGCCTGTCCAGCCACTGTCCAGCAGGTAATCGGCATTGGCACTAAACAGGTGTATCAGGTCGAAAGACAATTTGCCAAATACCAGAAAACTGAGTGTCAGCAAGACAAAGCAGGCCACGCTGTGATCACAGAGCCAGGCATAAAATTTACGCTGCCTGGCCATGTCTATTTTCCCGGAACAGGTGTCTCGACTATTTCTTTCAGACTCTGCAAGCCCTCATCGAATTTGCCGCCGACCATCTTGTCCATGTTGAAAAACAGGCCCATGAGTTTGGACATGAAATTGCTGGGGCCAAACATGGCATGGCTGACCACGGTCTTGCCCGCCTTGTTTTCCAGCTTGAATTCTATGGTGTTCTGAGCCGCAAAAGGTTTGTAGAAATTGATTTGCAGACGCAGGTAATCATGTGGCCGGGTTTCCAGAATTTCCATACGCCCTGCCCCCAGTTGCTTGTTACCCTGCCAGGCATATACCGCCCCGGGGCCGCTGTCACTGCCACTATAAGTGCGCTGGACCAGAGGGTCGGCTTTTTCCCATGGCGACCAGGCTTCCCACGCATGGAAATCATCAATCAGAGGAAAAATCTGCTCGCTGGTCGCATTGATTTCCAGTGAACGTTCAACCCGGAAAGCATCTGGCAACGTCGCGACATACAGCAGAAACGCGATGAGAAAAAGCACCACTATGGCAAATATCATCATGAGCTGACTCCAGGTTGAAGAAAGAAATGCTGAGCTTAAAACGACAATGACATTATTACCAGCTTCATGCGACGAAAACCACGGAAGTACTTTTTTTAGAGCAAAAAACTTAAATAAATTGCTATAAACCTCGTAATAACCTCATGTTTCCCCGTTACAATAAGCAACAATACAGCGGCCTTTGCTGGTCCTGCGGATCAACTAATTTTAATTTTCAATTGTTATGCCTACCCCTTACAACACCGTCCCCACCACCAACGTTCCATTGACTGGTGTGATCTTGATTGATGCGCTAATTGCAGGTGCCAAATGGGGTACCGGGCTACACACAGGCATATCACTCGCTTACAGTTTTCCCTGGTCGACCGGCGATTCCTATTTTTTTGGCCACAACGGGTCCAGTACTTATTCGACGACCGATGAGCCCGGTGCCAGTTCCCATGCTGCATTAAACACAGAACAGCAACAGTCTGCAAAAACCGCCATGCAGGCCTGGTCAGACGTTGCCAATATACAGTTCACCCAGGTCGCGGATAACAGCAATTCTGCCGGAGATATCCGGATTGGCATCACATCTGCCACCGATAAAACCAGTACTGGAAGAACGGCTTGGGGTTGGGCGTATAACCCAAGCAATTATTATCCGGAAGGCGGAGATATCTGGATTTCCACCGGTTCCACCAAGGACACCGACTGGACGGTCGGTTCCTACAATTACCAGGCCATCCTGCACGAACTGGGTCATGCGCTGGGTCTCAAGCATCCGTTTGAAGACGGTGTCATCATGCCGACCGCATTCGACACGCGGCAATACACCATCATGTCTTACACCAAGCAGGCGAATGACCTGTTCCTTACCGTTACTTATGGCACGAACGGCAAACCGATTTTCACTTACGACAACATCGTGCCAGAAACGCCAATGGTGGCTGACATCGCCGCCATGCAAAATATGTACGGTGCCAACACGTCTTTCAAAACGGGCAATGATGTCTATACCTTTGCAACCGACAAACCTTTCCTGAAAACGATATGGGATGCAGGTGGCAATGACACGATTTCGGTTGCCAATTTCACTCTGGCTTGCAAGATTGACCTGACACCAGGCAATTATTCCGACATACGCATGGTTTCTTCCCCTATCCCTTCCGGATATGTCGGAGGAACCGTACCCACCTATACCGGTGTAAGCAATCTGGGTATTGCCTACGGAGCCTTTATAGAGAATGCCATAGGCGGTGCAGGCGACGACACCCTGATAGGCAATTCCATCAACAATAGCTTTACCGGCAATGCTGGCAACGACACGATTGATGGTGGCCTGGGTCTGGACACAGCCATCTACAACGGCCTGCACACCAACTACACGGTAACTGCGGTGAGCAATACCGCCTTCATCAAGGCAAAAAGCGGCACCGACGGTGCAGATAATCTGATCAATGTGGAACGTCTGCAGTTCAGCGATGAAAATATTGCGCTGGATATCACCGGCACTGCCGGTCAGGCGTATCGCCTGTACCAGGCCGCCTTTGACCGCAAGCCGGACATGCTGGGCCTGGGTTACTGGATTGCCGACATGGACAAAGGTTCCAGTCTGACCACGGTGGCAGCGGGCTTCATGCAATCGGCCGAATTCAAGAAGCTATATGGCAGCACACCGACCAATTCCACTCTGGTGACAAATTTTTACCAGAATGTCTTGCATCGCGCCCCCGACCAGTCCGGCTTCAATTACTGGCTGGATCAGCTCAATACCAACAAGATCACGGCAGCCGGTGCGCTCGCCAGTTTTTGCGAGAGTACCGAAAACCAGGCACTGGTCATCGGTGCCATACAGAACGGCATAGAATATCTGCTCTGGCAGGCCTGATACGCAATCGAAGGCGCTCAGCTTATCTATAAGGTGATAACAAAGCCCGCATTGCGGGCTTTGTTGTTATTGCCACAAGCACTTGGGGCACAAAGCTTTCCCACCACTTTGCCTGCTTAACCTACAATGGCGGCATATCCTGTGGAACTGCCATCAGCCCGCCCTTGGTCACGCAATGGCACGTCGGCACAACCGCCACCTCTATTTTGAAATTATTCCCATGTCTGCACCTACCGCCTTTAGTTCCTTGTCCCTGTCCGCCCCCATGCTCAGCAATCTGGAAAGCCTGGGTTACAAGGAAATGACCGCCATACAGGCGGCCAGCCTGCCAGTCATCCTGCAACAGCAGGACCTGATTGCCCAGGCCAAAACCGGCAGCGGCAAGACAGCAGCCTTTGGCCTTGGTATACTGGCAAAACTGAATCCCACTTATTTTGCGGTACAGGGCCTGGTGATCTGTCCGACCCGCGAGCTGGCAGACCAGGTGGCAAACGAATTACGCCGTCTGGCCAGAGCCATAGAAAACGTCAAGATCATCACCCTCTGCGGTGGTACCGCCATGCGCCCGCAAATCGCTTCACTGGAACACGGTGCGCATATTGTGGTCGGTACACCGGGGCGGCTGATAGACCATATCAGCCGTGGCACCATCAACCTGAAAACCGTCCAAACCCTGGTGCTGGATGAAGCCGACCGCATGGTAGACATGGGCTTTTATGATGATATCTATAACATTGTCGAAGCAACTTCGCCGCGCCGGCAAACCCTGCTGTTTTCTGCGACCTACCCGGATAACATCCGCAAGGCCAGCGAACAGTTATTACGTGAACCGGTAGAAATCAAGGTCGAATCGCAACATGCGGCCAACCATATCGAACAACTGTTTTATCTGGTCACGCCGGAAGAACGCAATGCCGCCGTTGCGCAACTGCTGCATCACTATCAACCGGCATCCACCATCGCTTTTTGCAATACCAAAATCCATTGCCGTGAACTGACAGAAGAATTGCATGCCCAGGGCATCAGCGCCCTGGCCCTGCATGGTGACCTGGAACAGCGCGACCGTGATGAAGTGCTGATCCGGTTTGCCAACCAGAGTTGCTCGGTACTGGTAGCCACCGACGTTGCCGCCCGTGGCCTGGACATACAAACCCTCGGTGCCGTCATCAACGTCGATGTATCCAAAGATACCGAAGTGCATATCCACCGCATAGGCCGCACTGGTCGCGCCGGTGAAAAAGGCCTGGCACTGAGCCTGGCAACGCCGGGTGAAAAGAAATGGGTAAAGCTGATAGAAGAATATCAGGGTGAAGCCGTCACCTGGGCCGATATCCACGAGTTACAGAATCAAGATGCACAACACCTCGAAGCACCGATGATGACCGTCTGCATCATGGGCGGAAAAAAAGACAAGCTACGTCCCGGTGACCTGCTGGGTGCGCTGACGGCAGATTTGGGCCTGAAAAAAGAACAAGTAGGCAAAATCAATGTATCTGAATTTGTCACCTATGTCGCACTGGACCGCCATGTTGCCGTCAAGACCGTAGACCGCTTGAGCCGCACGAATATCAAGGGCAGGCAATTCAGGATGCGCATCATCGACTGAAGCCATCAACCGTTTCACGCCGGATGGCGCGCCATCAGTTTTTGTATGTTGGCATCAACTGCAAGATGAATACCAAAATGCTCTTGTAACAGCCTGCGGTATTCATCTGCATCATGGATGGTACGTACGTGCCGCTCACCACGCTCGGTAGTAATGCATTTGTTGTTGGAGATGCTGATGCGCCCTTCCGGGGTGGCAATTGAGCAAATGGTTTTTTGCGTGAAATGCGATAGTGGCGAAGTCTGCTGGTACAGGCACATCGCCTCAAAATCGCCGATCCCGAAAGCCTGCAAGGAAAAGCGAAATTGCGGCTGCATGTCCTTGCCATCCTTGCCATCCTTGCCGTCCTTACCCTGTCTCAGCCTGAAGCAGGCCGTACCAGGTTCAGGCTGTACCTGATAATGCATGCCTAACTCAGTGATAGCCTGGCCATTCATGTTCAGCGGTGCACGGAAACTGTCACCAAACCCGACATCAGCGATCCAGCTTTGCCCATCCAGCAGGACCTGTATCAGCATGTGATCAAAATCCGGTCCATAGTCTTTGCCATTGAATACCCGGGCAGAAATGAGGCTGGTCTGGAAACCGAAAGACTGTAGCAACAAGCTGAATGCCTGGTTCAGTTCATAACAAAAACCACCTCGCTGCTGTTGCAACAACTTGTCCAGCAATGCCGGTGTGGATAAATCCAGCTTGCGACCCAGACTGATATCCAGGTTTTCAAACGGGATGTGCTGCAAGTGGCTTGCATGCAAAGCGGTCAGCACATCCAGCGTCGCTGCACGCGGCCCGGTGTAGGCAATTCTGGCCAGGTAAGCCTGTATCTGCGCTTCATTCAGCATGCCGCCCCCGGCAAAAACTGTCGATGGCCTTTGCATGCTGTTCATGAATAAAATCTTCATCACAACTGGCATACAGCATGCCGTCATACTGCATGCCCAGATACGCAAAACTGTGTGTAAATACCTGCTCGAAACAATCTGCCGGGACGGCATCTGAACCAGTGGCAAGAACCGCAGCCCGCTTGCTGCGCAGTTGACGACCCAGCGGCTTGTTGATTTTCAGCAGATCAGACAACCTGTCCATGAATATTTTCATGCTGCCACTGGGGGCATACCAGTAGACAGGGCTGGCCAGGATGATACGCTCATAGCTCAGGACTTCACGGATCAGGCCCGGGAAATCATCGTCCTGATTCTGAAAGGCGTAATCAAAGGGCTTGATCTGATAGCGATTGAGATCCAGCAGGCTGGCCTGCAGTTTATCAGCCAGCGCCTGCGCCAGATGATAAGTGTTGCCCGGATTACGCGCGCTGCCGAGCAGGATGACGGTAGATAGTTCTGACATCGGAATAAGCTGAAGCCAAAGAAGCCCTGAATATACGCCGATGTCCGGTTTCTTGCAGAAGGTGGTCTTGAACTCTGTTCTCCTAGCGTGTCTGAGCATTCTTCACATACGGACGCAAGGCATCCTGCAAGCTGCTGCCGGTCAGCTTGACCAGCAATTTTTCCAGCTTGTCGCCACTTAACTGATGTGGCCGCTGCCACAGGTAGCGCATTTTAATGACTGCCTTCAACATGGGTGAAAACAGGGCGACGCAATTCATCAGCCACCAAGGCATGGCTTTGGCCCTGAGCTTGCGGCCACTCAGTTGTTCCAGCACCGCGTGCACATCTCTGCCGGTGGCGGTAATGCCGGGGTAATGCATGATATCGAACGCAGGCAGTGCGTCACGCTGCCCGGCCAGACGTACAAATACGTTTGCCAGGTCCGGCAGATAAGCCCAGGCATGCGGCAGATCGTCCGGCCCCATATGGGTGACCACACCTTTATCCAGCGACTTGGTGATTGCCATATCCAGCCAGGTACCACTGCCACCGATAAAATCTCCGGCGCGCACAACGACACAGCGCAAACCCTTGCGGCTGGCGTCGGCCAGGCTCTGTTCCATGGCGATTCTTTGTGCCGCCTTGGGTGTATTGGCGTTAAAGAGCGTATCTTCACTGAGCACCGCTGGCAATTCTTTGCCAAAGTTGTACACATTACCTGGCACCATCAGCAAGGCCCCACTCGCCGTAGCAATACGGATAACAGCATCCGTCACGGGTGGCAATAGCGTCTCCCAGCGCGTGTAGTCGGGATTGATGGCGTGGATCACCACATCCACCCTGGGCACCGCCGCCAGGATGCGTGCCGTATCCAAAGCGTCACATTGAAGGTATTCAACATCCTTTGCCGGGATATCTGTCATGGGTGAACGTGCCTGCGCAATCACCTTCCAGCCAGCAGTGGCAAAAGCCTGTACCGCCGCCTGGCCAAAACGGCCACGGGCGCCCAGAACCAATACGGATGGTCGCTCTGGCAATGTGGATGGCGTATTCAGATTCATATTCGTTTCCCTGGTAAATATTGATGAACTGGTGTGGTATGTATTTTCAAACAGCAAAGAAGTATTTACAATCGACATGGATGCATAGGTTTTATGCATATTTGAATACCACTTTCAATTCCCTGATGTCTGGAATGAGCATGCCCGATCTGCAATTTGACCCTGGCCAAACCGACTGGAACCTGATCCGTGGCTTTATTGCGGTGGTGGAACAGGGTTCACTCACGCGGGCGGCTGAAGTGCTGGGACTCAGCCAGCCAACCTTGTCGCGCCAGATCGCTGAACTGGAAAAAGCGCTGGGGGCACCCCTGTTTGAACGCGTGGCACGTGGACTGAAGCTGACCGCAGCAGGTGACAGACTGGTAGAACCCGCACGCCACATGATGACCGCTGCCCGCGCCCTCAGCATGGCAGCCGCCTCGCAAGACAACAGTCTGCAAGGGACGGTCAGGATTACAGCCAGTGAAATGGTATCGGCGTTTGTGCTACCACCTTTGTTGCGCGAGCTTGCCCGGCAGCACCCGGAAATCCAGATTGAAGTGGTCGCCAGCAATCAGGTCAGCAACCTGCTGGAACGCGAAGCCGATATCGCCATCCGCATGGTCAGGCCAGTGCAGAGCGCCCTGATCGCGCGCCACCTGACTGACTGGCCGATAGGCATGTATGGGCATCGCGACTACCTGGCCAGTTTACCCAGTGTGCCAGACAAAAATCAGCTTGCTGCCTTGCCGCTGATGAAACAGTTTCGCTGGCTGGGCATGGATCAGTCCGACCAGTACATCGCTGGTTTTCGCGATGCAGGCATACAGATAGATCGCCATTTCTTTGACTTCAGGTGTGACAATCACCTGGTCAACTGGCAAGCCATCTTGCAGGGACTGGGCATAGGCATAGCCATGCGCTGGCTGGCAGAACGCCATGAAGGACTGGAACAGGTGCTGGTGGACCAGCCTCTGCCAGCCTTGCCGGTATGGTTGACTACCCACCGTGAATTGAAATCCAGCAAACGCATCCGCACCGTATTTGATTTTCTGGCAGATGGCTTGCTGCAGCAGCGCTTTTAATCACGCCTGTTATTCAGCCAATCTTTAAGCTCATTATCAAGCCAGTTGCAGCAGATAAGAACGGTTTGCCCCGGATTCTGGCGGCGGATTTTCTGCCGCACACCAGCCCATGGATTCATACAAACGAATGGCGCTGCCCATGCTATCCCAGGTATCCAGATGCAAAACCCGGAAGCCAGCCTGTCTGGCTGCTGTCACCGCTTGTGTGAGCAAAGCCCGGCCAACACCCAGGCCACGACAAGCCTGGCTTACATGAAAACCGAACAGCTTGGCTTGCCCGTCAGACAAGGCTTCCAGCGCCAGACAGCCGACCACTTCACCATCGAGTTCGGCCACGAGTTCTATGGCATTCCTGCTGTCTGGCAAACCCGCAACCCCTATGGCGACATCCAGACCGGAAAATTCAACACTGATACCAAAATCGGCCAGCGATGCAGCAACGATTTTGCGTATCTGGGCGTTGTCTTGCTGAACGGCGCGGCGTATCCGGATTGCCGCCGGCTTTACCAGCTGCTCAGGCATAATTGTGCGAGAAAAAATGACGTTCAACCATCTCGATCAGGATATGCAAGACCTTGATATGCAGCTCCTGCACGCGGTCGGCAAATTGTCCGCCAGGTGTGCAAATGTAGGCGTTACTCAACTTTTCCAGCACTTCACTGGGTCGGCCACTGAGTATGATGACGTGCATGCCACGCGCCTGCGCCACTTCTGCAGCACGAATCACATTCTTGCTGGTGCCGCTGGTGCTCAGGGCAAGCAGACAGTCTCCGGCGCGACCATGGGCTTCTATGAAACGGGAAAATACCTGTTCATAACCCATGTCATTACTGACACAGCTCAGATGCCCGGCATCGCTGATGGCCATGGCGGCCAGCGCTGGCCTGTCCTTGCGATAACGTCCCGTCAGTTCTTCGGCGAAATGCATGGCATCACACATGGAACCGCCATTGCCACAGCTATACACACGTCCCTCGTTTTCAAACACGGTGACCAGTAGCCTGGCCGCCTGTTCTATCGAGGCAAGTGCTTCTTCATTGGCCAGCAAATTATCCAGCGCCACCTTTGCTTCGTGCAGGCTGGCGAATATGTGCTGTCTGTTTTCTACTGTCATAACGCACCGCTCAGTTTGATCAAATTAGGACTTACGCAAAACCGCCCCAGCTGCGTTGCAGCTCCTTGCCGTACTATTCGTACTGTCTTCGTCGCTACGCCTTGCTGGGACAATTTTGCGTAAGTCCTACAAATGCAAGATTTAACCACAAAACGGGTGACTACCCTTGAATACAAAAATGTCTACCCGTTGATGCGTGTCATATGTCCTAGCCATACACGAAAAATTTTCACTCCATGACTCGCAATTTGACGGCATCCTGTCAGGCATACTTTATTTTGTTTGAATTTTTGTTTGAATAGCAGGCGATAGGGGTTGCAACAAGCTCGCTATGCCATTTGATATCAAACACCTGCAATGTAATGAAAGCCATACCATGAGCACCCTCGCCCCTCGCCAGTTCCTGCTTGACCTGTACAGCAGCGCCGTTGCTGCCGTCAGTGCAGAAAAATGTCTGCCTGCGTTTTTGCCCGCACCGCCAGCGCAGGGGCGCACACTGGTCATCGGTGCAGGCAAAGGTGCAGCAGCGATGGCCAGAGTAGTAGAAGATCACTGGCAAGGTGAACTGTCCGGCCTGGTGGTGACCCGCTATGGTCACGGTGCAGACTGTCGCAAGATAGAGGTGGTGGAAGCCGCCCACCCGGTACCGGATGAAGCCGGCAAACAGGCCGCCGCCCGCATACTGAACATGGTGCAGGGCTTAAGCAAGGATGATCTGGTGCTGTGCCTGATCTCTGGCGGTGGCTCTGCCCTGCTGGCCTTGCCTGCGGATGGTATCAGCCTGGAACAAAAACAGGCCATCAACAAAGCCTTACTGAAAAGCGGGGCCGCGATTTCTGAAATGAATTGCGTGCGCAAGCATTTGTCGGCCATCAAGGGTGGCCGTCTGGCACTGGCCTGCGCCCCGGCACGGGTAGTGACTTTGCTGATATCCGATGTGCCCGGTGACGAACCCGGTATCATCGCCAGCGGCCCTACCCTGCCTGATGCTACAACGTGTGCAGAAGCACTGGCGATCTTGCGCAAATACGACATCGCCATCCCGGCAGAAATTTTGCAGCATCTGGAAAGCGGCAAAGGCGAAACCCCCAAGCCCGACGACCCGCGCTTTAACGGCCATAGCCATCACATCATCGCCACCGCGCAGGAAGCACTCGAGGCTGCTGCTGCCACGGCACGTGCAGCCGGCATCACCCCGTATATTTTGTCGGATGGCATAGAGGGCGAAGCACGCGATGTGGCGCTGGTGCATGCCGCCATCGCAAAGCAGGTCGCCAAACATGGCCAGCCATTTCAAAAACCTTGTGTGCTGATTTCCGGTGGTGAAACCACCGTCACCGTGCGTGGCAAGGGCCGTGGTGGCCGTAATGCAGAATTCTTGCTGAGCCTGGCAGTCGCGCTGGACAGCCACCCGGCTATCCATGCGATAGCCTGCGATACCGATGGCATCGATGGTTCCGAAGACAATGCCGGTGCCCTGTACGCACCTGACTCCATCACCCGTGCAGCAGCAAAACAGCTACGCGCCCGCAGCCTGTTGGAGAACAACGATGGCTACGGCTTTTTCAGCGCTCTGGATGACCTGGTCGTCAGCGGCCCTACGCGCACCAATGTTAATGATTTCAGGGCGATATTGATACTGTAAAACACAAAGCCTGCTCCCCCAGACCACATTTGCAAATGGGATCGCCATCAGGCATGGCGACCCCTCTTCGTTACAAATAAATCACTTCCTGGCAAGCCAGATCTTGCCTTCCTGGCATACAATCCTGGAAACTTCTTTTTGCAATATCCGTGTCATCGCGCCCCCTAATTTGATCCCTCCCCCTAAGGATGTCCATGAATGCTGTTGTCGCCGCGCCAATGCCTACTCTTTTCCGTTCCAATTCCTCGGGCACGCATGCGGCCAGACCGGCGTTGGGATTTCGTACCGGTATCAGCCCCGCCCTGGCTTATCCGGAAACCATGGAAAATCAGGCGCTGGCTGTAGCGGCTGACGGTAGTATCTGGACACTGACCATGAATTCGGTCGGACAATTCAGCCATAGTCTGGGCAGGCTGAACAAGGTTTGTGATAACAAACTCTACCGACCCACGCCTTTTGGCTTTCCCAGGCATTTGGCACCGGTGAATTTTCAGCAGGCTTTTTTTATCCAGTCCAAAAACAATGCTGCCGTGGTGATGCAATATCGGCAAGACTTTCCTAAAGACGATGGTTTTGTCAAAACCCTGGCCGCCTTACCAGACAATGACGTACCCAGCGCCATCAGCGCAGGTTCAGATGGCTGCATGTGTGTACTGGGAAACAGTGGTCATGCCTGGCTCTACAAGGGCGCAGAGGGCTGGCAAAAGCTGGCCGCACCTGCGGGCACCAGGTTGCTACAGGTCTCGGTCGGCGCTGCGGATTTCATTCTGGCACTGACCCGCCAGGATGGTCAGGATCAGTTACTGCGCCTGCAAAATGGCACATGGGTGAAGCACAATACCTTGCAGCATCAGGGTGTGACCTGGATAGGCGCGTGTGAGGGTAAGGAATATTGGTGGGCCACGGCCGACATGCAAAAAGGTGGCGAACTGCATCTGATGCGCGAAGACGCCATTGTCAAAAGCTTTAACATACCGAAAGGAGCCGTGGGATTTGCGGCAGCTACCGTCCGCTCCTGTTATTTTTTCTCTTTCGAGCTCGGGGGATTCGTGCGGGCAGCAATGGGCATCATGGATCAGCCTGATCAGGCTTGGCCCAGCATGACCCATGAACAAGAACAAATCTATGAAGCCATGTCAAAAGAGCTGGGCGTGGTAGATACAAAGGGAGTACGTTCCCAATATACCAATATCAATGCCCCCTTTCCGAACTGGTTTAGCACATTGATGGTCCTGGTCCGTCCCGTAGAATTTACTGTCGCAGACTGGGAATTGGTCAGGGACCAGCTCAGGAAGGAGCTGACCTATGTCCAGTCCATCAACACTCTGTCTATCAATGTTGGTTTGCTGAACCAGTCCGTCGGCCTGATCTATACCAATACCTATAATCAGGTCGTCAAACTGATGGGCCTGCCAGAAGAACCCTCCAAGCAACCATCCGGTGTCATCAACGTGATACTGGATCAGTTGGCGAACAAGCTGGAAGGTGCACTGATCGACAAAGCGAAAACCTACATAGGATCAGAAGCGGTGGGCATTGCCATGGCCTGCTACAAGTTTGCCAACGACGAGATGGCAAAAAAACACAAGCTGGCGGATGGTACGGTCCCTCTGATTATTGCCTGCTCGGAACTGGCAGGCATCCTGAACAACATCAACCTTGAAAGTGAAAAGGCACGCGGTACCTATCAAAGAGCCATACTGACCGACTGGGGCAAGCTCAGCGGCTGCGGTGAAGCAATAACCAGTGGGGTCTGGTACTGGTCGCCAGATACCAATTACACAGAAATCAAAAACCTGGGGCCATCAATTGCACTGAATTTTTATCAGTCCCTGATGCCAGTCAAATGGAAAATTATACTGTGCCAGGGCGTGCAGACTTACCAGCCGCCGCTCAACCCGTATATGCGCAATGTGCCACGCTATTCCCTGATGTTCAAAACGGTCAGCGATGACAAACAGAATAAAATCTATTGGTGGTGGGCCTGCACGGAAATCGGTGCCGGTGTCGAACAGCAAACCGATGGCCCTTTTCCGAATCAAAAACTGATGGAAGCAATTTTTGCCTTGCGTACCACGCCGCTGGATTTCTTTACCGGCCAGAACGGCTGGAAATTATCGGTAGCCACCGTACCTGGTTATCGCGCACCGCCAGAAGGCGTGGCGTGGCAGGCGTATGAAAATGCAGGATTTCCCTTCTAAACTGCCGGCTCACTTCCAGACATTAACATCCCCGGCTTCATGAAAATCTGAACGCTGGGGATTGACGACACAAAAGCGGTGCCCGGTAGGTGCTTCCATCACCGTCCAGCGCTCCATGACCTGGACGATTTTGGCGCCCAGCTTTTCCAGGCGCTGCACTTCGGCCTGGATATTATCTGTTTCTATATCCAGATGCACTCGGCTGGGGTGGCTAACCTTTTGCACCAGCAATCTTGCCTCTGCCTCTGGCACATCCAGGTGGACATACTTGGATGCCCATTCTTCATTAGACGCTATCGCCGTATATCCCAGTGCACCGGCCCAGAACGTGGCAGCAGGATTGATGTCATCCACCTGGCAATCTATCACCAGACCTGCCAATCGACTTTTATGCATGTGTACCTCCGGTCAACATGTTACTTATCAACGAAGCAATTTAGAGATAAACGGGCTAACACGTACCAGGAATCACTTGAAAACCCATATTTTGCTGCCCATAAAATTCCACAGGAAAACAATGCCGGTAATGAATATCTGTGAAATCCAGTAATTGATTTGCAGATGTGAAGTCAGGAACCACATTGCCACAACATTAAACAGAAAGCCCACACCCAGCACGGCAAAATATTTGGGGGCCAATGACAGATGCTCGCCATCACTTTCAAAGGTGAAGAAATAATTCAATGCATAATTTAAGAGCGACCCCAACAGATAGCCCGTCGCCGAACAAATTGTAGGAGAAATATGCAAATACTCAACCCCCAGCCATAGCGTAATGTACTGGGTTGCCGTGCCACACAGGCCGACCATGGCAAATTTAATGAGTTCCTTGATAATCATCTTATTATTCTTTTAAGCAGAAACCGTCATTCTAACTAAAAAAGCCAGCATCCTTACGCCTGCTTTCCATAGCAGGGTGAATACCCGCACCCCACTTATCTTCCCCCATTACCATTAAACCTCGTCATTACGCACTTGGTCGCAAGCTGCTGTCACCTGCAAATGGGTGTCGCTATAGTCACTACATGGCAGCAAACAAGAGGGAGAAGAAAATGAACGCTCACACACCAGGCAATGACTTGATTACCGTCCAACACACCAACACAGAGGAAAACACCATGAACAACGCAAACAACAACTCTACACTCAACTTTATCAAAGATCTGGGTGAAACACTGGCCTACGTTGGTCAACATGCATTCGACTGGATCATGCAGGCATCCTGGAAAAAGCTGTTGCTGGTATCCTTGCTGACCATTTTCACTGGCGGCCTGATCCATCTGTCATCGCTGGCGAATACCGCAGTCTTTGGTGCCATTCTGGTGAAACTGTTTGTCAATAAAGACAAACAGACTTCTTCCCAGGTTTAATGACCGACCAGGCAAACAGGCTGGTAGTGAACAAGATATCGAGAAATGATCATGAACCACCGCGACGACAATAAGGTGCTGGATTTAATCACGGATGTCACCGAAACGGTGAAGGTACTGTGGTGGAAATTCTTTGACTGGCTGGCAGTCAAGTCATGGGCTTACCTGCTAATCATCGCACCACTGGCCCTGATCGCATTTGGCATGATAGGCCTGGGCGGGCCGGTGTTCTTGCTGATTATCGTTTCCATCATCGTCAAGATCCTGGCTGGCGGCAAACGACGGGCCGAAATTGCTGCCACCGCAGCCGCCACACGCGCCGATGTAGAAGCACTGGAAAGAAGATTGCTGGAAGCCGAAATGGCTGCGCTGCAAGCCCAGATAGAACCGCATTTCCTGTTCAATACACTGGCCCTGATAGGGCAACTGATAGAAACCAATCCGGCGGAAGCCAGCAAGGTACACCAGCACCTGATCAAATACCTGCGCTCTGCCCTGCCGCAAATGCGCGACAAGGGCAATGGCAAGCTGGGGCAGCAGATGGAAATGTGTCGCGCTTACCTCAACATCATGCAGGCACGCATGCAAGAGCGCCTGACGTATCAGATAGAATTACCTGCCGAACTGGAGTTCTTGCCCTTCCCTTCCATGATGATACAAACCCTGGTGGAAAATTCCATCAAGCATGGACTGGAACCCAAGACCACAGGCGGACATATCTGCGTCACCGCAAAAAAAATGGATGAGCAATTGCGGGTCGAAGTCATTGATAATGGCATGGGTTTCAATCTGCATGCAGACGATGGCCTGGGTCTGAGCAATATCCGTGAACGCCTGAAAGTGCTGTATGCGGGCAAGGCACAACTCATCATTGAAGCACCTCAAGACGGCGGCAGCATGGTAGCCATACAGATACCTCTGGACTTAAAAGCCGGATGACGTAATAAAGTACAGCACTAACGAAGCGTTTTCAACATAAGGCCAAAGCATGTCAGCAATAGCAAGCGCGGTAGCAACCGCAATGATCGTTGATGATGAAACCCCGATGCGCGAGCAATTGCGCTCACGTCTGCAACAGGCATGGCCACAACTGTCCATCATTGCCGAAGCGGCGAATGGTATTGCCGCCATCGAACAGGCTGAAATTGACCGGCCCGACATCATCTTCCTGGACATACGCATGCCAGGTAAAAACGGCATAGAAGCTGCCAGCATCCTCGCCAAACAGGCGCTGATCGTCTTCGTCACCGCCTATGATGAATATGCGATACAGGCTTTCGAACGCGGTGCCATGGATTATTTATTGAAACCCGTAGAGGCCGAACGCCTGGCTGGCACCTGTGAGCGTCTACAACAACAGTTGGAACAGCGCCGACAAGATAAACAAGCACCCACCATCGTGCACAACCAGGCAACACAGGTAGAACATTTGCTGACACAGTTGATGCAGCATCAGGCACAAAGCCGCGAATACCTGCGCTGGATACAGGCCAGCGTAGGCAGCAGCCTGCGTATGGTCAGCACCAAAGAAATCCTGTTTTTTCGTTCCGACGAAAAATACACCCTGGTACAAACCGAACAGGCAGAATTCCTGATACGCAAATCATTGAAGGAACTGGAAGACGAACTTGACCCCAAAGAATTCTGGCGCATACACCGTTCCACCCTGGTACGTGTTTCTGCTATTGCCGAAGTAACGCGGGATTTTCGTGGCCGCCAGCTCATCACACTGAAAGGCCATGCAGAAAAACTGGAAGTCAGCCGTAACCATATGCATCTGTTCCAGCAGATGTAAGGTAGAAGCTTTGCCTGCCTTCGACAGTATTCAGGGCTTGGCGGTCGCCGCTGTCACCAGCGTTGCCGCCCTGGATGCCCCGACAAATTCCCGCCACAAGACATCCAGCGTGGCACCGCCATACACAACAAACAGCTCCGGCGTATATTCACCCTTGCTGAGCGCCACGTTCAGCTTTTTGACGATGTCCTTGTCCTTGCTGACTTCCAGCCAGTACAGGAAACTGGAGGCTACGGTGTAAGCCTTCAGATAACCCTGCTCCTTCAAACTGACGCCCTGCTTTTCCAGCATAAAAAAATACGGCGCATCAGGCTGATAGCCTGACAACTGGTCTTGCGCATTGATCTGCAAAGTGGCGCTGATATCTTTTTCAAAATACTTGTGGCGTACATAATCAGCAACACCTTCCACCAGCCAGCCCACCTGTTGCTTCGAAGGCGGGTATTGCTGGTTGATATGCGTAATCTCATGCACCATCATGGCCTGAAAATTGTCAGGCATGACCGCCACCTGCTCAGCAGAAATGTAAATGCTATTGTCGCTGGCATAGGCAACAACATTTGCCAGTTCCGGCCCAAATCCCGGCATCAACACAATTTCAACGTCCGCAAAAGGTAAAGCATGTCCTTCATCAAACAGCAGACTATTGATCAACGGATACCAGGTCTCCACCAGCCGCTGGCTTTGTTCCACACGGGCCAACACTGCTGGGCTGGGTTTGAATTCGACCTGTGCCGGTTTAGCTGGCTCGTCCACATTGTCAGCAGCATGACTCGCCACCGGCATGAAACAGCCCAGCAAGATTGGCAAAGTCAGGCGCACGAAACAGCGGGCTAATCGGTTTTTCATTTTGATGAATATCTCAAGTTGTCAGGCATGATTTGTCGCCTATAGTCTGGCGCGTTCGCGCTGAACGTATCTGTAGAATTTTCTGATTCTATCTTCAGAGTCATAAGCAAGCTCAGGCAATATTTCATCAGACAGCACGCCATTTTCAAACAATAATTCAACCAGCTCGCGTCTATGCAATCCACAGTTCATATTATGGTACATCAGCTCCAGCGGGGCCTTACAGTCAGCCCCTGGATTGGCTTCATAAATAGCAATTAGCCCTGACACGAAGAGGTGCAATTCATCAGCATTTTTTGAGCGGCTCAT
This sequence comes from Undibacterium sp. Ji49W, assembly GCF_049340205.1. Lineage (NCBI taxonomy): Bacteria > Pseudomonadati > Pseudomonadota > Betaproteobacteria > Burkholderiales > Oxalobacteraceae > Undibacterium > Undibacterium sp. Ji49W. The sequence goes on along the minus strand of NZ_JBMPOW010000005.1, from coordinate 104,854 downwards.
GATTTCAAGCAACATATCAGCGTCACCATGCTGATAATTACTGACCAGCAGTCGCAGATAAACCCAGGGTATCCTTACTGTAGTGAATTTCTTCAGCGCCAGTGCGCGGATATTGGCGCCGTTAAGATGACTCAATGCCAGTACCGCATGCTGTACAGCGCGCGTCTGAAAATCGATCTTTCCGCGCGCTATTTTTAACAGAGGCGCATAAGAAAATGGGAACTTGGTAGCGTAGAAAAACTGCAGATACTTGAATTTCTTTGCATCGTCCCTTGTTTCCAGAAAATTCCTGGCAACCTGTTCAATTTCTGCAACTGTCATCTTTTGAATCCGGGCGCGATTAAAAAAAGCACGCGGTCTCTGGTTATGAATAATCTCCTCCACCTCATTCACAGTATATGGTGGCATCTTTATCCGAGCAGAAGACGTAAACGGTTCTGCTCCTCTGATCAGCTCAAAGTAATTTTGAATAAAAGAATTATTTTTTGCAGCTTTGCTTAACTCCAACAATACATTGAGAGATTTATTTTCTTCTTGAAAATTTTCAACCAACCAACGGTTTTCCCAATTTTCTCGCTCGTCGAGAGGACGTTTTCCGATATCCTCAGCTAACCTGAACAAACCATGTAAACCATCGAGTTGCAATATTTGAGCTTCCCCACAAGCGTCAAAATCGGCATGGAAAGATTTTTCAAATCGCTGTATAAGCACCTCTTTCGCACGAACAATTCCATCTTTGTAAAACAAGACGGCAAGGTCACAAAGCTGATTAAGGTCATAGTCTCCACGCTTCCTGGTTTTCAGCTTTCGAAGCAAGACATTGATAATCAGGTCTTTTTGCCTGGATCGTTTAATCAGGCGAAATAAATAATCTGCCCTGCTGCCTTCGCATTGAGGGTCAAATGCCAGATTTTTAGTCGCCGCCGCAATAAGCTCTTTTGAAAAATCAACAGCGGGATACGCCTTCATGAGCAACATCGTTCTGCCCGTTCCCAGCGTCAGGGAATGAAAAAATTGTTTTTGCAATGCTGCGATGTTATCTGGATCTAAAGAAGTCTGTTTTTTCATGGAGGTACTGGCAAGTTCAAGCAAACGATACGGATAAAATGCAGATGCCGTCAGTCTGGGCATGAATCAAGCTGGCAGCGCATGCACTGTGCCAGTTGAAGTTATGGGCTTTTCATTTTACTATGTCTGATTGAGCAACACTGGCCGGAAAACTGAATCATCCCGTTTGCAGTTCAGACAAAAGTTTCATGCCATTCCACCCATCACTCGTACCGGCTCACGCACAAGAATAATGAACACCACCGTCAATGAAGCAAATGCACGTCTCAAAGTAGCCATCAGTGAAGCTGCGCAACGACTCAGGAACGCCATGCGCGAAGCCACCACAGGCTTGATCGACCGTGATCACCTGGCAGAACTCATGATATTGGCCGCTGTCGCGCAAGAACACGTACTGGTCATCGGCCCACCGGGTACGGCCAAGAGTGCGGTTGTCAGGCGGGTGGCGCAAAGCCTGGGTGGGCAATATTTTGAATACCTGCTGGGGCGCTTTACCGAGCCGGCTGAACTGTTTGGCCCCGTCAATCTGAACAAGCTGCGCGAAGGCACGGTAGAAACAGATATTGCGGGCATGCTGCCAGAAGCAGAAATAGCGTTTCTGGATGAAGTGTTTCTTGGCTCCACCGCCATTCTGAACAGTTTGCTGGGCTTGCTGAACGAACGCCAATTCCGCCGTGGCCACACGCGCATACGCTGCCCTTTGCGCATCTGCGTAGGCGCCGCCAATGATTTGCCAGACGATGAAGGCCTGGCAGCCTTTGCAGACCGCTTTCTGCTGCATGTATTTATCGACTCAGTACCGGATGCCAGACTGGAAGACTTGCTGGAAGGTGGCTGGCAAATGAATCGTCGCCAGGTAAATGCCTATGCCGATCTGGCCTCACTGGATGTACTGAACCGGGCCGTGCCGCTGGTCGACATGAATGCGATACGTAGCGACCTGGCGCAGGCAATACGCCAGTTACGGCAGGCGAATATCAGTTTGTCTGATCGCCGCATTGTCAAGGCACAGCAGTTAATTGCGGCAGCAACGGTACTGGCGGGCAGGCAGATCGCCAGCAAGGCAGACCTGTGGCCACTGATTTATGTCATCCCGACCGCGATGGGACAACGCAACGCAAGGGAAATCTTGCGTGACACACTGGCACATGCCCAGCATCCGCTATTGCATGCGGTGGTCGAAGTCGCCAGCCAGCAACCCATGGCAAGGCTGGGCCGGCTGTTGGAAACTGCGGATCAACTGCTGGCGGAAACCGATACCGCAAATAAAGTTAAACCGGTCGAAGCGCTACTGCGTGAAATTGATGCCAATTTTGATCAAAGCAGCATGCCTGAAACACTGCAAGCACGTCGTCAGCAATTAATGGGCTTGCTGGAAGCAAATTGATGGATGATTTGAAATGGGTTTCTACAGATGGTGATGCACCGCCACCTGGCGGTGTGGTCGCGCACGGCAAATATGCAGGCGCCTTGTTAAAGCGCATGCAAAAACTGCATGACGATGAATTACACATGCTGTCCATCGTCGCCACCCGCAGCCTGATGGTTGTACTGGGAAACGCCGCTGATCTGCCCTGGGTCGATGGTGTACGCTATTGCGCGCCGCATGAAACTGCACGCAATCTTTGGCTACCGACGCTATGCCGGCCCACCTTGCCGGGCGACCTGTTGCAAACCCATCTGGCGCAACGCACAGGCGCACAGGCCATTTTGCTATGGCATGATCCTGCCTGTATCGTCCCGCTGGCCAGACCGGCACAAATACACCAGGGTCTGCTGCATTGGCTGACAAGGGAGCTGGGATGAATCCTGCACCACTCAGTCTGCCTCCTGCACTGGAAGAATGGCGACAATGGCTGAGCCTGTTTCCACCGGAGCTGGGCTTAAGCATGGGACAACTGCTATTGCGCCTGCACCCGCTGGTAGGCAAATTGAAGGCCGCGGCCACCCCCAACCGGGATGCCCTGACAGGTGTCGGCAATATTGTGCGGCGTGGCAGCTACGATCGTCTGTTGATGACAGAATGGTTGTTTGCTGATGCCGAACCGGACGAGTTCTTGCGCCGTGCGGCTAGCAATGAGTTACTTTTTCTTGGTCCGGAACCTGATATACGCCTGCGTTCGCAATTATGCCTTGCCCTGTTCGATGCTGGCCCGCTGCAACTGGGTGAATGCCGCCTGGCCCATATGGCCCTGTTCATCATACTGACAAGGCGAGCGCATGAGGCTGGTGCAGAATTCAAATGGGGCATATTGCAACAACCTGGTGTCCTGCATGACAGCAACGGCAAAGAAGGCATACAAAAATTATTGGCAGCCAAGACCCTGGTCAGCCCCACTGAATCGCATCTACAGGCATGGAACAAGGCCATAGACGACATCACGGTCAATTGCGATTGCTGGCAAATATCGTCACCTGCACCCGGCTCTGTCAAGAAAGCCACGGCGCTGGTCAGTATCAACGTGGATTTGCTGAAAAATAGTCTGCGCCTGCAAATGTCGGCTGCCAGCAACCGGAAAGACATTGAACTTGAACTTCCAGAAGCTGGCCATAGCGTGCGTCTGCTGCGTGAACCATTCAGACGTTTCGACTTGCTGGGACATATCGCAGACGCTGATGCCCGTCCTTCAGACAAACACAGCCCGCGTCTGTCACCCGGCGGTGGCTGGGTAGCCATAGCTCAGCAAGATAAGCGACTGAAAATTTATCACGTCCCCAATTCTCCGCGAGCAGCACCGGGCAAACCACGTACGGTCAATATACCGACCCTGGGTCAGATCATCAGTTTTGATTTGTTCGGCAAGAATCCGGCCTACTTTATCCTCAACGAAGAGGATTTGTTTTTTGTGGGATTCCCGAAACAATATTTTTACCAGGAGCGGGTATCGATCAGCTTGCCCGATCCGACATCTTTCAAGCCACCAACTGATGCTGACAGGATGCTGACTAGTTATTTCTTGCCAGGCAAAGTTGCGGGTACCAACCGTAGTCGGGTACTGGCGGTGGACACCGAACAACGTCTGGTGTGCTGGACATTCGGCAATACCAAGTCGTGGAATCCAGTTAGTGGTGATTCAACCACGCCAGAATTTTCTGTGCTGGCGGAAAAAGTCCTTGGTACAGAATACCTGGACAAAAAATTTATTTTTGGAACCAGTACTGAGACCGGTATTCTGATACACCGTTGGTATGCGCACGAGGAAACACCGGTATTGATGGAAAAACTGGCCTATTCTGGCACGCGCCTGCTGTTTGGTGATCAATCATCCTGGAACAACAAGAAAGCGGGCTTGCTGGCCCTGCAACTGAGTTATACAGAATGGCTGATCAGCCGTGAAGGCAGCAACCACAAGATTGAGGTAGTGGATGCTGCCCAGGTGGTGGGGGTCGTCCGCTATCACGAAACCGAGCAGGCTGAGTATGGTCTGGTGGTTTTGCACAAGGATAGAAAAACCATCTTTTTCAAAAGCCTGCGCGGTCTGCATGTATTGCACAAATCACCCCAGCCCATCCTCCACATCAGCATGGATGCCTTGTGCGGCAAACTGGCATGGGTAGTGGAAGCGACACTGGAGCTACATGTCTGCAGCCTGTATGAACAACGCCCGCTGCTGCGTGTCAGCGCAGAAAAGGTGCATCATGCTCAGTAATACTGAAAATAAGATGCAAGCCAAAGTACAAAGACCGGTATTTGAAGGCACGCAACACATCCGCGGCCTGTGGTTTGATTTAGGTATGATGTCCGACGCCGAAGGCAAACGCCGCGTGCTGCATGCATGGCGTGCCGGGTCACGTTTGTATCAGATATTCGATGGCTATTTTCTGGAATTTCCGCAAGCCTTGCGCACGCACTGCGCCACATTGAATGGCCTTGCCATCTGCGATGTCAACGGCATTTTGAGCAGCGCCCCACTGAGTACGGAAGAACGCCGGCAAGTAAAGCCCGGCGGTTTTTGTCTGGTACGCGGGGCGCAGATTCATACCCAGAACCTGACCACAGCAAAAAAAATCGACCCCGCATTGTGGCTGGACCTGAGCAAATTGCCGCTTCTGGTCCCTATGGAATTTCCCCAGGAGCGACAAACCGGTGCCGAGATGGAGGTGAAACCCGGCAAGACCTTGCGCGACATACTGGGCAAAGATAGCCCTGAAGCGACGGCACATGTGCAGGGGTTTCTGGATGAAGAAAAGAACTTCACCAAGCCCGGTAATTCGAAAAAGCTGGATGTGAAGCAGGCGCTGCTCGCCGGCGCACGTGCCATGGCAAGAGATTCTGCCGAAAAAGCCATGGGCTGGGTCGCCAGAATGCTACAGCGTCGCCAGGTCAGCGGTGATGGCGAGGTACAAGTGCCAGGCCGTTCATCTGCACCATCCGCCTTCGAACAAAAGCTCAATGACATGTTGAGCAAAGCAGCAGTGATGACGGGTGTATCGAAAATACTCAGCCAGCGACAGGCGAATTATCTGCGCAAGATGCTCGACATGTTTGACCAAGGTGACCTGATGGAGGCCTTAAGACACGCCATTCCATTAAGCAAACTGGATACGCTAGGCGGCAAACCTTCGAAGCAGGCTTTTTCTGTCCCCCGTCGCCGGGATAGTTTTGCCATCTTCGGCAACTCGGGCCAAAACGGCCGGATCAACATTGCAGATCCACTGGAACTGCACCTGAGAAAAACATACAGGCAGACTTTCGAAAGACTTGATCGTGAAGGCAAAATAGACGAAGCCGTATTTGTACTGGCTGAATTGCTGAGAGCAGGCGGCGAGGCGGTTGATTATCTGGAGAAAAAAGGACGCATCAGGCAGGCAGCCGAACTTGCTGAAACCCTGAATCTGGCCCCGGAAATCATGATACGTCTGTGGACGCTGGCCGGCGACAGCAAGCGGGCGATACAGATAGCCGGCATGTACAATGCCTTTGCGGAAGCCATCAAACTGCTGGAAAAAAAGCATGCCGGTACGGCTAACGATCTGCGCCTGCACTGGGCACAATACCTGGCTGCTCGTGGTGACTTGTGCGAAGCAGCAGAAGCCATCTGGCCCCTGGCCGAACACCGCATGCAGGCAATGTCATGGCTATTGCAGGCCGAACAGGCAGGTGGTTTTATCAGCTTGCGCGCACTGGTCAGAAAACTATGTCTGTATCCGGAAGGACTGGCAGACAGTGCCTTCATGATACAAGACCTGCTGTATCAACAGGACGACGACGGCATCATACAAAGAAGCCGTCTTGCCATGGAACTGATACAGCAAAAGAATCATTCCCAGGCCAGCAGACGCGTGGCAACAGCCCTGTTGCCACATATAATCGCAGAAAAGCAGGCCGATCAAAGCAGCCTGACTGCCGTAGAAATCCGGCAACTGCATCAGTTGGCGAGTTCCGATGTTTTGAAAGCTGATTTGCCCGAACTGAAGTTTTCGGGGCAGGAAATGCGGACCAGTTCTTTCGTGGCAAGAACCAGCCCCCTCGAACTGAAGTTACAGGATAAGGGTCTGGCCACCATCCACGATGCAGTCCATTTGCCTGGCGGCGACTATTTGCTGGCACTGGGCGAAAGCGGTGTCATACAGATCAACCGGCGTGGGCGTCAGTTGATGCATTTTCCGGTGCCTGCCCATCATCTGGTCATCGCAGACAATGGCTTGCGTGCACTGGCGCTGGCCAGACGTGATACGGTAAAACGTATCAGCACCCTGGACCTGGTGGGTCATCAAGTCATTGACTGGCTGAGCCTGCCACTCAGTTTCTGGTCTGACCGCTACGACGGTATCAACTGGAATATCGTCATGCACAATAAATTATTGGCGGTGGATACCAGTAGCACCCATCTGACGACCCACTGGCAGGTGGCTGATCTTCCTGGCAAGATCATTGCCTTTGTCGAAACTGTCAATGCACAGACCATGCTGATCGCCACTGAGCGGGAACTGGAACAATGGCGTTACCTGTTACCCAAGCGACAGTTGAATCAACGTGATGCCTGGGCAGTACCGGATTCTGATGTCTGGAAAGTATTTCCCGTTGCCATTTCAGAAGAACCGCTACGCCTGTATCTGATGTTTGCCAAGGACATCACATCACTGGTCGTCCGGAAATTTGGCACCAGCAGTCAACATCAGTTCACCCTGGGCAAACTGGACAGCGAGCCCGAAGTGGAATTGAAGGATGGCTATCTGTTCGTGAAACTGTTTTCTGCGGATGAAACACGCATCATGATCATCCATGCCACCCTGAACCAGATACTTGCCAATATCAGTTTGAGCAAAGCAGTGCAGGCACACATCCACGTGCAGTTAAACCACATACTGATCTTTGATCAATGCGGAAAACTGATCGATATAGACCGGCAAACCGGGCAGGTACATAGCATGACAGTTAGTTGAAGGCTGCCAGACTCAAAGCAGCGATTTGTAAAAATTTGAAATAGTGCTTTTTTGAAAATAAATCTTCCACAATACTTTAAGCTTACCGTCGGTACAGGCGGAATTATTTCAAAACACTTCAGGGAACCCACAACATGTCCACAACTGCGACTGATCATTTCGCCAGCGTTACCTCCGCCTTCCCTAAACGCCGCATGTCTGTACTTGCCACTGGCAAGCAGAACCTGCTGATCAGTATAGGTCTGGGCTTGCTATTTGTGGCCCTAACGGCGGTGATCGCGTACTTCATGGTGCCAGATCTGGTCTATGACTATAAGGTATCCAAAGACCCTGTTATAGACACGCAATCTGAACTACATGGTTCATGCAAAACACGAAAATTCATTTTTGTTGATTGTGATGTCAAGATCCGATACCTGGCCACACCGGGAGACAGTACCATCAAGGAAATCGAACACAGTTTCTGGTTTGTCAGTTTCAGCCCTTCGATGAAAACCGAAGTACTCAGATACAGAAAAGACCCGTCGATGATTACCACATCAATGGCGACCGAACATATTACCAATCGCTTTCTGATGATACTGGTCGTTGGCCTGATATTTGGTGCGCTTTTTGTCAGCAGTTTTTTGGTTGCCTGGCAAGACTACAAACTGCGCAGCATTATTAAACACAAACTGGTACTGAAACCGATACTGGTCGGCGTCACCAAAATTGAAAACGAGCGCAGCGTTAGCTTTGAAACCCATATCGGTGGCATCAAGAAAGAACATAGTAACTTCATGCGCAAAAAAGAGCGCCCGCTATTTCTGTCTGAACAGCAGGCTCTGGCATTGGCGGTCGAGGTTCCGGAAACCAATCACCTCATCCTGCTGGATGAACAACTGACCGTGCTGGATTTTACCGAACAAGAAAAAACCGAGCTACGCAAAGCAATTGCCGCATAGTGAACATTTAAACTTTTGCCTTAAAGTTCCGCAAAAAATCCAGCAAGATCTGCGCCGATACTTCAGCGTCATCGGCAGTCATGGTTTCCAGCGGATTGTGGCTGATGCCACCATTACCACAGCGGGTAAACAGCATGGCCACATCCGTCATCCTGGCGATGGCCATGGCATCATGTCCTGCCCCTGAGGGCAATTCAAAAGCTGGCAAACCCGCTCTTTGCGTGGCGGCAGCCAGTTGCTGCATCAGCCAGGGTGCGCAGGGGGCAGCCGGGGCAGCCACTGCCCTGACGACATTGACTTCGATATTGCGGCGCTGACAGACGGTTGTGATATGCGCCAGGATGTCATTCACAGCAGCGTCACGCAGGGCATCATCGGCAGCACGTATATCCAGCGACAGATTGCAGGCACCGGGTATCACATTCACCGAACCATGCGGTACCTGCAATTGCCCCACGGTGCCCACCAGGGATGTCCCGTTGGCACAACGCTGTTCCACGTACAGGATGATTTCTGCCGCAGCGGCAGCGGCATCCTTGCGCATATGCATGGGTGTGGTACCGGCATGGCTGGCCACGCCCTGCAGTTGTACCTGATAACGGCAGCTACCGGCAATTGAAGTAACTATGCCCACAGGCAGGTCACGCCCCAGCAAGACCGGTCCCTGTTCTATATGCACTTCAACAAATCCCAGTATCTGTGCCGGATCACGCGCTATGGCGGGGATCTGGCCGCCATCATGTCCGGCAGCTGTCAGGGCATCGCGCATGCTGATGCCGGCAACATCTGTTTTGTCCAGCAAGGCCAGGTCAAACTGGCCGATGATGGCGTTACTGCCGAGGAAGGTGCTTTTATAGCGCACACCTTCTTCTTCGGAAAAGCCGATGACTTCCACATGGAAAGGCAGTTTCTCCGCTCTTTCATGCAAGTATCTGATGATGGCGATAGGTAGCAATATGCCTTCACGCCCGTCATATTTACCGCCATTGCATACGGTGTCATAGTGGGACCCGGTCATGAGGGTCTTGGCATCCGGCACGTCAGACAGATAGCGCCCCACCACATTGCCTACGGCATCAATGTGCACCTGCATGCCGGCTTCGCGCATCCAGGTCGCCAATTGGCCTGCGGTTTTCTGGTGCGCGGGCGTCATATAGGCGCAGGTCAGGCCGTCGGCATCATCGCTCCAGCTTGCCAGGGTTTCTGACCATTCCATGATGGCTGGGCCGAATTGCAGTGTATGGCCCAGCAAATCATTCAGACGCAGTTCAGCGATGCGGCCTATCTGGCGCAGGCATTCTGCCATTTCATCTTCGCGCTGGTTTTTAAACCGGCGCTGGAAGGTGGCAATGATGGCCTGTCTGGTAAAACCCTTGCCATCCGGCCCTTTGACGGCCAGGATGAAGGGGAAGCCAAACTTGCTGTTGTAATCAGCATTCAACTGATGCAGGGTGGCGAATTCTTCCGGGCTACAGTTGTTTAAACCGGCCTTGGCCTGTTCACCCGTTGATTCCTTGGTCAGTTCCCCTGCTATGGCTGCTTTGCCCGCCAGTTCCGGATGGGCGCGTATCAGGCCCAGTTGTTCATCTTGCGTCGCTGCGGTGACCACGGTTTGCAAGGCCAGTTTCAGTGCGGCGATGCTGGTGTAAGGTCTGTGTGTGGCGGCTCTTTCCGGTATCCAGGGGGAATGCTCATAGATACCATGCAAAATTTGCACAAAATCCGCCGCCGTGCAGTTGTTCAGATGGTTCAGATGGTCCAGGGTGGTAGTCGTCATCGCTCAGCCTTGGCTAAATGTTGAAAATGGGCACGGATATTATCCAGGCATGATCATGTAGCATGAACGCAACTCCGCACAATTCAGACACAGCAACGCATTTCTGACTTCATGCCATCTTCATGATCTATATATCTTCGATAGTATATTGATAGACTGCCGGGAGTATAAGATTTGGCTGATAGCGTATTTCAAGACATCAATATAGGAGTTCACGATGGGAAAGCTCAGTACACATGTGCTCGATATCAGCATAGGCAAACCCGGTGCGGGTGTGCAGGTGGCCTTGTACGCGGTTGAAGCAGGCCAGAAGACCTTGCTGAAAACCGAGGTCACCAACCATGATGGCCGCTGCAATGCGCCCCTGCTGGAAGGCGACAGCCTGAAACCCGGCCAGTACGAACTGGTCTTTGCCGCTGGTGACTACTTCGATAAACAGGGTGTGGAGCTGCCCAGCCCCAAGTTCATAGACCGCGTGACCCTGGCATTTGGCGTGGCAGATGCGAGCCAGAATTACCATGTGCCATTGGTAGTATCACCGTGGGCGTATTCGACCTACCGGGGTAGTTAATTGATGATGTGATGAAGCATTAGCCTCGCAGGCACTTGCCTATATGGAAATCCGTATTTTTACTATACTGTGTTGTCTATATAGTTTGCTGGGAAAAAGTTTATTGTTGATAAACATCCTCAAGTTTTTTCCTATTGCCCTCGCCGACCAAAAGTCGGCAGGCGGCCATAGTGAAATCTGCTGTAAATAAAGAACAACTAAAGAACAACTGTGGTTTTTCGGTGTTAAATTCGTAAACAAAAATGACGTTTCTGGAAGTCATTGTCCTGGTCGCAGCGGAGCTGTCATGGTTCGCGACCACTTTGGGATTTTTTATCCCTCTCGTCTGAAGAGCCCGCGGAGGCAGACGAGCTTCAAACATGAGAGAACACATGGAAGCTTTTTTACTTGCGTATGGCACAGAGTGGCTGAACCTGATCGTGCGCTGGCTGCACCTGATCACCGGCATCGCCTGGATCGGCGCCTCCTTCTACTTCGTCTGGCTGGATAACACCATCCGCCCACCCAAGCCCGGTTCTGATCTGGCCAGCAAGGGCGTTTCCGGCGAACTGTGGGCCGTGCATGGTGGCGGTTTTTATAATCCACAAAAATACCTGGTCGCCCCCAAGGAACTGCCGGAAGAACTGCACTGGTTCAAATGGGAAGCCTATTCCACCTGGCTATCAGGCTTCGCGATGTTGTTTATCGTGTATTACTTCAATGCATCGGCGATGATGATAGACAAGTCTGTCGCCGACCTGTCCAACTGGCAAGCCGTAGGTATAGGTCTGGGCACCCTGCTGGTGGGCTGGACCGTGTACGACCTGTTGTGCCGTTCCCCCCTGGGCAAGCGCGATGGCCTGCTCGGCATCGTCATGTTTGTATTTATTGTTGCCGTGGCCTTCGTATTGTCCAAATTGCTCAGCGGACGTGCTGCCTACATCCATGTCGGTGCCATGATGGGCACGATGATGGTTGGCAATGTGCTCATGCTGATCATCCCCGGCCAGCGCAAGCTGGTCGAAGCCATGAAACAGGGCAAATCGCCAGACCGCATACACGGCCAGAAGGGCAAACAACGCAGCGTCCACAATAATTACTTCACATTGCCGGTGCTGTTCATCATGATCAGCAACCACTATGCGATGACCTATAACCATGCCTATAACTGGCTGGTGCTGGCCGTCATCATGGCTGCGGGCGTGTCCATACGTCATTTTTTCAACCTGCGCCACAAGGGCATTACCAACTGGGCTTACCCTGCCGTTGGCGTGGTCTTGTTGCTGGCAGTAGCGATTGCCATCGCCCCCAAACCACCGGCAGCGCAAGCCGTAGCGACGGCCCCGGATGCCGCAGCAAGCCAGTTTGCCAAAGTACAATCCATCATCAGTCAGCGCTGTGCCACCTGCCACGCGACAGCACCGACACAGCCCGGTTTTGCCGCCGCACCAGCGGGTATCCGGCTCGACACTGCTGAACTGATACATCAGAACGCCGTCAAGGTGAATATGCAAGCTGTGCAGTTAAAAGCCATGCCCATAGGGAATTTGACGCAAATGACTGAAGACGAACGCGCCGTCATCGGTGCCTGGTTTCAGGCCGGTGCCAGATAAGCCCGACAATAAGCCCGGCAATACGTCAGCACAAGTCAGCACAATAGAAAGCAAGCTCAATGAATCACTACCAACAACTCGACGCCTGGATCGACGCCCATTTTGATGAACAGGTTAAATTCCTGCAAGAACTGGTACGCGTGCCCACCGACACCCCGCCCGGCAACAATGCCCCACATGCAGACCGCACTGCCGATCTGTTGCAGGACATGGGTATCACCGCAGAAAAACACGTGGTCCCCGACGGTGAAGTCAAAGCCGCTGGCCTGCAAAGCATTACCAACCTGCTGGTACGCCGTGTGTATGGTCCTGGCAAGACCATCTTGCTGAATGCCCATGGCGATGTAGTGCCACCCGGTGAAGGCTGGACCAAGGCCCCGTATGGCGGTGAAATAGAAAACGGCAACATCTATGGCCGTGCGACTGCTGTCAGCAAATCTGACTTTTCTACCTACACTTTTGCCCTGCGCGCGCTGGAAGCCGTTGTTCAACCCAAGGCAGGTACGCTGGAATTGTTATTTACTTATGATGAAGAATTCGGTGGTGAGGTCGGCCCCGGCTGGATGTTGAAACACAATCTGATCAAGCCTGATCTGATGATCGCCGCCGGTTTTTCTTACCAGGTCATCACTGCCCATAATGGTTGTCTGCAAATGGAAGTGACGGTACACGGCAAGATGGCGCACGCAGCAATCCCGGATTCTGGTGTTGATGCGCTACAGGCTGCTGTCAAGATTCTGAACGCCCTGTATGCGCAAAACACGCTGTACAAACAGGTGACGTCGAAAGTGGAAGGCATTACCCACCCTTACCTGAATGTGGGCACGATAGAAGGCGGTACCAATACCAATGTCATCCCTGGTCGCGTCACTTTCAAGCTGGACCGCCGCATGATCCCGGAAGAAAATCCGGCAGAAGTGGAAGCCACCCTGCGCCAGCTCATCACCGACACCGCCAACGACCTGCCCGGCATCAGCGTCGATATCAAACGCCTGCTGCTGGCCAACTCCATGCGCCCCCTGCCCGGCAATACGCCGCTGGTGGAAGCGATACAAAAGCATGGTGGTGAAGTGTTTGGCGAAGCGATACCTGCATTGGGCACACCGTTATATACCGACGTGCGCCTGTTTTCAGAAGTGGGTATTCCCGGCGTCATCTATGGTGCGGGACCACGCACGGTGCTGGAGTCGCATGCCAAGCGCGCCGATGAAAGATTGAACCTGGAAGATTTGCGCAAGGCGACCAAGGTGGTAGCGCGCAGTCTGGTGGATTTGCTGGGCTAAGGTAATGGGTGATGGGTGATAGGTGATAATGGAACCCGGCCCTGCGGCCGAGTTCCCTCTCCAGGCTTTGTCCAACACACGAAGCAAAACCAATCAGGCAGCAACAACCTTCAATGCCGCCGCCAGACGATCCATCTGCGCCTCAGAGGTAAAGATGGATGGCGTCACACGCACACAGGCACCAGACGCCAGCCCATTGCGCATGACCGTGAACACCTGATGTTCTTGCAGCAATCGCTTCGCCAGGGTGACATTATCAGCCACAGAGTGACGTCCACGCAGGCGGAACGATGCAATCGCGCTGGTCAGGCGCGGATCGGATGAGGCCAGTAGATCGATACCGGCTATCCCTCGCACTGCATCCACCCAGCGGTTACGCAGGCGGTGCAGCCTGGCCTGCTTGTTGACGACACCGATCTCATCATGCAGGGAAAATGCTGCTGGCAAACTAAGGTAAGCCGCAAAGTTGATGGTACCGGTATGCACACGGGTATTGATATCGTCGCCATTGGTCTCGCCCATGTAAGGGTCAATATCGCGTACCCGGCCACGCCTGATATACACCGCGCCTACGCCTACCGGTGCACCTATCCATTTATGCAGATTTATTCCAACAAAATCGGCCTGAAGATCAGGGATACGCATGTCCAGCTGGCCGAAACCGTGCGCTGTATCAACAATGGTGTCAATGCCACGCTCGCGTGCCATGCGGCTGATCTCGGCCACCGGCAGCACCATGCCGTTGCGATGATTGACATGCGTCAGCAGCATCATGCGCAGTTTTGGGTAGCGCGCCATCGCCTGGGCATAGCAATCAATCAGCGACTGATACGTGGCCGGCTCCGGCATGGAAATCGACACGACCTCGACGCCACGTCTTTCCTTCAGCCAGTGCATGCCCTTGATCATGTTGTCGTAATCGACATCGGCACATAACACCACATCACCAGGACGCAAGCGATTGTAACCACCTATCAGTGCCAGCAAGGCTTCGGTGGCACCGCGCGTGAAGACGATTTCATCAGTGCCGACACCCAGCGCTGCAGCAGTCCTGGCGCGCGCTGCTTCAAAGTCGGCAGGAAACTGTGCCCGGCCATAATAGGCGTTGCTGCGATTGACGCTGGCGGTGTGACGCTGGTAGGTTTCCAGCACGGGCCGTGCCATTGATCCCCAATAACCATTGTCAAGCATCACCACTTCGTCAGTGATGTCGTACATGGACGCAACGGCATTCCAGTAAGCGGCATCGGTCGCCAGTGCCGTTGGCAACAGCGCCGGGCGCGACGGCATTGCTGCCTGCGCGCTGGCCGGTACCAGTGGCATCAAAGCTGCGGCGCGCAGCCAGGCGCGACGTTTTGGATCAGGCTGTTTCAAAACTTCACCGTATAGTCGATGTAAAGATTGCGACCATCTGTATCGTAAGGTGCGTTGCGCGAGTAAATCAGGCCACGGCTGGCCTGAAACACGGCTTCGTCCGGATACTTGTTGAATACATTGTCAATACCGAAACGCAGCGACTGCTTGGGCGTGATCTTGTAGCTGCCCGCCAGGTCAAAGAAATGCATCGCACCAAAACGCTGGAAGATGTCACCAGTGGCATTACCTGTGCTGTCAGTCCAGGCACCATAATAGCGCACCCGCGCCAAAGCACTCCATGAATTGGTATCATAAGTGGTGCTCAGTGTTGCCTTCTGGCGCGGCAGGCGTTCTTCGAATATGGTGCGCTGGCTGCTGTTGGTGGCAATACTCGATCTGCCACCATCAACTGTGGTACGGTTGTAATTGTATGCCAGCGTGAAGTTCAGTTTGTCTCTACCAATCAGCGTCAGGTAATTGCCAACCACGTCGATACCGCGTGTAGTGGTGTCGAAATCATTGGTGAAGTAGTTAATGGATGTATAGCGCAAGGGATTGGCAACACCTGCCGGTACTGCAAACGATGCCGATGTACTGAAGCGGTCACTCAGTTTGATGTCATAAAAATCGACCGAACCAGACAGACCCAGTGCCGTCTTCCACGTTACACCCAGTGACAGGTTTTTCGATTCTTCCGGCTTGAGCGGCTTGGCACCGAGGGCGATGGCCAACGGATCGGTATTCGATAAACGGCCACTGGTGAACACCAGCAAGGTCTTGGTATCGAGACCCTGCGTAGTGCTGTTGGTGTTGAGTTGCCCGGGTGTAGGAGCACGGAAACCAGTCGAGTAAGAACCACGAATGGCGAAGTCGGGTGTCACTGCATAACGTGCCGACAGTTTGCCATTGGTGGTATTACCAAATTCAGAAAAATTTTCATAACGCAATGCTGCACCGAGAGTGAAGCTTTTGCTCACGGGTGCTTCGATATCAAGGTAAGCCGCATAACTGTCCTGACCCCATTTGCCAGCCTGACGATCACTAAAGCCTGGTGCGCCGTTGGAGTTGGCATCCAGACCAATCGCAGCACCCGGACCTACGGTGTACGAGGCGACATCACCGGCGCGTACTTTGTAGGTTTCATTACGGAACTCGGCACCAAAGGCAAGGTTGACAGGCTGCGCCAGTGCTGCCATGCGCCATTCGTAATTGAAATTGGCATTGAGCAGTTTTTCTTCCTGCGTCAGGCGCCCCAGGTAAAATGCAGTCGGGCTGAGTGGCCCCATGGAGGCATTGATGGAATTGCTCATGCTGTAGTCGATGGCATTGCGGCCATAAGAAGCACTGACATCCCACGCCAGCTCATCACTGAAACGGCCACGCAGGCCGGCGAGCAAATGCACATCGTTTTGCTCATTGCTGTACTGCGGGCTAAAGCCAGTTGGATAAATGCTGCGTACATCCCAGCCTGGAAACACCGTACTGGTTTTGTACACCGTGGTGCTGGTATCCGGATTACGCCAATTGAAGTCGGACGTGCCATCGCTATGTGCCAGCAGACCGTAGCTATACAACACGGTTTCACCGCCCAGATTGAAGCTGGAGTTATAACCTATACGCTGACTCTTGAGGTCAGGCTGGCCCCAGCGCTGTACAGGATTTGGCACCTTCAATTCGGGATGCGCTGCCTGCAATGCAATCGCATCCGCACGCTGGCGGGTACGCGAGGTTGGGTCAGATTGCATGGCTTCGGCAAACACCAGCACGCGGTTATCTCCGAATGCAAAGCCATGCTTGAAACGCACTTCATTGGACTTGCCGTCACCTTCGCCATATTGTGAATGCTGCGCTGTTATTTCTGTACCCGGCGTATCGTCAAGAATGATATTGATGACGCCAGCGATGGCATCTGAACCATACTGTGCCGATGCGCCATCACGCAATACCTCAATACGTTTGATCGCACTGGTCGGTATCTGCGCCAGATCAGCCGCCTGTGCCCCGCGTGAACCAAGCAGCGCACTGCGGTGGAAACGGCGACCATTGACCAGCACCAGCGTCTGGTCCGGCGACAGCCCACGCAGGGTAGCTGGACGCACGAATACCTGGCCATCAGCCATAGGCAAACGCTGCACCACGTAGGATGGCACCAGTTGTGCCAGTACATCGTTCAGATCCGACGATTCGACGGAAGCAATATCTTCACGGCTGAAGACATCGACCGGTGCCAGCGTATCAAACTGGGTACGGTTACTGACCCGTGTACCGGTCACGACCACCGCTTGCGGCGTATCAGTGGCACTGGCAATTTGTGCAGCTTGCGCGGAGGTATTCTGTGCATGAGCATTGATCAATGCATTGCAGGCGCAAAACGCTGCGGCGCTGGCAATTTGGCTACGTTTGATGTTCATCGGTACTTTTCAGGTATGGTAAGAATCGGCGACAATTTCCATGAGACTTGTTCAATGAATTTTTTTCAATGAAATATTTATTCGTGGAAATAAACTGCCGAGAGCTTAACGAGTCTGTGTGACAGTGTTATTACCGCAGTCAAGTGGCCTGTCGGGGTGTCGGTGGATCTGTAGGGAGCATAATGATGCCGCACGTTTGAATTGTCGTAGACACTTAGCGGCAATCACCATGTCGTCGCTCCAGCGAAGGCTGGAATCTACCGGACTGGCGCTCCAGTGGGGTTCGTTGCATGCTTGAGTCGTTATTAAAGCGATTGCCCTTCGTAGAAGCGAATTTGATCCCGGTCAATCAACGGCAATCATAAATTCGTCGCTCCAGCGAAGGCTGGAGCCTAGCGGCGTTCGTTGTGTGCCGTACTTGTCTGTCGTGGCATACCGTGCTGTTGATTAAAGCGATTGCCCTTCGCAGAAGCGAATTTGATTCCGGTCGATCAACGGCAATCATAAATTCGTCGCTCCAGCGTAGGCTGGAGCCTAGCGGCGTTCGTTGTCTGCCGTACTTTGATTAAAAGATTGCCCTCCGTGGACACAAGCCGGGTCTCGGCCCGGCGGCCGAAATACTTTCTTTGCTTCGCCAAAGAACGTATTCAAAGAAAGGCGACCGCAGACTCGCCCTTCGGGTGCTTACGCTACGCTTCAGCATAATTTGTGCATCACAAAAAATGGGAAAGCTTCGAAACTCGCTTCGCTCAAACACGAAGCTTTCTGATCCATTTTCTGTGATGCACAAATTACATCGTCCCAAGCGGATTGACGTCAAAAACAACTACAACTTCAACAACAACTCCAAAATCAAGAACAACAACAAAGTCAAAACCAGCGTCAATACATCCTCATTCATATTTATTTGAATGCCGTCAATTAACGATTGTGTGGGGGTTGTAGTTGTTTTTGACGTTGGGGTTGTTGTTGCTTTTGACTCTGCTTTTGAACTTAATCCGCTTGGGACGAAGCCATTTGTGTAGTGCAGAAAATGGAAAAAGAAGGTCCGATGTTTGAGGTGTAGCAGGGGTTTCGTGGTGCATGCACCACGCCTGCGTAACGGCAATCGCCTGCAAGCGATTGTGCGCCCTGCAAGGGAAGCGAGTTGCGGACCTTCCCATTTTTTGCACTACATAAATGGGCACTCCCGTAGGGAGCGAGTCTGCGGTCGCCTTTCTTTGATTCCTTTCTTTGGCGAAGCAAAGAAAGGAATTCGGCCGCCGGGCCGAGACCCGGCTTGCGTCTACGAAGGGCAATCTTTTAATCAAAGTACGGCATGCAACAAACGCCTCTGGGCTCCAGCCTTCGCTGGAGCGACGAATTTGTGATTGCCGTTGATCAACCGGGATCAAATTCGCGTCTGCGAAGAACAATCATTTCAATCAGAACACTGCTCAAGAAAAAGAAACCACCCCTCACTTCTTGTCAGCCCACAAAATCCCCCCTGACGCCCAATCCTCCCGCTTCACTTCCTGGATAACAATATCCACCGCCTCTGCCGAACAACCCAAAGTCTGGCAACTGGCTTCGGTCACTGCTTTGACAAAGGCACGCTTTTGTTCCAGCGTGCGGCCTTCAAACATTTGTACATTGATGGTGGGCATGATGTGTCCTTATGAAAATACGGGCGATTCAAATTGATGCAGTAGCCAGTATCATATGTCAGTT
The DNA here is from genome assembly GCF_049340205.1 of Undibacterium sp. Ji49W. Taxonomy (NCBI): domain Bacteria; kingdom Pseudomonadati; phylum Pseudomonadota; class Betaproteobacteria; order Burkholderiales; family Oxalobacteraceae; genus Undibacterium; species Undibacterium sp. Ji49W. The sequence continues at coordinate 85,755 of NZ_JBMPOW010000005.1, read as the reverse complement.
GCAGCAGGATTTCACGCCTGGCGTTGATGCACGCATTTGCCCGCTGCATAGGTTGCCAGTACAGTGCGGTCATCGCCCAGCAAGGCCAGTGCAAACAATAATTCATCCAGACTTTCTGTATGACTTGTACGACGTGCCAGCAAGGGTGTGGCTTGTGGGTCGAGGACGATGAAATCGGCTTCGGCGTCCTTGACGAAATTGCCTATCGTGCCTTCCAGTTGCATGCTGCGGGCACCGCCTAATGTCGCCAGATAAAACATGCGCAAGGCAGGCAGATATGTGCCACCAAGGCGTGCCATTTTATAGGCTTCATTCATGGTGCGCAGCATGGAGAATGAAGTGCCGCCCCCCACATCGGTTGCCAGTGACAGGCTGACCTGCTGGGCATCGGCGCGTTCGAAATTGAACAGGCCACTACCGAGAAAGAGATTCGAGGTCGGGCACATCGCCACTGCCGATTGTGTTTCTGCCATGCGCGCGCGGTCTGCATCATCCAGCCAAATGCAATGTCCGTACATGGCGCGTGGACGCAGCATGCCGTATTGGTCGTACACATCCAGATAACTGCGGGCCTTGGGGTACAAGGCTTTGACCCAGGCCACTTCGTCGGCATTTTCTGCCACATGGGTCTGCAGGAAGGCGTCGGGATAGGCTTGTGCCAGTTCACCGGCCAGTTGCATTTGCGCGTCGCTGGACGTTGGTGCAAAACGCGGCGTGATCGCATATAACTGGCGGCCGCGTTTATGCCATTTCTTGAGCAGGGTCTCGCTGTCGCGTATGCCGCCTTCTGCGGTATCGCGTAAAAATTCGGGGCAATGCCTGTCCATCAGCACCTTGCCGGCCACCATGCGCAGATTGCGGGCTTCACTTTCGGTGAAGAAGGCTTCGACAGATTCCGGATGCACGGTGCAATACACCATGGCGGTAGTGGTACCGCTGCGCAGCAGTTCGTCAAGGAAGAAGCGTGCCACATCGGCGCTGTGATTGATGTCGCCGAACTGGCGTTCAGTCGGGAAGGTATACGTCTCCAGCCAGGGCAGCAAACCCGGTGCCGGCGAGGCAATCATGTCTGTTTGTGGATAGTGGATATGGGTATCAATAAAACCCGGCACGATGAGCTTGCCACGGTAATCAATAATTTCTGTTCCTGCGGGCAGGCTGGCATGCAATTGTGCATAGTCGCCGGCGGCATGAATTTTTCCCTCGTTCACAATTAACAGGCCGTCTTCATGCCAGGCACAGGCCTTTTCATGAAAAGCCGGATCTTGCTGAAAATGCAGCACACTGGCGCGGTAGGCTTGCAGGCCGGGCTGGTGCAGGCTGTCTGGTGAAATGGTGCTCATAAAATGCTACTCATGCTGTGGTCTTTTCTGAAATCTTGTCTTGCAGGCGCAATCAAACCAGACTGCTGCTTATCAAACAATCACGTAATCAAGCAATCAGGCAAACTGATCTGGTATCACATTCGCAGTTAGTTGTGTAATTGGGTGCTAAGCGCTAACAGCGAGAGTTTAACGCTTAGCCAGCAAGTGGCACGTATCTGGGGCCAGTTTTTCTGTATTTGCTACGGAGAGATGCTGGCCAACCTGCGCATCTGCGCGCGCAAGCATACGGCCAAGTTCATTTTGTTGGCGGATTTCGTGCTCTTCCCATACCTGCAAGAGCTGGGCCACCACCGATGCCGCAATCACGGCTGGTTGCTTGCCGTGGATGCCGGGCAAGCCTATGGGGCAGACCATGTCATCCAGCCATGCGGCCGGTATGCCGCGTTCCAGCAGGCGGCGTTCAAACTGCACGCGCTTGGTTTGTGAACCGATGAGACCAAACCAGCTCGCGTCATGACGTCGCAAAATATGTTCGGACAGTTTTTGATCCAGCCCATGACTATGCGTCATGACCAGGAAGGATGTGCCTGGTGCAGCAGCAGCGATCAATGCTTCTGGCGTATCGGTCGCTTCGACCGTGACATTCGCCGCCAGCCTGGTCGGGAACATATCTTCCCTTTCATCCACCCAGGTGATACGGCAAGGCAGATCTGCCAGGGCACGCACAATGGCCGCACCGACATGGCCGGCACCAAACAACATCAGGTGGGCGCGGTAGGCCAGGCAAGAATCCAGCAACCAGCGCTGCCCTGCCGTGTCAGTCAAGACCTGGCAGGGTGTCTGTAGATCGATTTGCAAGGGCAGGTCAGCAGGCCAGGCCGGGCCAGCCAGATGCTTGCCATCGGCATCACATAGCGTCGGTGGCAGGTCGCTGTCCAGCGCCAGTAAACGCCAGCTATCCTGCCCCAGGCGCCAGCGCTGGTTCAGCTTGTTCAGGTACGTCAGGCTATCAGCCTGCACGCGTTCAAATGCCAGATGCACAATCCCACCGCAACACTGACCCAGACTGGGGCCAAGCGGAAACCGTTCAAGGCGGCGTTGTGCGGCCAGCTCAGATTCTGGCATGGCCAACATGCTGCGGGCAATTTCTGTCGCCTTCATTTCCAGATGACCACCACCTATGGTGTCAAACAATTCGTCCGCCGTGACCAGCATCCTGGCCCCCGGTTCACGCGGACCAGAACCCAATACCCTGGCAACTGTCACCAGAATCTTTGGTGCAGGCTGGCTGGCAATAGCGTTTAACCAATGGTACATGGCAGGCTCACTCTGGTTTCACGGTTCAGGCTGTCTGCACGGCCGCAGCCATGCTCTCGACAGAGTTAATGGCATTCAGGATTGCTTCGCTGGTTGCCGGTGCATTCAGCGGCGGGTTATGGCGATATCCGGCAACGCTGGCAATCGCATCCCGTATCGCAAAAAATACCGAGAACGGCAACAACAACGGTGGTTCACCCACGGCCTTGGACCTGTGTATGCTGTCCTGCACATTCCTGTTCTTGTACAGGCTGACGCGGAAATCTTCAGGACAATCCGATATCGCCGGTATCTTGTACGTCGAAGGCGCATGCGTCATCAGTTTGCCGCCCTTGTTCCACCACAATTCTTCCGTCGTCAGCCAACCCATGCCCTGGATGAAAGCGCCTTCGACCTGGCCGATATCGATAGCAGGATTGAGTGAATTACCGGCGTCGTACAGTGCATCGGCACGCAAGAGTTTCCATTCGCCGGTCAGGGTATCGACGATGACTTCGGATACCGAAGCACCATAGGCAAAATAAGAAAAAGGATTGCCGCTCATGGTTTTTGGGTCCCAATGCAGGCCGGGTGTCGCATAAAAACCGTCAGACCACAATTGCACCCGCGCCAGGTAAGCTTTTTGTACCAGTGCTTCAAACGGAATATCCAGACCATTGACGCTGACCAGGCCCGCTGCAAAGCGCACGTCCGCCGGTTCACCGCCATAGGTTTTCACTGCAAATTCTGCCAGGCGCTGGCGCAGGGTATGCGCGGCATTTTGTGCCGCCTTGCCGTTCAGGTCGGCACCGGTAGACGCTGCGGTGGCCGAAGTATTGGCGACCTTGCTGGTATCGGTGGCGGTAGCGCGCACCTTGTCCAGGTTCAGCCCCAGTTCATGCGCCACCACCTGACATACCTTGGTATTCACGCCCTGCCCCATTTCACAACCACCATGGTTCACCAGCACCGAGCCATCGGTATAGATGTGCACCAGTGCACCGGCCTGGTTCAGATGGGTGACGTTGAAGGCAATGCCAAACTTGACCGGTGTAAAGGCCAGGCCTTTCTTCAATACCGGACTATGGGCATTGAAGGCTTTGATGTCGGCACGGCGCTGCTGATAATCGCTACTGATTTCCAGTTCAGCCGTCAGTTCATGAATGATGTTATCAACGATGGTCTGCCCATATTGGGTGACATTGCGGCCTTCGGCATCGTTACGGCCATAGAAATTGATTTTGCGGATATCGAGCGCATCCCTGTTCAGGTTGCGGGCGATTTCATCGATGATGTATTCAATCGCTATCGCACCCTGCGGGCCACCAAAACCACGGAAAGCAGTGTTCGACTGGGTATTGGTCTTGCCGCACATGGCGCGGATATCCACATCACCCAGATAGTAGGTATTATCGAAATGGCAGACGGCACGGGTGGCCACCGGGGCCGACAGATCAGCAGAAAAACCGGCACGTGACACCATTTCGACTCTGGCAGCAATGATACGGCCCTCGTCGTCATGACCGACTTCATATTCATAGTAAAAACAATGACGCTTGCCGGTGACCATCATGTCGTCGTCACGGTCGGCACGCAGTTTAACTGGCCGCTTCAGATGGGCGGCAGAAATTGCCGCCGCCGCTGCCCACAGTGCAGACTGTGATTCCTTGCCACCAAAACCACCACCCATGCGACGGCATTCAACCACGATGTTATGGCTGTGTACACCCAGCGCATGCGCAACCACGTGCTGCATTTCGCTGGGATGCTGGGTAGAACACAAGACCAGCATGCCTCTGTCTTCTTTGGGTATCGCGTAAGAAATCTGGCCTTCGAGATAAAACTGTTCTTGCCCGCCCACATACAGTTCCCCCTTGACGTGGCGTGGCGATCTCTCGAACGCTGCCTGCGCATCACCTCGCTGCAAATTCATGGGTGGCACGACGAAAGACTGGGCTTGTCTGGCTTCCTGCGGTGTCAGTATGGCTGGTAATTCTTCATAGACGATTTCGGCCTTGCGCACTGCGCGGCGGGCGTTGTCATGCGTATCAGCGACGACGATGAAAATGGGCTGGCCTACATATTCCACCAAGCCCGCAGACAAGATGGGGTCGTCATGGATGATGGGGCCACAATCATTGGTGCCGGGTATGTCCTTGGCGGTATATACCGCCACCACGCCGCGTGCACTTTTTACTGCATCAAAATTCATGGACAGAATATGTGCATGCGCCTTGCTGGACAAACCCAAAGCTGCATGCAAGGTACCCTGCAATTCGGGGATGTCATCGGTGTAGCGCGCTTCGCCAAGTACATGCAAAACTGCCGATTCATGCGGGTGTGATTTGCCGACTTCGGCCCAGTCTACTTCCGTACCAGCCTGGTTTTTATCTGTCAGAAAAGCTTCAGTTTGGGTATTCATGTTTTCTCCTGAGCTTATAGTTTATTCAGTGACAGATGCAAACACGTTCACGGCCTGCAATGTCAAAGGGGCCGTGGGCCGGGTTTCCAGCCAGAAGCGACGCAAGAGATTTTGCGCAGTCTGCATGCGATAGGTATTGCTGGCGCGCATATCGGTCAGCGGTGTGTAATCCTGTGTCAGCAAAGCCATGGCCTGCTTCAATGTGGCTTCATTCCAGATCTGGCCGTTCAGTGCCGCTTCTGCCAGCGGTGCGCGGCGCGATGTCGCGGCCATGCCACCAAAAGCGATATGTGCATTACGCACGATGTCACCATCCAGCGTGATGGCAAAGGCTGCACAAACGGCAGAGATATCCTGATCATGGCGTTTCGCCAGTTTATAAGTGCGGAATTGCTGCCCGGCTTTTGGCAGAGGGATACGCACGGCTTCGACAAATTCGCCTGGCTGCATATCCTTCTTCATATAGTCGAGATAAAAATCTTGCAGCAAGAGTACGCGCTGGCCATGCACGCTGCGCAAGACGATTTCTGACCCGAGGGCAATCATCCACGGTGCAGAATCGCCAATCGGCGACCCATTGGCGACACTGCCACCCAGAGTGCCGGTATTGCGTATCGATTGCGAGGCAAAGCGCTGCCACATCTCGGTCAGTTCATCCGGATAATGCTGGCAGACAGCGCCATAGGCATCATTCAACGACACGGCAGCCCCTATCTCCAGCTTGCCATTCACCTCGCTGATGTGCTGTAGCTCATCGACTTCGCGCACATAAATGATATTGCCCAAGTCGCGCATTTGCTTGGTGACCCACAGGCCAACATCCGTGGACCCGGCAAGTATGGTCGCCTGTGGCTGCTCGGCGCGCACCTGCGCCAGTTGTTGCAGCGTACGCGGTGCATAGAAAGTCTGGCCATCTGCGCTGTAAGTGAACATCTCACCACGCTGCAAGCCTTGCAGGCCGCTGATGACGGCAGCGCGGTCAAATTTAGCTGCAGGCAACTCACCCATGCGCTTTGCCGCATCAATAATTGGGCGATAACCTGTGCAACGACAGAGGTTACCTGACAGGGTTTCGTCGATTTCCTTACGGCATGGCGGGACTGTGTTGCCTTCTTTTTTCAGGTACAGGCTCCACAGTGACATGGCAAACCCGGGTGTGCAAAAGCCGCATTGCGAGCCATGGCATTCGACCAGTGCTTGCTGCACGGGATGCAAATCTCCATTTTCCTGTTGCAGATCTTCAACGGTAAACACGGCCTTGCCATCCAGCGTCGGCAAGAACTGTATGCAGGAATTGACGGACTGTAATTCCAGCTTGCCCTGTTTCATTTCACCGATGACAACAGTACAGGCACCGCAATCCCCTTCGGCACAACCTTCCTTGGTACCGGTGCAATGGCGGTCTTCGCGCAAATGCTGCAACAGCGTACGTGTCGGTGCCACATCCCCGACCTGCTGGATTTGGCCCTGGAAGTAGAAACGGATGGGGTCAGACATGAATGCTCCAGAATGAAATTCCTATAGGGCGAGGTTAGCATCCACGGGGCAAGCATCCATACGTACAACATGATGTTGACTATCCGCACCCCAAAATATGAGCGCCAGGCGGAAGCAACCGCCAACATTCCGCCGCTAGCCAACTCTAACCAACTTATAACTCAGTTACAAGTATAGGCAGTTTGCCGGTCTTCATCCAAAAGCAGTATTTTTAGTGTTTTATTTAGTGTTTTAATAAGTACCCCATACACTTTCCCCATTCTGGAGCAGCAACAGCGTGCCCGTGTTTAACGTGCAGGATTAATGCCGGACATGTCCCTTTCCATAGTTTTGATGACACGGGCGGCACGGGCGCGCTCACTTTCGCCAGTGATGGCGTCGATTGGCAAATCTGGTGTGATACCCATGACTTCATCGCTGCCGTCGGCGCGCAGGCGTACACAGTCCGGGGCCTGGAAACTCAGTCCGGAATGCGGCAACACAATAGGCCTGATAGCTTGCATATTGCCGCAACCAGACCCACCAGTGACCGTACCTATGGTTTTTATCACCGCATTGTCTTTCATAATGGCAACAAAGGCTTCCGCAGCAGAACCAACGCCACGGTCAGTCAGCACGTAGACCGGGCCGGTCCAACTACCTCTGTACTTGTCCACATTGGCAGCCCAGTACATGCGGCTGGCATAGCTGGTTTCTGTATCCGTTGAGGTTGGCAGATAGGCATACGGGCCACTGGCAAAGCCAACTTTCGCCAGGTTGGCGCACCCGTCTGCCTGCCAAGGTCTTTGTTCTTGCCATACCCAGGACAGGTCGCAGGAACTGGCAGGCATGTCTGCCCGGGCTTTTTCAAACAGGGCGATTGCAGCCTGCATCGTGCTGCGCTGTGCAGTATGGGCAAATTTGCTGTCCTCATATGCCTTGCGCATAGCTTGTAATTCTTCTTCCAGATACGCCTGCGCAATCGGGCCTGCGGCCATCAACAAGGGCGCAGAATATACGGCACGGGATGTAAACAACCTGGCGCTCCAGTCGCCAAAATCATTGCCACCACCATTCCCGCCCACATCAACCAGCACCGCCTGCACACCGGCGGCTTTTATACGGACCAGATGTGCCGCCAAAACCTCAAACCAGGCATCTGCCATTGCATTCCTGAGTTGTTTTGCAGTGATGTTTTGCTTGCCAGCGCTCAGTGTCTTCCAGGCTTGCGCGCACAAGCCCGGATATTCTGCCTCGCGAAAACGCGGAATGCGCACTACCCCCAGTTTGCTGCCCTGTTCCGTGGTGATGATGCCTGCCCGGAAAGCCTGTGTCGCACCATCCGACAACAGGGCAAAGCCTGGCAGGCTTTCCAGCGGCAATGAAAATGGCACGCGGCTGGTAGAGCCGACACCGATGGCTGCACAGGCGTTCTCCACATCCATGTTTTCAATTGCGACGGCGAGCGGTTCACTCTCTGTCGCGTTAGCTGGTGTGGGTGTAGTATTTGAAGAGCGCGTAATCAGGCGTAAATGCCCGTCATGAAAAGCATCGATAAAATTACGCAGTACTGCTTTCGCCTGTTCATCGTTTTCTGCCAGCGCCAGCGCCTTGCGTGTATACGCATCGAGTTGAGGCAGATTGACTTTAGCCTGCGGGCTGGCAAACCATGCCAGATTTGCATACTGCTTTTGCAATTGCTGTTTCAAAAAAACATAATCATCTTGCCAGGCACGGGCATCAAAAGCTGTCACCAGTGGTGCAGCATGCGCAAGGGAACAGCTAGCAGCCATCAAGGCCATAGCCAGAACAAGCTGGCAGGTTTTGTTGGTCTTCGTCAAAATAGTCATCCACATGGCAGTCGTCCCATCAAAAGCCCCTCATGGGGTAACGGAACTTTATAGATAAAATACCTGTCTGTCTTTCCTGCAACTAGCGTTTTTCCCTGGCTTAGCGTCTGATTTTTTGCGGAACCTGATATGCACACTGGGCTGAATATCCATCTATCCCATTACCAGGCTGGTGCCTGTCTGCAAGAGCATGTGCACGACGAAACCCTGTTTTGTCTGGTCATAGGCGGAAGCTATCAGGAAACGATACGTTCCCGTGTTTCTGAGCATGGACAGGGTGACTTTCTGGTATGCCCGGATGCCACGCCCCATGCACAACAAATAGGCAGCAAGGGGGCCCGTAAACTGATTTTTGCACCTGGCCAGATATCCCTGGAGTATCTGGCCGGACACGGAATACGGCTGGATCAGGCCCCCTGTCACCGCTCGCAGCATTTTTTGCAACTCGGTGCCAGGCTCATCCATGAATTGCAGAATGACGACCCGTATACCAGCCTGGTCAGGGAAGGTCTGGCGCTTGAACTGATTGCCGCATTTGCGCGCGAGCATGAAAGCGGCTCTCCGTCCACCGTGCCCGCATGGCTGAAAACTGCGCGCGACTATATCAACACCCACTATGAACACAGTATCACGCTGGAACAGCTGGCGCAGGAAGTAAGGCACCATCCTGTGCATCTGGCGCGGGAATTCAAACGCTACTACGGCCTGACCATAGGTGATTACCAGCGACGTGCAAGAGTGGAACTGGCAGCACGTCTGCTCAGGGAAGGCAAACTGCCACTCTCGGAAATTGCCCTGAGCTGTGGCTTTGCCAGCCACGCCAACCTGTGCCGCAGCTTCAGGGCCGCGTATGCGATGACGCCATCAGCCTATCGCCTGCAATTCTGATTTGCAAATATCTCATCAGGCCTTGATATATTCCACACGGCGAAAGCGCAAGGCAGACCAGTCTTCATCAATGGCGACCATGCGTACTGAATCAAAACCGGCAGCACGCAAGACATCCCAGCCGGTATCGCGGTTGAATTCACATTCATAGCGTCTGGATGTTTTCTTGGGATAGGCAAACCATAATAAAGCATCGTCCCTGGCGAGTTTGCTCAGCTTCAGCGACAGTTGGTCCAGCTCTTTTTGCTTGCTGACAAAGGCCAGCGAAAATTCACACTGTTTGATGGAAGACAGATTCCTGTGCACCCTGACACCGGTCAGCGCGGCAATTTCTGGTTCAAACGATTCCGGTGCCTGCAACACCAGGATATCGCTTTGTGTCTTCAAATTGAGTTTTTGAAAAATGGCAGACATGTGCTTACCCTCGTATTTAAAGTTGTTCACCCAGGGTGCGGATCTTTTGTGTCAGCAAATAATTCGGCAAAAACCGCCAGGCGGCAATTCCGGCAAATACCAGTAACATCCAGTACACATTCACAAAACGGAAAAATAGCGGGACGCCTATCGCTGCGATAGCAATAAATACTTGCATTTCCGTACCTGTCCAGCCCTCATTTTCTACCCGCCTTACCGTTAAAGTATCTACCAGCAGACTCAATTTGGCAATGTTGCGCTCAACCCTGGCAGCAGCTTTCTTTGCTTCCTGCCACGCTACGTCTGTACTGGCAGAAGCACGCAATCTTTCCAGCAATTCATTGTAGTGATCAATCGCCACCCGCAAATCGGTGGCTGCCGTATCTGACCACAAATTGTCAGTGGCAGCAGAGCGTATCGCCCTGATGCTGGCCTGTACTTCTTGCCGTATGGCCTGCGCCTCTTCCTGGTCGGCGGTACGTTGCCAGGCTTCGGCCTTTTGTTGCCGTTCCACGGCTTTCTGTGCATCCGGCAACATGGCTTCCAGCACCAGCAGGGATGCCACCGGCATCTGTTCTATTTCGCCCAGCACCGATAACCACGGGCAATATGCCTGCATGCCGGCATAAGCGACGACCAGGCGCTTGCGCAGGCGTTCCGGCCAGCGTTCGTCATAGGCCAGGGCCAGTACACGCGCATGTAGCTTGTAGATCGGCGCATTGTCATTGCTTTCCAGACCATATAAGAGTTTGTCTATATTGGAATATTCGCCCGGCAAATGCTTGCCGGCATGCTCTTTCATGAGTTTGTGGGCATCTTGCCAGGCATGCTGGATCTGCCTGCAACAGGCCTGCCATTTCTGCACGATGCTGGCAACTTCCTTGTTACCGGCATCGGCATAGGCTTCCAGCACACCATAGGAATAAATCTGGTGCAGCCATTTACCGGCATCTTCATCCCCCTTCAGCGACTTGTTTGCATAAGTCAGGATGCCCGGCAATTCTATAGTTTCGCCGCGCCAGACTGGCGGTATACCAGGGGCCAGATGCAAAATCAGACGCAGCAACTGCACATCAACCGAAAGCTTTTTGTCTTCGCGCAAGGCCAGCAAGATGCGCACGGCATTCTGGTCTTTTTGCACATCACGGAACCAGGCCAGCAATTGTGCATTCGAGATGTCCCGGACACCATCATCCCAGTTACGGGCCAGCCCGACCGCCAGTTGTTCCTTGGAATGGCAGATATCGCGGCCTATGTGATAAGGCTCGCGAAAGCCGCCCATGGCGATGGTTTCCACCGCATCGGACAGGCTGCGGTCGCGCGCCAGCCAGCGCAGTATCTGTGCTTCATCCCAGCGGGCCTTGGGGTCGCGCAGCAGCAGGCCACGCAATAGCTTGCGCAGATACGGATCGCTGACGGCGTGCAGTTCTATCTCGCGGGTGGTCAGGTGGTGCAGGATGACGGCTTCCGACAAGCTGGCAAAGGGATGCTGGCCCAGCGCCAGTTCCAGCAGGATCATGCCCAGCGCCCAGTAATCAGCCTTGACATCAATCATGCCAGACAGGCTTTCTGGCGAGGCGTAAGGCAGGGTACGCGCCATGCCGGTCAGTCTTTGGGTGGCATCCAGCACGGATGAAATACCAAAGTCAGTGAGTATCAGATCCAGCGGTTCTTGCGTGCGTATCAGGATATTTTCCGGCTTCAGATCACGATGAATCAGGCCCGCCGCATGCACGCTGGCAATTGCCGTGGCCAGCTCACGCACTATGCTTTCCAGCACGGCAGGTGTGGGCTTGCCTTGCTGCGCCAGTTGTCGCAATGAACCGAGCTCGCAATATTCCATGAGCTCATACGCATGGCCTTCGGACACGCCTGCTTCCAGCACTATCACACAATGTTCTGGCGGGATGGCTTTCAGTCTTTCTCTGACTTCCGATTTGGCGTAGATGCCGTGGCGATAAATTTTTGCCACATGCAGCAAGGCACTGGCTTGCTCTTGTACCAGCAGGAGTTCTGCCTCTGCCCCCTGCGTGGGCAAAGGACGCACTATCTGATAGCGATCACGCAGTGCCACAGGCAGGGCAACCAGACTCTGGATTTGCCCGGCGTCGACCGTCTTCGCCAGGTTTGAAGTGCTTTGTGCATACGATTGGCCTGCTGCGGCCATCAGTGGCCGGTTGCAATACAGGCATAGTGTGCTACCCGGCGGATTGCTTTGCGCGCAATCTTCATATCCACAGATCAGATCGGCAGATGCTTCTGCTGATTTTGTCGTTTCTGGAATGGCCTGCACAACACTGATTTCCACAGGCGCAGATTTTTTCTCCATCAAATCGATGCCGGACAACAAAGTACCACATGCGCAGCGCATGACTTCTGGCGCATTTTCGGTTTCACATGCGGGGCAGCGACGTATATAGACCGGATTCAATCAGGGCCTCCAGCTGACGCTATCCAGTTTCAGGCCACGCTCGGCGCAGCGCTGTTCCAGCGCCTGCATGTCGCCACGCGCAGGTATGCCTACATACCAGACGCGCTGGCCGTCGATCATGGTTTGTATGCGCTTGTCCTGTTCATCAACAGGTGCGTCGACATAGGCCTGCATACGCGCCCGGCCCCGGTCCGACAACAACACCAGTGGCTGGTTGGATGAACCGCGCCATGCCTGGGTCAGGGGTTTGTTGTCGATAAAGGGTTCGGGGATCAGAGCATCGAGTTTTTGCAGCAGGCTCGCATGTTTTTTTTGCAGCGTTGCCAGTGGATAACCGCTATAGCACAGAATGTCAAAATCCTGCGCTGTACTGGCACGCCATTGCTGCAAGCCATCCAGCAGGACATTGAGCGCCTGCGGCTGGTCAAATGGTTCGCCACCAGAAATGGTGATGCCATCAACGTGGCCAGCACTGACATCGCGACACCAGGTCAGCAAGCCGGCAACTGTCATTTCCTTGCCGGAATCCGTCGCCCAAGTATCTTGCGACACACAGCCCTTGCAGCCTATGCCACAGCCTTGCAACCAGATTCCTATGCGTCGCCCCGGCCCCAGTACGGTGACCGGGTAATGCGCTTTATTGATGGCAATCTTCATGCTAGTTGCAGAGTCAGGCTGATGACTTTATCGGCTTCACTGATGGCGGTGACGGTGACACGCTGCTTGCCTTCCAGCTCTTGCTCAAACAGCGCACGCGACAAGGGGTTGATAAAGTTCGATTCCAGCTGATTGCCAACCCCACGTCCGCCATTGCTCAAATCCCGTGTACAGCGCAGCAACAGTTCATCACGCACACTGGCAGGCATGGCCAGTTGCAGGTTCAATTCTTCTTGCAGGCGGCGCGCCACATTGCGCAACATGCCATCAAAAATCTTGGCTGCGACATCGGCAGAAATGAAGTTGAAGACAACAATATTGTCACCGATACGATTCAATAATTCTGGCCGTGACAGTTTGAACTTGAAGTAATTTCCTATGGCTTCACGCACCTTGAATTCCACGGTTTCATAGCTATCACCAGGCTTCACATTCTGGTTACGCTGGCCCTGTGCGTCTTCTACATAAATACCCAGGTTCGAGGTAAAAATCAGTATGGTTTCAGAAAAATAGGCGGTATCACCACGCCCATCTGTCAGGCGACCATCTTCGAGTATCTGCAAAAACTTATCGAGTATGCGCGGGTGGGCTTTTTCAATTTCGTCGAACAAGACCACGGAAAACGGTTTTTGCCGTACTGCGTTGGTCAGCTCACCACCTGCGGCAGAATCAATGAATCCAAGTTGAGCCCCCAGTAATCTGGCGCTGGTGTGTTCTTCGGCAAATTCGCTCATATCGAAACGTGAATAAGCACGTTCATCACCAAACACCAGTTGCGTCAGGGTTTTCGCCAGTTCGGTTTTGCCCACACCGGTAGGGCCAGCGAAAAACAGGACCCCACGTGGCCGACTGCCGCTGGAACGAGCCTGCGCCCCTGTCAGACTCATGACCGAACGCTTTAAAATATCCAATGTCTTGGTCACCGCTGGGCGTTGCCCTTTAACGCGGTCCTCGATAAAACTCTCAGCGCCGCGTATTTTTTCGCGTAGATAATCCTTGCGCCAGGGATTATCTAAAACACCAACCTTGTAACAGCGCACAGCATCTTCAATATCCCCAATCGCAAGTTTTTGCCTGTCTGCCAGTTCCGTTATATCCGCAAGCGCGGACAGAGACATGCCTTCCGTGCCTTCGGTAAAGCTTTTTACAAATTGTGTCCGCACTTCTGGAGATGCGTCTGCGTATCCTGCAAATAAAGGCGCCAGTTGCAAGGCGGCAGCCTGCCGAATTTCAAAATCCGGTTTGCTGATGACCAAAGTCGCAACACGCTCACTATCCAGTGTGAACCAGGAAGGCAAATCCTGAGCGCGATTCACCAACCAGAAAATTGGGTTGAATTGCGGCGCACCGCCAGTTTCGCGAGGAATAATTGCATTTGCATTCAGAGAAATTTTTTCTGCGGCGACAAAAAATCGATGTTCAGCCTCACTGAGTTGATCCGCCTTGCGCGTAATACGTGAAGCAAAATCGAGCACCAGAGCACACCGGATTTCCCTTTCAGCGCTGACTTTTTTCATCAACTTACTCAGGCTTTCGAGACTCATTTGCTGGCAACCGTCCGTCAGCTTAAAATCAAACAAGCGTGTAGCCAAATCTCTTTGAGAATCTTCGTCGGGATACACCCGCATTCCGTCAACAGGGTCATAGAACAGCAACAGACGATAATCGTTACGTTTCAGGAACTCCCACAGTGCGCGATTGAAAGGAACCAGTGTGGCGCCGTTTGCCCCACTCTCCAGAGAAAGCAAAAAACTATCGCGGATGCTACCGGACACCACATATTGTGATCTTATAGGCAGCAGGCGCTGCAAGTCCTGCATCCATCTAGTTTCCGGAATGTTCATGGCTATTTTTTCGACAAAGTTTGTTGCCTTGGTTGGCTATGTTCTTGTGTTTGCTCTTCTTCAGAAAATTGCGGCAACTTGTCTTCCAGCACCAGTTGCACGGGCAATTCACCCGCTTCCAGCCTGCGTGTGACCTGCATATGGATGCCGCGCGCTTCCATCGCCGCCAGCAAGGCCGGAAATTCGCTACACCAGCGATCTTCTGCCAGGTGATCAAGTACACTGCGCTCGTTCTCGCCTTCTTTCACGGCACGCACCACGTTGAAATTGGCTTGTCCGGTCCTGGCATCCATGCGCATGCGCACCATGTATTTATCCCAACCTGCACGACGGAAATGCACGACACCACCATCCACAAACAGAGTATGGGTCACTTCCTCGACCTGGTAACCCAGGTCTTGTAAAGTCTGTTCGAGTATCAGGGCCTGGGCTTCTTCGACCTGACGTTTTTTCTCTGCTGCAAGCAGGGCCTGAATTTGCAGACGCAATTCGGCAGCAAGCAAATCAGCACGTTCGCCAGGCAGGGATTTTTCGAGTTCTTTCGCCAGTTGTGCGATATGTTGTGGTAGTTCCGTCAGATGCGTGAGGCGTTTCAGAAGACGTGCCAGACGGTCTTGAGGCAAGCTTGCGGAACTGGCTGCCTGCAAATCAAAATCCGTTTGATCGAACATGGCTTCGGAACGACTTGTTGCCTCTTGCAGCAAGACAGGGCGTAATTCATGCACAAGTGCCTGCAAGTTTTGAAGATATTCTATGATTTGCTCTTCGGTCGCACCTGCGGGCAACACTGGCCTGCTGGCACTGACTTGCTCGCTACATCCAATTTTTTCAGCAAGACTCTGCAATAGAATGTAGTCCTGCTCAAGCGTTTGCAATTGCTCTTGCAAAGCAAGTTGACCAATCTCGCTTGCCTCGCGCAATCGTTGCTGCAATTCAAATTGTCGCTGATCCTGTTGTCCACGTAATAGCTTTGCATCCTGGCGCGCTTGAGCCACAGCCATTGCCGCACGTATCCCTGCGGCAGACAGCAGAACTCTCAATACATCGGCAGTTGTCAAAACGGTAGTAGGACCGCTCATAAGCCAGACTCAGGTGAAGTAGAGATTAGAGGTCAAGTAGAAGTAATATAGCACGCCACAGCCAGCGCCAAACCACAGGCCCTGGCTTTACTGAAACACACAATAGCCGGTAATCATCCACTGGCTATTGCTATTGATCCTGGCAAAGCGGAACTCCGTTTCCCATTGATACGGCGACACCACAATCATGCTGGCCTTATCACCGTCCAGCTTGATATTCCTGGCCTTCATTTTACTGATGAAGGATTTCTTGTATTCATATTCCTGCCCACAAAAGAAGATATCCATATCTTCCGTATCCATCAGCGGCCCACGGCCATCCTTGGCCATTTGCGCAAATTCTGCCGGTGTATAGGCAGCAAACTGTTGCTGGTATTTGCCATAGTAACGTTCAATTGCCGCCGGAAATTCCGGCGAAAAATAGCCCGAAGCCATGAACTTGCCGCTGAAAACCTTGATATTTTTGGTATCGAGCTGGAATTTATTGCTGCCAGGGATATCCTTGATCGCAGGCTGTAACTTGCTCACCTGTGTGCCATTCTTTAATACCCAGCCATAAAAACCCTGAACACGCGCCATCAGCGCCTGTTCATCTGCTGTACTGGCAGATGCAGATGCCGGTGCAGCGCATGCAAGCAGTGCAGTCATGATGCCTGTCAGCCAAAGAGTTTTCATTGTTATTCCCATGTTTTAAGTAATGGCACCATGCAGCTCAGCACAGGGATGCGCCAGCTTGCCGTCACCATAGCTGCGCAGAACCTGGGCGACGACAACCTGGTAACCATCCAGCCAATTGGCCTGGGCGGCCTTGGCTTGCTGGTGTATGGGGTTAGCCATCAAAGCTTGCAGGGATTCCAGACTGTCCCAGTAATAGACGTTGGAGATAAGGCCGGTATCGGCGTTTTCCCAGCTTTCTTCTCCCAGATAACCGGGGATGGCTTTTGCCAGACTGGCAATCTGTTCATCCAGCGCGTAAAACGCAGCGTCGTACTGTTTTTTCTGGAAAGTAAAAGTCGAGGTGTACATGGTTGGTGCCTGTCTGATCAAACAAGGCACCGATCATACCGAAATTATGCATCTGGCGGATGGTAATACATTATGATTTTTACCATTGACCATCAAGCCCCGACAATGAAGCTATGTCAGCTTGTGGCCAAACCAGGATTGCATTTTCTGTTGCGCCAGCTGTTTGACTTCATCGGTGATATACAGGCTGACGGTGGCGACTGCTGCGGCCAGCGTGGCCATGTCATCGCTATAACCCAATACGGGTACCACATCTGGAATCGCATCCAGTGGGAAAATAAAATAGCCCAGTGCGCCAAAAATGACGACCTTGGCCCAGGCCGGGGTTTCCGGCCTTTGGGCAGCGTAATACAGGCACAAGGATTTTTCGACGACATTACTACCGGCAGTCAGGGCAAAGTGTTTAAGCTTGTCCCAAAAACCGCTTTCGCTATAGTGGGTTTCTGTCGTCATTGTTCCTCCGGTTGATTCTGATGCTGTTGCAATATCAGTAAATTAATCTGCGTTGGCGCGTTTGACGGTCGCCAGCAGCATAGCGGCAGCAACAAAGATGCCGCCGGATAGCTGGTTGAACATCCTGGCCTTGCCTCTGGAACGCAGCCACGGCCCCATGCGTTCGGCAAATATGGCATACAACATCAGCACGCTGAATTCAAAGAATACAAAGGTAAGGCCCAGCACCAGAAATTGCGGTAATTTAGCAGCAGCCGGATTGATGAATTGCGGGAAAAACGCGGTAAAGAACAACAGCGCCTTGGGATTACTGGCACCAACCAGCATGCCTTTGACATACAGACGCAAGCGGTTATTGCGGGCGCCACTAATATCAGTATCTGCCGGCAACTCAAAATCACTGGCTTTCGAACGCAGGCTGGAAATGCCCAGGTACAGCAAGTACAACACCCCCAAGTATTTGATGACGGTAAACACCACGGCCGAACTGGCCAGTACAGCGCCAATGCCGATTGCCGAGCAGCTCATGATGCCGATCAGCGAAGTGATATTTCCCAACGCCGGATAAAGCGTCATGCGGGCGCTGCTATTGATGCTGTTGGTCACACACATCAGCACCGCCGGGCCAGGCGTGATGGTCAACACCAGTACGGCAAGTACATACAACAACCAGGTATCAATAGACATATACGGCTCCGGGTAAATAGAGATGGAACATAGCACTTCCATCGCATGGTATTACATTTTTGGTGTAACGGCCTGAGCCTCAATGTAACAGTCAAAACCGCTTTACTGCACTTTCACCTGCTTGCGAATGGAGATGCCTGCCCATTCCGGTTTTTCTTGCCGGTCACTGTCGATGACGACCATATAGCGCCCGGCCCAGGCATTATCTTGCCGGTTTTTGTCCAGTACCCAGAATTTACGCCCGGTCGCCAGCGCAGCATCATAGTCAGCATCCAGCAAGCCATAACGGTCGAACAACACGTTCAGGCTTGCCGGTATGCGGACACAGCCTTTGGATTGCACGCTGCCCAGACGTTTTTCCAGCGAATCAGGATCAGTCGCATGCATTTGCAGACGCATATCGGCAATCTGGCGATCACCCCAACCTTTTTTGGCTTTTTGCCAGCCAAAATCAAACACCCGCCGCCCCTTGGCACCATAACCACGTATGCCCTTGCTGTTTTTACTGCCTTCGGCGCGATAATCGAGATTGGCCAGTGTGTGGGCAAAAACACCCGTCGGCGTTTGAAAATGCTCAAAGCCGATGGCACGTCCTGTCGATACCGGCGACGCACCAATGAACTGGTACTGCCCTTCTTCATCAATCCAGAACAACATGGCGGCCTGTACTTTGGGATTGCGGTCGACCAGCAAGATGAATTGCGAGGGTAAATTGATGGTGCCTGCATTCGTCAGCGCACCACTCATCTGGTCTATATAGGTCTGTAGCTCTTCTGAGGGTGGGGCCAGCTGCTGTTCCACTGTAGTTTCATAAATCTCTTTCATCTTCATTGCCGATTCCAGAGCATGGGCTGGAAGAGCAAAAACAAGGGCTGCAAAGATAAAAAGCGGGTACTGCAAAAAAGCGCTGGCAAAACATTGCCTGGCCAGTTGGGTAGGCATACGCATGGAATCAAAATGTGAGTTGATGGTCTAAGTCTGATACAGCTTCAATATGCCGCAACACCCGCCGCGCAGACAAGCGCCATGCACAAGGAAATGGGATACATGTTGCAATTTTGATTCAAGTCAACATCGCTGCATGGCCGACTTCTATATTGAGGACAACATGGGACAAGATTTGATGTGGAGAATTTGATATGAAATCAGTACAAGAAATTGGGAAATGCGTGCTTTTATGCATGCTCACGATAGGCTCTGCGAGCCTGCCATCAACCGTGTCGGCTGCCGGACTGAATTGTTCGGCCAAGGGCATCGCCTGCCTTTCTGGCGGTATCGGTGCGCCAGAGCGGGAAGAATTACGCCAGCAGGCTGGTCAATACAGCCTGTGGATAAGCACGGCGGCAAAGAAAACCGGTGCGTTTTTGTCTGACACGAAGATTGTTGTGCGGGATAGCAAAGATCAACGGGTCGTATTTATTACTGTCATGGATGGACCATGGTTATTCCTGGGCTTGCCCGCTGGCCAGTATGAAGTAGAAGCTGTATTTCACGAAAAAACCATGCGCATCGATCAACAGGTCAAAAAAGCCACCACGATCAAACCCGCTGACCATCATCAGATGATGTTCTATTTTGACGTGCCTGACCTGGAATAACAGTTTCCCATTTGGCGGCGTCTGCCGCCAGAACGGCGCGCTATCCTTCGAGGTAGATTTTTGGTTTATAGACTTCCATGAAGGATTCCGGCTTGCTCAAAGGTGTAAAGCCGAATTTTTCATACAGGCCGTGGGCTGTTGACGTTGCCAGCGTGAAGCGGCGGAATTTTTTGACTGCCGGATGTGTCATGACGGCTTCCATCAACAAACGCGATAGGCCCTTGCCGCGCATATCGGTCACGACGAAGACATCAACCAGGTAGCCAAAGGTAGCCATGTCAGTCACCAGGCGGCAAAAGGCGACCATGCGGTCTTGCTGGAAAACACTGAAGCACAGGGAATGACGCAGAGATTCTTCTACCAGTTCACGGGATATCCCGGTTGCCCAGGCGCTCTGGGTGGACAGGAAGTGATGCACGACATCGACATCCACTTCGCTGGTATCGGTACTGATACGGTATTCGCCCGCTTTCGCCTGCTTCTCTTCCATGCTGTTGTTCCCTTTAGTGTTGATTGAGCGTTTCGCTTTCTGCTAGGTATCACCCTAATAGGGCTTACGCAAAATTGTCCCAGCAAGGCTATCGCCTCTAGGAAACCTCCCTTAAAGGGAGGCCCGTTACGTCGGCAGACAGCATGCTGTCTGAAACCCCGACTACACCGTAGCGACGAAGACAGTACGAATAGTACGCGGCTCCTAGGAGAGGAGCTGCAACGCAGCTGGGGCGATTTTGCGTAAGTCCTACTTAATTATCTTAGTCTGACATTGCTTGCCGGTACGAGTTCAGATTTCAGTTTTGCTCTGATTGCTGGTAGTTATTTTTGATACGCACATAGTGCTCTGCCGAATAACGCAGATGGCTGATTTCTTCCGGCGTCAGCAGGCGCACTGCGACTGCTGGCCGTCCCAGATACAAGTAGCCGCTTTCCAGTACCTTGCCCGGCGGCACCAGGCTGCCCGCACCCAGCATGACCTGGGGCTGGATGACAACGTCATCCATGACGATGCTGCCCATGCCTATCAGGCATTCGTCACCGATCTGGCAACCATGCAGGATCACGGCATGGGCGATGGTGACGTAATTGCCTATGATCAGTGGCGAGCCGTCGGGTTTGGCGGCATTTTTATGGGAGACATGGCACATAGCCAGGTCCTGGACATTGCTGCTATGACCTATGCGTATGTGATTGACATCCCCGCGCAATACGGCATTGCACCAGACGGAACTGTCCTTGCCCAGGTGCACATCACCAATAATCTGGGCGCTGGAGTGGATATAGGCCGTGTCGGCAATATCCGGAGAAGTGTTCAGGTAGGAGCTGAGTGGCATGGATTTCAGGATATCGTTGATACAGGAAAGTGCCGATTTTACCTGATGCCACTGATATGTCTGCTTGCCTGGTTGTTGAATATAGCCCGTGTCAGTTGCTGTGGATATCCGCTCAGATATCCACAGGATCAATTTCTACCGACCATTTGACCCGGCTTTTCATGGCGCGCAAATCGGCGATCCAGGCTTTGACGAAGGCTTGCAGTGCGGGGCGTGATACCGACTCCACCAGCAATTGCGCCCTGTCTACATTGGCCACCCGCGTCATGGTCATGGGGATGGGGTCATTGATCATGATGCCCTGGTGTTCGGTACAGATTGCCGCCTCTTTCAAAAAAGCAATCGCGGTTTCCAGTTCTTTGGCTTCTGCCCGCAATAAAGCCTGGTACATGAAGGGTGGCATATGCGCTTGCTGGCGTTCATCCAGCAAGTCTTTGGCAAAGTCTGGGTAATTGTGCGCCATCAAGGCATGGTAGAGCGGGTGGTCAGGATAACGTGTCTGCACCAGCACTTCGGACAGGTTGCCACCCTCTTTTTGCGCCGCCCGCCCGGCCCGGCCCGCCACCTGCATGAGCTGGGCAAACAGGCGTTCGCTGGCACGATAATCCTGGGAAAACAGGGCTGCATCCGGATTCAGTGCGGCCACCAGGGTCAGATGTTTGAAGTCATGGCCCTTGGCCACCATCTGGGTGCCGATCAAAATATCCACTTCACCGGCATGCACACGTTCAAAAGCGGCAGCGGCACTGCCTTTCAGACGGGTGGAATCGGCATCGATACGAAACACCCTTGCCTCGGGGAAAATAGCTGCCAGGCTTTCTTCCAGCCTTTGCGTGCCACGGCCCAAGGGTTGCAGGTCAATATTGCCGCAAGTCGGGCAAGAACGCGGTATGCGTTGTTCCAGCCCGCAGTGATGGCAACGCAATCGATGGTCACCCTTGTGCAAGACCAGATGGGCGGTACAACGCGTGCAATTGCTGATCCAGCCGCAGGCATCACAGGCCAGCACCGGCGCATAACCGCGCCGGTTTAAAAATAGTAGTGATTGCTCACCTTTCTCAAGACGCAATTTGATGGCGGCAATCAGTCTTTGCGTCAAGCCTTCGCTGGGTTTTTCACGTTCAAGGTTGATCAATTTAATCACCGGCAATACTGCCAGTTTTACTGCGCGTTCACGCAATTCCAGCAAGCGGTAACGGTTGCTTTGCGCACCCTGCCAGCTTTCCAGCGAGGGTGTGGCCGAACCCAGCAAAACCGGGATGGACAATTGCCAGGCGCGCCAGACTGCCAGGTCACGGGCGGAATAGCGCAAGCCTTCCTGCTGCTTGTAGGAAGGGTCATGCTCTTCATCGACGATCAGCAATTTCAGCTTGGGCAGCGATGCCAGCATTGCCAGACGTGTGCCCAGGACAATACGGGCACGGCCAGTATGTGCCGCCAGCCAGTGAAGCAAGCGCTCACCTTCTGCCATGCCGCTGTGCAAGGTCGACAGCATCAGGCCAGGGAAACGGGCGCGGATATGGGCTTCAAGCTGGGGCGTCAGATTGATTTCCGGCACCAGTATCAAAACCTGGGCATCTGCCGATTGCGCCAGTATCCTAGCCGCTGTCTGCAAATAGACTTCGGTCTTGCCGCTGCCGGTGACACCAAACAGCAGATGTGGGGCAAAGCCCTGGGACTGCACTACGGCATCGACCGCAGCCTGCTGTTCTGCATTTAATACCGGCTCATGACTAGTGCTGACATCGGCCTGCTGTGGCAGCTTGTCGAGTTTCTTGATGGCGCGCTGCAAGGAAACGGTTTTGATGGCCTTGAGGTTTTTTGGCAAGGCTGGCAAAGCCACTTCACCCAGCGGACGCTGATAATATTCGGCAGCGAACTGGCATAACGCCAGCCATTCCTTGTTTAGCGGCGGTAATTCATGCCGTACGGCCAGCACGTCGCGCAACTTGGCCGGTGGCACGTCCGTTTCGGTCAGGATTTCAAGAATCAGGCCCACCACTTCTTGCCGGCCAAAGGGCAAGGCAACCAGTTGCCCAACTTGGGGCAAGGCTGCAGTTTCGGCTCCCGCTTCTTGTGCTGACCATCGATAATCGAAGCTGGTGTCAAGTGGCGTATCGAGCGCAACGCGTAGATAAATTTGTGTCACGATCTAATGTAAGGCCTGAAGTTTAGCGCTAACTATTGATTTCATAAGGCTTTTTGACATATCCACAGATCCTGTGGATAACTTTGTGGAGAAAGGTCACTTGACAACGGTATTCGCTAGCGTTTACGCGGGTTCCGGCCAAATGCCCAATCTGACAGCATAGAATTTAGTCCTTTAAAATCAATCACTTGGAAAAAATGCTTGGCGACAAAAAAATATTTTTAAAATTATTTTTTGCCGCCCCGATTTTGTGCATAAGTGACAGAAAACGTGCATGAAAATGCAAAAAATTACTGCGGCTAATCCATTCGTTTTCCACAGCTTTTGGGCCGGAGAAGCGCGCCAATTCTATGTTTTGCATAGCAACATGACGATCCGACAAGCACGGCAGGCCCTTGTTGCGATTGATCAATGACTTAATATTTTAGCAGCGCCTGAATAACTGATGGGTAACTGAGGGGTAACTGATGGATTAAAGCCTGCTTCAGGTGCCGACTGCACATGCAGGCTTTAAATACATAACTCAGGTTTCAGCTTGCCTGACGTTGTTTGCGGCTATATTCATGCACCGTTTCGACCAGCACGCTGACAGACTCGACCGGTGTAAATTGCGAAATACCGTGGCCCAGGTTAAACACATGGCCATGCCCTGCTGTTGGCTTGCCATAGCTATCCAGCGTAGCAATGACTTGTTTGCGGATCTGCTCTGGCTCGGCAAACAGCACTGCCGGATCAAGATTGCCTTGCAATGCGACCTTGTTGCCGACCTTGGCGCGGGCCTGGCCCAGGTTCATGGTCCAGTCCAGACCCAGCGCATCGGCACCGATATCGGCAAGCTGTTCCAGCCACAGGCCACCGCCTTTGGTAAAGACAATGGCGGGAATGCGCTTGCCATCTTTTTCTTTTTGCAGCTGACTGACGATATCACGCATATAAGATAGCGAAAACTCTTGGTAAGCGCCATCTGCCAGCGCCCCACCCCAGCTGTCAAAGATCATCACAGCCTGGGCACCGGCATCAATTTGCGCATTCAGGTAGGCCGCCACCGCATCGGCATTGGTGCGCAGGATGTGGTGCATAAGGTCAGGACGCTTGTACATCATGGTCTTGACGGTATGGAATTCACGCGAACCCTGGCCTTCGACCATATAGCAGGCCAAGGTCCATGGGCTGCCGGAGAAACCGATCAGCGGCACACGGCCATCCAGTGCAGTGCGGATTTGCGTTACCGCATCAAATACATATTGCAGGCTGCCTGCTTCTGGCACTTTGAGTGCCATGACGTCTTTTTCGTCTTTCAGCGGACGCTCAAACTTCGGGCCTTCACCTTCTTCAAAATACAGGCCCAGGCCCATGGCATCCGGCACTGTCAAAATATCCGAAAACAGGATGGCCGCATCCAGACCATAGCGGTCTATCGGTTGCAAAGTCACTTCGGTAGCAAAACCAGGATTTTTGGCCAGACTCATGAACGACCCAGCACCTTTGCGGGTAGCGCGGTACTCCGGCAAATAGCGGCCAGCCTGACGCATCAGCCACAAAGGCGTGTAATCGGTTTCCTGGCGCAACAGGGCTTTGAGGAAGGTGTCGTTCTTGAGTGGGGCAAAATTCGTGGACATAAGTGCTTTCAGTAATACCATGCCGTACAAACCATCATCCGGCGCAGTCAATTTCTATTCAGGCCACATTATCGCCTATGCAGGCAGGATAGGCATCTGATCTGCAACAACTGAACATATTTTCAGCGAAATTTCCCTGGAATAAACTGTGGATAACTTTGTGGATAGAAATGACAGAATGCTGGTTTACTGATTATTTTTAAATTCGGTTAACAGGAATATTGCGTAAGTCATTGATTTTATTGGTTTGAAACGCTAATTTCATAAAATAATTGATTTTTGTGGATAAATAGCTTATTGCTCAAATTGTGCATAAGTAGCAGACCAGTACTATTTTTCCTGACGATTTTCAATAACTATTTTCGCTAATTCTTCCGCCCAAATACTGACGCCAAGTGCTGACGGATGGTAGCCATCTTCGGCCATCAGGCGCTCATCTTCAAAATTCCCGGCAAAGGGGACATGCAGCACATGGCTTAGTGATGCTGCGATCTTTGCCTGAACCTGATCCAGCACCCGCGCTTTCATGCCTAATACCAGTCGCAAAGGTTGTGGCAAGGCAGGAAAAACATGCATGGGCGGCACACCGGCAAGAATGATGCAATCTGCCCGGATATGTGTATTTTGTAGTTCATTGAATAACGCTGCCAGTTCTCGTTCGTAGGTTTTGGCTGGGCAAAAGCTGGTGGTGTCGTTCACACCAAAGGCAATCAACACCACATCCCAGGCTGACCAAGCTGAATTGTCGCTATCCCCGGCATTCACAAACTGACGCAAAGCATTTTTGGCCCAGTGCAGTCTGGCACCGTTTTGGCCAAGGGCGTGCCATTCCACAGCTAGATTGAGCTTGCCAGCCAGTGCTTGCGCCAGTTGTGCGGTAATGGCTTGCTCTTGGCTGGCAACACCGACACCGGCCACTGGTGATT
Organism: Undibacterium sp. Ji49W; assembly: GCF_049340205.1. Classification (NCBI taxonomy): domain Bacteria; kingdom Pseudomonadati; phylum Pseudomonadota; class Betaproteobacteria; order Burkholderiales; family Oxalobacteraceae; genus Undibacterium; species Undibacterium sp. Ji49W. The sequence continues at coordinate 60,287 of NZ_JBMPOW010000005.1, read as the reverse complement.
CACCTATGCCGAGGATCCGCATGCGACCAGTGACCTGACCTGCATCGCCAGCAAAGCCACAGGTCTGCCCGACAGCTTCGGGCAAACGTGGTGTCATCGCACGGGTACGCCGGCCCTGCCAGGCCAATAGTGGGTATAGCGTAGCAGCCAGTAGTTCCGGCAAATAAACGAATTTCATTCCACCTTGAGCTTGGCGAAATCGGGATTGCCTGGTGGGTATTTGAGTTTCATGCCCAGCATTTTTTCGTGCACGATGCTGGCGATCACCAGATTGCGTTGGGTCTTGGAATCGGCTGGAATCGCGTACCACGGTGCATGATCGGCATCGGTAGCCAGCAAGGCGTTTTCATACGCCTCTTGATAGGCATCCCAGTATTTGCGTTCTGCCAGGTCTTGTGGATCAAACTTCCAGTGTTTGTCAGGATCAGCCAGACGTTCTTCCAGCCTCGCCTTTTGCTCTGTCTTGGAAATATGCAGGAAAAACTTGAGTATCACCGTGCCGGTCTCGGCCAGCATGCGCTCAAAATCGCATATCTGTGCATAACGGCGCTTGCATTCAGCTGCATCAATCCAGTCATGCACGCGGGTAATCAGCACATCTTCATAATGGCTACGGTTAAAGATGGTGATTTCGCCCTTGCCCGGCACTTCCCTGTGCACACGCCATAGATAATCATGGTTTTTATCATCCGTACCGGGTGCCTTGAAGGCTACCGTGCGTGCGCCCAGCGGATTGATTTGCCCAAACACACCCTTGACCGTGCCATCCTTGCCAGCCGTATCCATGCCCTGCAATATGATCAGCAGCTTACGGTCATGCTCGGCATATAACAGGTTTTGCAGCTCTTCAATTTGCCCGGCGAATTTCAAGGTGGCCAATCTGTCGGCCGCTTTGGCTTCGTTCTTGTCATCCGCCGCTGCACCAAGCAATTTCTTTTTGGCATTGGCTTCCTTGATTTGAAACGCTTTGGTAATGCGGAATTGTTCGGCAATGCTCATGCTGTACCCTTTATTGGTATTCTGTTCTTACATTAAAAACGCATGTGGTGTTCTATCTTGAGGCACTTGTCCATCACGACGCGGATACCGGCAGCTTCTGCCTTTTCTGCGGCAGGTACATTCACTATACCCTGCTGCATCCATAAATATGGTGCAGCGATGCGTATCGCCTCTTCGACAACAGGCGGGATGTCGTCTGCATTGCGAAAACAGTTAACGATGTCAATACGGTGATCTGCCGCAGCAGTGATCAGATCCGCATAACAAAGTTCACCCAATATGGTTTTACCTGCCTCACGCGGATTCACAGAAATGATCCTGTAACCCTGTGCCTGCATGTACGCCGCCACGCCATAACTGGCTCGTGCCGGCTTGGGTGACAGGCCAACGACGGCGATGATCTTGCTGTTGCCCAGCATTTCGGTGATCAGGTCTTGTTCCACTTGCATAGGCAGCTCGGTTCAAATGATGGAAAAACAAAAAAGGCAGCCTGAGCTGCCTTTCATTGTACTGCTTTCGACGCGAAAAAATTTTCGCAGCGAAATTAACGCTTTTGACGCAATCTTTGTATCGCTGCCAATTGGGCGATCGCGGATGCCAGTTCTGCCTGTGCTTGCGCATAGTCAATTTTGGAATCACGATTAACCAAAGCCTGCTCTGCCAGTTTCTTGGCTTCATTGGCTTTGGCTTCGTCCAGATCTTGACCGCGAATCGCAGTATCAGCCAAAACTGTCACTGCATTCGGTTGCACTTCAAGCAGGCCACCGGCAACGAATACGAATTCGTCTTCGGCCTTGCCTGGAACCTTGATGCGCACCGCGCCCGGCTTGATGCGGGTAATCAGTGGTGTATGTTTCGGATAGATACCCAATTCACCAGCCTCACCCGGCAACGCGACGAATTCGGCTTCACCGGAGAAGATCAGCTCTTCTGCGGAAACCACGTCAACGTGAATAGTGTGTGCCATGTTGGACCCTTATTATTCGCTCAAAAAAGCTATGGTGCGACCTTTCAGCCGCACCGCCAGTGCGCTTAATTAATTAAGCAGCAGCCAGTTTTTTCGCTTTTTCGATTGCTTCGTCGATAGTACCTACCATGTAGAACGCTTGTTCTGGCAGGTGATCGAGTTCGCCGGAAGCGATCATTTTGAAACCACGGATCGTTTCTTTCAAGGAAACGTATTTACCTGGAGCACCGGTAAACACTTCAGCAACGTGGAAAGGCTGAGACAGGAAACGCTGCATCTTACGTGCACGTGCGACCAGCAGTTTGTCTTCAGGAGCCAATTCATCCATACCCAGAATCGCGATAATGTCACGCAATTCTTTGTAGCGCTGCAAAGTACCTTGAACAGCGCGGGCTGTTTCATAGTGCTCTACACCAACCACTTGTGGGTCCAGCTGACGGGATGTTGAATCCAGTGGATCAACCGCAGGGTAGATACCCAGGGAAGCGATGTCACGGGACAGAACAACGGTGGAATCCAAGTGAGCAAACGTGGTTGCTGGAGATGGATCGGTCAAGTCATCCGCTGGAACATACACGGCCTGGATCGATGTGATCGAACCAGTTTTAGTGGATGTAATACGCTCTTGCAGACGGCCCATTTCTTCAGCCAGCGTAGGTTGATAACCCACGGCGGAAGGCATACGACCCAGCAAAGCTGATACTTCAGTACCGGCCAGTGTGTAACGGTAGATGTTATCCACGAAGAACAAAACGTCTTTGCCTTCGTCACGGAAACCTTCAGCAATCGTCAAACCTGTCAGAGCAACGCGCAGACGGTTACCTGGTGGTTCATTCATCTGACCGTACACCATCGCAACTTTGGAGTTTTCTGGATTTTCCAGATCAACCACTTTTGCGTCAGCCATTTCGTGGTAGAAGTCATTACCCTCACGAGTACGCTCACCCACACCGGCAAACACGGATAAACCGCTGTGTGCCTTGGCGATGTTGTTGATCAGTTCCATCATGTTCACGGTCTTGCCCACACCCGCACCACCGAACAGACCGACCTTACCACCTTTAGCGAATGGGCAAACCAGATCAATAACTTTGATACCGGTTTCCAGCAATTCCTGGGATGGGGACAGTTCGTCGTATGCAGGGGCTTTACGGTGGATGGATGCTGTCTGCTCGTGGCTGACAGGACCGCATTCATCGATAGGGTTACCCAGTACGTCCATGATGCGACCCAGCGTTGCTTTGCCGGTTGGTACCATGATAGGGTTGCCAGTGTTGGAAATAGTCATGCCGCGACGCAGACCATCAGAAGTACCCAGAGCAATGGTACGGACAATGCCGTCACCCAATTGCTGCTGAACTTCCAATGTCAGCTCGGAGCCTTCCATTTTCAAGGCGTCATAAATCTTAGGCATCGCGTCGCGTGGAAATTCAACGTCCACAACAGCGCCGATACACTGAACGATTTTGCCATTAGCCATGTTCGTTCCTTCTTAATATTTAAATTCAGTTTAGACCGCTGCCGCGCCGGCGACGATCTCGGAGAGCTCTTTGGTAATGGCGGCTTGACGGGTTTTGTTATAAACCAGTTTCAGTTCGCCAATCACGTTACCTGCGTTATCAGTTGCTGATTTCATCGCCACCATACGGGCCGACTGTTCAGATGCCATGTTTTCCGCTACAGCCTGGAAAATCAGTGCTTCTACATAACGTATCAACAATTCATCAATAACCGTTGCAGCATCTGGCTCATACAGATAATCCCAGGTATGGGCATTTTTATCTGTCGCCAGTTTGTCCGCTGTCAGGGGCAACAACTGCTCCATCACCGGCTCTTGCTTCATGGTGTTGATAAATCTTGTATAACTCAGGTAAACCGCGTCCAGCTTGCCTTCCTGATACGCGTCCAGCAAAACTTTGACTGGACCTATCAGTTTGTCGAGGTGAGGAGTGTCGCCCAATTGTGTGACATGGGAAACAACTTGCGCACCTACGCGGTTCAGGAAGCCGAGACCTTTATTACCAATTGCGACTGCTTCTATCTTTGAACCCTTGCCCTCGAGTTCACGCATTTTGCTGGTGACCAGACGCAACACGTTGGTGTTGAGACCGCCACACAAACCTTTATCTGTCGTTACAACAATCACGCCAACTTTCTTGGACAGATCTTGTTGCACCATAAAAGGATGCGTGTACTCTGGGTTGGCCTGTGACAAGTTAGCCGTAATCGTACGAATTTTTTCACTGTACGGGCGAGCCGCACGCATCCGGTCTTGCGCTTTACGCATTTTGGATGCGGCGACCATTTCCATCGCCTTCGTGATCTTCTTCGTATTTTCTACGCTTTTGATCTTGCCACGTATCTCTTTGCCTGCAGCCATGAGTATTGACTCCTTCTAGCTACAGTAAATTAATAGGCGCCGGATTTTTTGAAATCAGCAATTGCGGCAGCCATGGCAGCTTCGCCATCTTTGTCCAGTTGCTTGGTTTCTTCGATCTTCTGCAGCAATGCTGCATGGCTCGTTTTCATGAAATTGTGCACGCCTGCTTCGAATGCCAGCACTTGCTTGACCGGTACATCATCCAGGAAGCCTTTGTTCACGGAGAACAATGTAACGGCCATCAGGGAGATAGACAGTGGAGCATATTGAGCTTGCTTCAACAATTCAGTAACGCGGGCACCACGATCGAGCTGCTTGCGTGTTACTTCATCGAGGTCAGAAGCGAACTGGGCAAACGCAGCCAATTCACGGTACTGCGCCAAGTCATTACGGATACCGCCGGACAAGTTTTTGATAACTTTAGTCTGAGCAGCACCACCAACGCGGGAAACCGAGATACCAGCGTTAATCGCTGGACGGATACCTGCATTGAACAAGGATGTTTCCAGGAAGATCTGACCGTCAGTAATCGAAATTACGTTGGTAGGAACGAAAGCGGAAACGTCACCAGCTTGAGTTTCAATGATAGGCAATGCTGTCAAAGAACCTGTTTTACCTTTAACTTCACCTTTGGTGAAAGCTTCAACGTAGTCTGGATTCACGCGAGCTGCACGTTCCAGCAAACGGCTGTGCAAATAGAATACGTCACCTGGGTAAGCTTCGCGGCCTGGTGGGCGGCGCAGCAACAGGGATACCTGACGGTAAGCAACAGCTTGTTTGGACAGATCATCATAAATGATCAGTGCATCTTGACCGCGGTCACGGAAGTATTCACCCATCGCGCAACCGGAGTAAGCGGATACGTATTGCATCGCTGCAGATTCAGCAGCAGTAGCAGCAACAACGATGGTGTATTCCATGGCGCCGTGGGCTTCGAGAGCGCGCACAACGTTTTTAACGGAAGACGCTTTTTGACCAATCGCTACATAGATACATGTAACGTTTTGACCTTTTTGATTGATCACGGCATCGATCGCAACAGCTGTTTTACCAGTTTGACGATCGCCAATGATCAATTCGCGCTGACCACGACCAACCGGAACCATGGAGTCGATAGACTTCAGGCCAGTTTGCATAGGTTCAGAAACGGATTGACGTGCAATAACGCCAGGCGCGATTTTTTCGATCGGCGCGGACAATTTTGCATTGATAGGACCTTTGCCGTCGATAGGCTGACCCAGCGCGTTAACTACACGACCACGCAGTTCAGGACCGATAGGCACTTCCAGAATACGGCCGGTACATTTAACTGTATCGCCTTCGGAGATGTGCTCGTAGTCACCCAAAATAACGGCGCCAACGGAATCACGTTCCAGGTTCAGTGCCAGACCAAATGTATTGCCTGGGAATTCCAGCATCTCACCTTGCATCGCGTCAGACAGACCGTGAATGCGGCAGATACCGTCGGTAACGGAGATAACCGTACCTTGATTGCGAATCTCAGCTGTGTCGCCAAGGCCTTGAATCCGGCTCTTGATCAGCTCGCTGATTTCAGATGGGTTGAGTTGCATACTAACTCCTAATATTTATTACGTTCTTACGCGGTCAGGGCGACGTGCATTTTCTGCAGCTTCGCGCGTACCGACGTGTCGAGCACCTGATCACCAACCACGATGCGTACACCACCGATCAAAGAGGAATCCACTTTGACTGTAGGGTGCAACTTGCGGCCAAATTTCTTTTCCAACAGCACTGAGAGCTCGCTCAACTGAGCTGCCGAGATTTCAAATGCGCTAGTCACTTCAGCATCTGCAGCGCCTTCGAGGGCGTTTTTCAGAGCATGAAACTGGAAAGCGATTTCCGGCAACAAAGTCAGACGGTCATAATCAGCGAGTGTGTTGATGAAGTTTTTCGCTTCAGCAGTCACTGGAGATTTGATCGCAGACAAGAAAATCTCAGCTTTTTGATCAGCCGAGACTTTGGGGTTGTGTGCAAGAGCTTGTACATCGGGATGCGCACCTACCTGTGCCATCTCGGTAACCAGTTCCGACCAGGCGGACAGGTTACCGGTTTGGGCAACACGAAACAGCGCTTCTGCGTAAGGACGAGCGATCGTTGCGATTTCGGCCATGATTACAGCTCGGTTTTCAGTTGGGTCAACAGATCAGCGTGAGCAGATGCATTAACTTCACGTTTCAGAATTTGTTCTGCACCTTTGACTGCCAACGCGGCAACCTGGTCGCGCAATTCTTCGCGTGCTTTGGTTACTTGATTGTCAGCATCAGCTTTTGCTGTAGCAATAATGCGGGCAGCTTCAGCAGCAGCAGTGTTGCGAGCTTCTTCAACGATCAGAGCAGCGCGTTTTTCTGCGTTGATGATATGTGTTTTGCTCTCTTCACCAGCTTTTGCCAATTCAGCTTGCATTTGCTTTTGGACCAAGACCAGTTCAGCCTTGCCCTTGTCAGCTGCAGCCAAACCATCTGCAATGCGCTTCATGCGCTCATCGATCGCACCAATAACTGGTGGCCAGATGAATTTTGCAGTAAACAAGGCCAGGATGATAAACACCCCTGCCTGGTACCACATGGATAGATTCAGATTCACTTTAGTTTCCTTATCAAATTAATCGTTCCGCAGGCACTGGGCCTGCGGTAGAAAAAGGAAAGCTATTAGCCTTTGAATGGGTTAGCAGTTGCGAAGAACATGGCGATACCAACACCGATAATGAACGCAGCATCGATCAGACCAGCCAGCAACAACATTTTACCTTGCAGTTTTTCCATCAATTCTGGTTGACGAGCAGACGCTTCCAGATATTTACCACCCATCATAGCGATACCGATACAAGCACCCAAAGCGCCCAAACCGATGATCAAACCACAAGCCAATGCAACGAAAGCGACGTTAGTCATGAGAAAACTCCTAGAAAGTTAAAATTAAAATACCAAAATCAAAAAACTAAAACCAAAACTAAAACCAAAAACCTGAAACTTCAAAACTTAATTAATGCGCTTCGTGAGCCTGACCCATGTAAACCAGTGTCAGCATCATGAAAATAAACGCTTGCAGAGGTACGATCAGGATGTGGAAGATGGACCAGGCAGAGCCCAGTACCAGATGACCAATACCGCCGAACAGAGAACCAGAGGCACCCAGCAAAGCTGCGATCAACAGGAACAACAATTCACCGGCGAACATGTTACCGAACAACCGCATACCGAGTGAGAAAGTCTTGGCTGCGTATTCAACGACGTTCAACATAAAATTGAACGGGAACATCATTGGACCAAACGGTGCGCTGAACAATTCTTTGATGAAGCCGCCTACGCCTTTGATCTTGAAGCTGTAGTACATCATCAGGCCAAAGATACCGATGGAGATACCCAGAGTACCATTCAAGTCAGCAGTAGGGACAACGCGGTGTGGCATTTCATGGTCCAGACCCAGAACAGGGAACAACCATTGGGAAAACAGGTCGACTGGCAGGAAATCCAGGGAGTTCATCAGCAATACCCAGACAAATACGGACAAAGCCATAGGAGCGATGAAGCTGGTGTTGCCGTGAACTATGCTTTTTGCATTGTTGTCCACCATTTCGATAAGCATTTCAACTGCACACTGGAAACGACCTGGCACACCAGAAGTTGCCTTGCGTGCTGCCATGTACATAATGATGGAACCCAGCAAGCCGCAAACGACGGACCAGATAACCGTATCAATATTCAGATACGACATATCCCACAATGAGGTTTGCGCATGGTGGCCATGGTTAGTCAGATGCCCAAGGTGATGGGTGATATATTCTGACGGAGTGACTTGTTCAGCTGAGCTCATGATCAGTGCCTAAAGAGTAAAATGAAATAGCTTTTCAGTACAACGATGAAGGCGATCAAAAAGGCCGGCCAGTTGACATCGGGGTACCAGAAGACAACCGCTGCCATCAGCGCGACTGTCGATATAACTTTGAAAAATTCCCCGATGAAAAAACTCATCGGATTTGCTCCTCCGGGCCTCCGGGCGCTTATGGTCAGGCGCAACGCGAACAAGGCATTTGGAATCGCACAGGACAATCCCCCAAACAGGGCGGAGAGACCGTAAGAAATATTGCCAAAAATTCCAGCCAGCAAGCCCGCGACCAGCGCTGCCACCAGTTGCAGCAGTATGATGCGTGTCATGCTTCCCTCATTTATCCAGGACTTACGCAAAATTTCGCCGGCTTGGTCAAGCCGCAGGTCCGACCTGGCTACAGTCGCCTTTACCTGGCTATGCGGGGGACAATTTTGCGTAAGTCCTAATATTTATTCATGTGACCGTTGAATTTGTCTGGCTTGCCACGATATAACCGGGCAGCGCAAATCCTCGCCGATCAAAACCACGGAATTATACGTGCTAGTGCGTTGTAACGTCAAACGTTTGATGCATAAGGTCATACGTTTGGTGCATTGCATAAAAATGCAACATTTTGGTGCTTATTTTACTATTGTTTCACTTTTTCCGTTTTTGCAACTAATGCGTTGAGCCAGTCCTGGCCTTGCTTCCAGCTGCCCAGACCAGATTCGCCATTAATATGTCCTGCTGCACCAATAATGTGCATTTCGGCACCCCATTCCTTTGCCCAGTCTTGTGCAACTGACAAATCACACCAGGGATCATCGTTCGATGCCACTACCGCAACAGGGAAAGGAAAAGGGATTAGAGGCATGGGACTAAAACTCGGCGCAGGAAAATCTGCCCGGCCCACGTCCGGTGGCGCCACCAGTAGCGCCGCCCTGACCTTGCTTTTATTCAGCACACCCGGCATGCCGGAAGCCAGCCACCAGGCAGTCAGCGCGCAACCCATGCTATGGGCAACCAGCACCACCTCGTCAGTAGCCGCATTCACAGCCGCTGACAAAGTGGCAACCCATGCATCCTTGACCGGATGATCCCAGTCTTGCTGCTCTACTCTTTTGACATCCGGTAATTCGGCTTCCCAAAGCGTTTGCCAGTGACCGGGGCCGGAGTTATACAGGCCGGGTAAGATCAGTATCTGCATGGGTGTAATCTTTTTACTGTCCGCGTATTTTCAGGATGATGCCATCGAGGCTATCCAAATCAGCAAAGTCGATCAGCATCTGCCCCCTGCCCTTGCTGCCTAATTTAAGGGCAACCTGGGTCGCCAGCAAATCGGACAACTCTTCTTCCAGGCGGGTGATGTCGCGTGATTTTTCTGCCTTGTCACGCGGCTTGCCGGTGGCACTCATTTCAGCCGTGGTTTTTGCCACCAGCTTTTCTGCTTCTCGCACCGACATGCGTCTGGCAACGATCTGGTTGGCCAGCTGTATCTGGGTGGCAGCATCTGTCACCAGCAGCGAACGGGCATGGCCCATGTCAATGTCGCCAGCCATCAGCATGGTCTGCACCGGCTTCGCCAGGTTCAGCAGACGCAAAAGATTCGACACGGCGCTGCGTGAACGCCCTACGGCGTTAGCCGCCTGTTCATGGGTGAAAGAAAAATCCGTGATGAGGCGGTGTATGCCCTGCGCTTCTTCCAGCGGATTGAGATCTTCGCGCTGAATATTTTCAATCAGGGCCATGGCGGCGGCGGCCTGGTCATCCACATCCTTGACCAGTACCGGCACTTCTTCCAGACCTGCCATTTGGGAAGCGCGGAAACGGCGCTCACCGGCGATGATTTCGTAACGGGTTACGCCATTGTTCTGCCCTACTGGCCGTACCAGGATAGGTTGCATCAGGCCCTGGGCCTTGATGGACGCAGCCAGCTCGGCCAGCGCGCCTTCGTCCATACGGGTACGCGGCTGGTATTTACCGGCCTGCATGTGGGCTACGTTCAGGCTTGTAGGTGCACCGGTCACGGTTGGTACAGCTTCTGCAAAGTCGGCGGCGTTGCCGAGCAGGGCGTCGAGGCCACGGCCCAGGCCTTTTTGTTTTTTGATCGACATACTTATTTATCCAGTTGTTTAATTCTTTCCACCATCTCCGCGCCAAAAGCGATATACGCCTGCGCCCCCTTGGATGCCGGGTCAAACACTACGCCGGGGATACCGTAGGAAGGTGCTTCTGCCAGACGGACATTGCGCGGGATCAGGGTCTTGAAAACCTTGTCGCCAAAATGCTGTTCCAGCTGATCAGACACTTGTTGCGACAGCGTCATACGCGGGTCAAACATCACGCGCAGCAGACCAACAATTTTCAGATCCGGGTTCAGGTTGGCAGAGACTTTCTTGATGGTATTGGCCAGGTCAGACAAACCTTCCAGCGCATAGTATTCGCATTGCATGGGGATGATTACGCCATGCGCAGCGCACAGGCCGTTCAGTGTCAGCAAGGACAAGGCCGGTGGGCAATCGATGAGGATGAAGTCATAATCTGCATCCACCTTGGACAGCGCTTCACGCAGGCGCTTGTCGCGGTTATCCAGGGACACCATTTCGACTTCGGCACCAGCCAGCTCGCGGTTGGCGGGCAAGACATCAAAACGACCGGATTCGGAACGCAGTTTCGCCGTTGTCACGTCCGACATGCCCAGCAAAACTTCATAGATGGAAGCTGTCAGTTTTGACTTGTTGATACCCGCGCCCATGGTGGCATTACCCTGAGGATCGAGATCTACCAGCAAGACACGTTGATTAAGTTGTGCCAGCCCTGCGGCGAGATTGACAGTGGTCGTGGTTTTGCCCACGCCACCTTTTTGATTTGCAACACAAAAGATTTTTGCCATAAAAGATTTCCGTAGGATCAAGCCGGGGCCAGCTGTTTTTTGATAAAGACGAGGTGGCGTTCGGCCTGTAGACCTGGCACCGTGAGGGCTTGCATTTTTTCTACCTGCCAGCCATCTGGCAGACGTTCAATCTCTTGATTCGGGGCGATGCCTTTCATGGCAATGAACTGTCCACCATCGGCAAGCAGATGGCCTGACCAGTTGATGAAATTGCAGAGTTCAGAAAAAGCCCGCGACGTGATGACATCAAATGGCTCTTTCACCTGTAGCGCTTCTACCCTGCCGGTATGCACCGTCACGTTTTTCAAGCCAAGCTCGGTCTTGGCCTGGGTCAGAAAAGCCGTCTTTTTACTGACGGTATCGATCATGGAAATTTTGATCGCCGGGTAGGCGATAGCCAGCATCATGCCGGGCAAGCCACCACCTGCGCCCACATCCAGCACATTTTTGGCATCCTTGAAGGCGGGCGCTGCCGACAGCGAATCCAGCAAATGCTGCTTCACCATTTCTTTGGGATCGCGGATTGATGTTAAATTATAAACTGAATTCCATTTTGACAATAATAACAAATAAGCAATCATTTTAGCTATTTGCTCATCTGGGATATCCAGTTGTAATTCCTGAATACCGCTTTTAAGCATGTCTGTCAGTGCATGTTCCACGTGAATCATTCCGCCTGGCCCTCGACTAAAACATCCGTATTCACCATAAACTCTTTAAAACCGCGTTTTTTCAGGTGTACCAAAAGCAGGGAAATCGCCGCTGGCGTCACGCCAGAAATACGGCCACACTGGCCCAGGCTTTCGGGCTGGTGTTTATTCAGTTTTTGCCTGACCTCGATAGAAAGACCGTTCACTTCCATATAATCAAAAGCGACCGGCATTTTCAGGTTTTCATAATGCGCATGGCGTTCAACCTCTTTGGCCTGCCTGTCGATATAACCGGCATATTTAACCTGTATCTCAACCTGTTCGCGCACATGCGGATCGAGCACACCCGGGCCAGCCAGCGCCTGCCCTTCCACACCATGCAGACTCATCAGGCTTTCATAGGTCACTTGCGGGCGACGCAATAGATCAGCCAGGGAATACTCACGCTCCAAAGCCTTGCCAACGACACGCTCGGCTTCAACATCTGCGAGGATGCGTGGATTGACCCAGGTCGAGCGTAGCCTTTCCATTTCACGTGAAACACTTTCACGCTTTTCTTCAAACTGCTGCCACTGCGCATCGCTGACACAGCCCAGCTTGCGACCTATCTCGGTCAGGCGCATATCGGCATTATCTTCACGCAGACTAAGGCGGAATTCAGCACGGCTGGTGAACATGCGATAGGGTTCTTGTACTCCCTTGGTAATGAGGTCATCCACCAGCACGCCCAGATATGCTTCATCTCGGCGCGGTACCCAGGCTTCCTTGCCCTGAGTTTTCAGTGCGGCATTCAGGCCAGCCAACATACCCTGTGCCGCCGCTTCTTCGTAACCAGTCGTACCATTGATCTGTCCGGCAAAGAACAGGCCCTCGATCTGACGGGTTTCCAGTGAGGATTTCAAACCGCGCGGGTCAAAGTAATCATATTCAATCGCATAGCCAGGGCGCAGGATGTAAGCGTTTTCCATACCGCGCATGGAGCGTACCAGGTCCAGCTGCACATCAAAAGGCAGGCTGGTAGATATACCATTGGGGTAAAACTCATTCGTCGTCAGGCCTTCAGGCTCCAGGAAAATCTGGTGCGATTCCTTGCTGGCGAAACGGTGTATCTTGTCTTCTATCGATGGACAATAGCGTGGCCCTACCCCTTCAATAACCCCGGTGTACATGGGGCTACGGTCCAGACCAGCACGAATAATATCGTGGGTTTTTTCATTGGTATGGGTAATCCAGCATGGCAACTGCCTTGGATGCATGCTGGTATTGCCCATGTATGAGAACACTGGCACCGGGTCCAGATCACCCGGCTGCTCTTGCATCTGCGAAAAATCGATGCTGCGGCCATCAATACGGGGTGGCGTACCTGTCTTCAATCGCCCTTGTGGCAGCGCCAATTCTTTCAAACGGGCAGACAGGGATATGGCTGGTGGATCACCGGCACGACCTGCCGAGTAATTATTCAAGCCCACGTGGATCTTCCCATCCAGGAAAGTACCTGCCGTAAGCACGACAGCACGGGCACGAAACTTGATGCCAACCTGGGTCACGGCACCGACGACACGATTGCCTTCAACCAGTAAATCATCGACCGCCTGCTGGAACAGCCACAGATTAGGCTGATTTTCCAGGCGACTGCGTATGGCTTGCTTGTACAGGATACGGTCCGCCTGGGCGCGGGTAGCGCGCACGGCAGGCCCCTTGGATGAATTCAGGATGCGAAACTGTATGCCTGCCTCATCCGTGGCAATCGCCATGGCACCACCCATGGCATCAACCTCTTTGACCAGGTGCCCCTTGCCTATTCCACCTATGGATGGATTGCAGGACATCTGACCAAGAGTCTCAATATTATGGGTCAACAATAGGGTAGTCTGCCCCATACGGGCGGCAGCCAGGGCGGCTTCGGTACCGGCGTGACCGCCGCCGACGACGATAACATCGAATTCTTTAGGATAAAACATGATGGATTTCTGAGAAACTTGGATCTGGGAGGCACGATTATAGTTTGTTTTGCGAACAAACTTTAGCCAACTAAAGATTCTCTTTTCATTTAGACCTATGTTTCACGTGAAACACTGGCATCAAGACATAAAAAATGGGGCCGAAGCCCCATTTTTAACCGTCGGATTGTTTCACGTGAAACAGTTCATTTGAAGAAGGCATCATAGGTAGTCTTGCAGATCAAGGCCACAACCACGCCAAGGAACATCTTGCGTACAAATGAAGTACCATGTTTTATTGCCAAATGACTACCTAAAATAGAACCGCCGACGCCACATACTGCCATCGTCAAACCCAGCATCCACAGTACGTGACCGCTATATCCGAACCAGATCAGGGCCGCCGTATTGCAGGCAACATTCAATACCTTGGCAACAGCAGAAGCCCGCAGGAAGTCGTAGCCAAAGAAGCGCACAAACAAAAACATGAAAAAGCTACCCGTGCCCGGGCCAAAGAAGCCATCGTAAAAACCTATCCCCGCGCCAACCAGCATGGCCATATATGTCTCTTTGCTGCCAGCAAACACAGGTGTATTGTCCGCGCCAAACTCTTTTTTCTTGAAGGTATAGATGGCGACGCCCAGCAAGATCAAAGGCAAAGCCTTGCGCAAATAGGTAGGCGGTATATGTGTGACCAGGAAAGCCCCGGCAAAAGAAAACATGAACGCCATCAAGGCAGCCGGAGCAACCATGTTCCAGCGCAGGCTGACTGTCCTCATATACCGCGCTGCCGCTACCGTCGTCCCCCAGATACCGGCCATTTTATTGGTACCCAACAGCGTCGCAGGTACGGTTCCCGGCATGAAAGAGAACAAGGCCGGTACTTGTATCAGCCCACCACCACCAACGATAGAATCCACAAAACCGGCAAAAAAAGCCGCCAGTGCTAACAGAAAAATATCCATATTGAGTTTTATTTGATTTGTTTTAGAGATTGCGCTATTGCAGCCCGGCAAGACAATACGAGCAAAATGCAGCACAGACCTTTATACAGAAGCCTGCTGTCGTCAACAAGGTACAGCCTATGCCATAACAGTTGTAAAGCCATGCTGCCTGTTTGACTAGCAGCTACAAATCAGACAACATGCAAATCCGGCTGATGACATCCATCCTCGTCCGCCAGCACCTGTCGATTTACACTGCATTCCCATCCTTAGGAATTAACAATGAAAATTTGCCTGTCGTCCCTCTTTGCCAGCCTGATCTTCCTTAGCAGCACCTGTTCAGCGCAAGCCGAAATTGAAATCCCCCTGTGGCAAAACGGCGCGCCTGGTCTGCAACATGAACATGCCGAGACAGCAGAAGACAGACATGAAACCGGTCGCCTGGACAGATACATCAGCTACGTCAGCAAACCGACTTTGACGATCTACCCTGCCCCTGCCGACAAGGCAACAGGTACCGCCGTACTGGTGATACCCGGTGGCGGCTTTCGTTATGTCTGCATAGACAAGGAAGGCATAGAAGCCGCGCACTGGTTGAATGCCCAAGGCATTACCGCAGCAGTACTGAAATACCGCACGCTGGCACCAGACGGTGACCGCAACTGGAAATCCATCCTACCGCTGACAGCGGACACCAGCCGCGCCATGCGTGTACTGCGCCAGCATGCCAGTGATTGGAAAATCGACAGCAAGAAGATAGGCGTACTCGGCTTTTCTGCCGGCGGCATCATGGCCCTGCAATTATTGACGGACCAGAATGACGGTGATAGCAGTGCCACCGACACAGTAGAGCAGATAAGCAACCGGGCCGACTTCATCGCCCTGGTCTACACCGGCCTGCCTGGCAATAAAATACCAAAGATGAGCAAGAACACACCTCCCGTATTTATTGTCCACGCCTCAGATGACCCCAAGGCAGTGCCGGTGGTTGCCGCCAAAATCTATCAGCAATTGCTGGAAGCCGGTGCCCCGGCTGAGCTGCACGCCTTCCGCCGCGGCGACCATGGCTTTGGCATGACACCCACCAGCGGCAGCGTACGCAACTGGACCAGCCTGTACGCCGACTGGATGCGCGAGTTGAAATTGCTGGATAAATAGAGAATGCCGGCTTGTGCTAAGGTAGATATCCCAATAACGAGCTAAGAACGTGTTTACGGTCTTAATGAAAATGAGATAAAGATGAATGACTTTGAATTCAGAACCGTCCCCAGCCTGATCAGCCAAACCGGTGCAGCAGCGCGCCTGGGCAAAATCATACGCCAGGAATTTCCAGCGATTAGCCACGTACTGCTGGTGACCGATGCCGGGTTCCTGCGTACAGGCCTGGTCCAGCCTGTCATCGATAGCCTGGAAACGGAACAACTCAAAGTCAGCATTTTCTCCGACGTGATTGCCGATCCGCCAGAAGCAGTGGTCTTGCAGGCCGTAGACAATGCCCGTGACTTGCAGGTAGAACTGGTCGTCGGCCTGGGTGGCGGCAGTTCCATGGACGTGGCCAAACTCATTGCCATCCTGGCGGGCAGCGACCAGAGCCTGTCCACCATGTATGGCATAGGCAATGTCAAAGGCAAACGCCTGCCACTGATACAAATCCCGACCACGGCTGGTACCGGTTCTGAAGTGACACCTATCTCCATCGTCACCACCGGTGCCACCACCAAAATGGGTGTAGTCGCGCCACAACTGTATGCCGACATCGCCATCCTCGATGCGCAACTGACTACCGGCTTGCCGCCCAAGGTCACTGCTGCTACAGGCATCGATGCCATGGTGCATGCGATAGAAGCCTATACGACCAAGCATAAAAAGAATCCGCTGTCGGACATGCTGGCAGTGCAGGCTTTGAAATTGCTGTGGAACAACATCGATGAAGCCTGCACCAACGGCAGCAACCTGGCAGCACGCCAGGCCATGTTGCTGGGTGCCATGCTGGCCGGGCAATCCTTTGCCAATGCCCCCTGCGCAGCAGTGCACGCACTGGCCTATCCGGTAGGCGGTATCTTCCATGTACCACATGGCTTATCCAATTCCCTGGTCTTGCCGCACGTGCTGCGCTTCAATGCCAGCCATGCGGCTGAACTGTATGCAGAACTGGCCGCCATCATCGCACCAGAAGCCACAGGTACAGCAGAACAGCGTTGCCACGCCATGATCAAGGCCATGGAAGACCTGGCAGTAAGAGTAGGCATAGAAACCCGCCTGAGCCAGGTAGGCATCACTGAGAAAGACCTGGACCAGCTCGCCAGCGACGCCATGCTGCAAACGCGCCTGCTGGGGAATAATCCACGTGAAGTGACGAAGGAAGATGCGCGGGCGATTTACGCCGCGGCTTTGTAAGTCAGAATATGCATAGGCCAGATGCCACGCATAGCGGCCCAGAATAATTTGCTCAAAACAGAATGACTTTTAGATCCCCTCCCTTTCAAGGGGAGGGATAGGGTGGAGATGGGTTTCGGTCAATTAACGACAAATGACTTTACGCGGGGAACCCATCCCCATCCCAACCTTCCCCTTGAAGGGGAAGGCGCTTACGGTTACAACAAAGATTGCCATGTAAATGACCGATGCACAATCGCTCCAGGCATTACACCCAAAATTGAAAAAGAAAGTCTGTCCCAAAAACTGGGATCAGTATTTATCTGCCGACGATTTCGCTACGGTTTCAATTTCTCAATCAGGCATTCACAATCGCCATGGAAAAACCATCAAAGCCTTTGCTGCCTACGGTCTGTATGGCGGTTGCCGACAAACGCGGGTTGGCGGCCATCAGTTCAAAGAAGCGGCGCACGCCCTGCACATTGGCATCCTGACTATCGGCATCAGCCACCGCGCCATTGCGTACCACGTTGTCACCGATGATGACGGTGCCGGGACGTGACAGTTTCAGCGACCATTCCAGGTAATGCGGATTATTCGGTTTGTCGGCATCGATAAAAATAAAATCGAAAGGGCCAAGTCCTTCCTGTTCCAGCAAGGGCAAGGTATCAAGTGCCTTGCCGATACGGATATCGACCAGATGCGACACCCCTGCCCTGGCGATGTTTGCCGCAGCAATTGCGGCTGCCTGCGGGTTGGCTTCCAGCGTGATGACACGTCCGCCTTCAGGCAGGGCACGCGCCAGCCAGATGGTACTGTAGCCGCCCAGGGTACCAAATTCGAGGATCTTGCGTGCCCCCTGCATCTTTACCAGCAGGTGCAAGAACTTACCCTGATTGGGTGCCACATGATGTTGCGGCAGACCGGCAGCATCACTGTCCAGCAGCGCCTGCGTCAGCGTAGTGTCGGTGGGGATCAGGGAGTCGCAGAAATAATTGTCAACAGCAGACCAGGTGGCTTGGTTCATAGTCGAAATATTGAAATGATGGGATGCCATATTCTGGCACAAAACAAACGCGCGGCAAAAATGCAAAAGCCCTGCAGTTCAATCAGATACAGGACTTTTCATGAAACAAACTATTCAAAGCTTTCAAACAATTTCAGTTTTTCAATAAATTTAAAAAACAATTACTTATTAAAAATTTCACCTTAGATAAATCAAACACAATAAAAGGCACATTATTCAATTCGATCAATTGACTCAAGAATATTGTTTACAGTAGATCTTACGTTATCAATCTCTGCAATAAATAAATCTAATTCAGTAACTACAATACGCTTCGCTTTATTGAGCTCTTTGCTAATTCTAGGAAGACTATCTGCCGCAGTTCGCAGACTGGTGATACCTTCCTTAGCAGTGAATGTACTTTCAATTAGCGAGACTAATGTTCCTTTAAGGCCATGAATCTCTTCATCTTTTGTTGAAAAATTGCTTTGAAGCGCCAATGCGTTACTCAACGCTGCGAATGCCTCTTTTCTTGAAGCAGATATAAGTAAATTTTGAGTACTCACAATTTCCGCATAGATTGTTATGTCGTCCGCAGCTCGCTTTATATGTCGCCGAACATCTTTCGAATCAGTTTGATCACGAATATTAAATTCTTGTGCTCGTTGAGTCAGTTGCTCGCCTATTCTAACAGTCGCCTCGTTCACGACTGTTAACGCAGCTATCATGTCAGCGAGTCTAGATTCATAAATTTCAATGTAATCAATATACCCGTAGTCATCTTCTTCTGAATAGTTATGTGCAATTTGCGCACCATCTGTTTGAGACATCACCTCCACGTGAGATCGGCGAGACTTTGTGGAAAGATTTTGTGCAACCATGGAGAGATGCGCACGTAGAGATGATTCAAATCCACTCAAATCTTCAAAAACTGAGTAAAGACCACCTTTACTCGGGAGTGACTCCCTAAACCTTTTCACCTCTTTTAATTGATCTACATCGATTCTTGATGGCGCTATTGGAGCGTCCTTAAAATAAATCATTATTTGTGGTGTATTTTCGGTACTTTTAAAGCGCGAATATGCTCTATTAAATTCTTCTATCGAGCCAGATTCCGCACGCGGGGTTGGCGTGCCTATACGCCCCCAAAAAATACCAATGAATACATCATATTCAAGAGCGATTTGTTCGTTGATAGCGTGCTGTGGATCGTCTGAAAAGATGGGGCGAACATTTGTTTCCCATTTCAAAACTTCAAAACTTATTCCAAGCGTGGAACTCCATATTTGATTCAATTGTGTAACTACAGTTTCCAATATCGCTCTCTCTTCAGCGACGTCCGATGGAGATGCAAGGAATATCTGATAAATTACAGATTCTCTAGCCATAATCGCCCTCACAAGAAGTACGTTAAACAATACAACTATTAATACTGATTACGCTTTCAACACTTGAGATTACTATATTTACGGCTAAAATTTAGGCTTTAGCGACTCAAAACTTCAACCAACTTTTATTTTCCCAGTTCGTCCAACAAAAGCAATAAATTCCCCCACAATACCGCGCCGGAAAGCCAGTACGCAGACGATGAAAATCAGGCCGGTGACGATGGTGACAGAATCACCGATACTGCGGAACCATTCCACCGTCGTCACATCTGCCAGCAGGTTGCCCAGTTCGCCCAGCTTGTTTTCCAGGGCGATGATGATGACGGCACCAACAATAGGGCCCACCAGCGTGCCCAGACCGCCCACCAGGGTCATCAGGACCACCAGGCCTGACATGGACCAGTGTGCATCCGTCAGCGTCTCTGAGCTGAATATCAGCGTTTTGGTGGCACCTGCCAAACCGGCCAGTGCAGCAGACAGGACAAAGGCCAGCAATTTGTATTTATCGACGTCATAACCGAGCGAGATGGCACGTGGTTCATTTTCCTTCACCGCCTTCAATACCTGGCCAAACGGTGACTGCACCGTGCGCATGATGATGACGAAACCGCCAACGGCAATGGCCAGCACCAGGTAATACAGATTCAGGTCCACGCTCAGATCAATCATGCCCAGCAGCTTGCCACGCGGTATGCCCTGCAAGCCATCTTCGCCGCCGGTAAACTTGGCCTGTAAAAACACAAAATACAGCATCTGCGCCAGCGCCAGCGTGATCATGGTGAAGTAAATACCCTGGCGCCGTATCGCCAGCATACCCATCAACAAACCGATCAATGCCGCGGCCCCTACTCCCAACAGAATGCCCAACTCGGTCGGCAAGCCAGCGTCACGCAATGCCCAGCCGGTAATATAACCGGCACCACCGAAAAACGCTGCATGACCAAACGACAGCAAACCGGTAAACCCGATAAGCAAATTGAAGGCACAGGCAAACAGGGCGAAGCACAATAACTTCATCAGGAACACGGGATACACCACAAACGGTGCTGCCAGCAACAACGCAAACGCGATACCGTAACCGATCTTTTTATTCATCATGGGTGCTCCCTTATTTTTCTTTACCGAACAGGCCGGCAGGGCGGATCATGAGCACGATAGTCATGACGATAAATACCACGGTGGCCGACAGTTCGGGATAAAACACCCGTGTCAGTCCTTCGATAATGCCCAGGCCAAGGCCGGTCAGTATCGAACCCAGTATCGAACCCATGCCGCCGATCACCACCACCGCAAAGACGGTAATAATGAGGTTGGAACCCATCAGCGGCGACACTTGTATCACCGGTGCTGCCAGCACGCCGGCAAAGGCCGCCAGTGCCACGCCGAAACCGTAGGTCAGGGTGACCATCAGCGGCACGTTGACACCAAAGGCCTCCACCAGTTTTGGATTTTCAGTACCGGCACGCAGGTAGGCACCCAGCTTGGTTTTTTCAATCACAAACCAGGTCGCAAAGCACACCACCAGCGAAGCCACCACCACCCAGGCGCGGTAATTCGGCAAGATCATGAAACCCAGATTGGTCGCCCCAGTCAGTGCTTCAGGTACCGAATACTGCTGGCCTGATACGCCATACACCGAGCGGAACAAACCTTCCAGCAGCAGAGTAATACCGAAAGTCAGCAACAAGCCATACAGGTGATCAAGCTTGTACAGCCAGCGCAGCATGGTTTTTTCTATGACGATGCCTAACAGCCCAACCAGCAAAGGTGCAGCAATCAGCATCACCCAGTAATTGATGCCAAAATAATTCATGCCCATCCACGCAAGGAAGGCCCCCATCATGTATAGCGCACCATGGGCAAAGTTAATCACATTCAGCAAGCCGAAAATCACGGCCAGCCCAAGAGACAGCATCGCGTAAAACGAGCCGTTGACCAAGCCCAGCAACAGCTGGCTTAGCATCGCCTGTAGCGGAATACCAAATATTTCCATGGCACTCTAAATAAAATGACCCGATGATGCACGGGTGGGTGAAAAGGGGAAAGACCTCTCAACACAGAGACACGGAGACACAGAGAAAGTCAAAGAGAAGAGCAAATCTTATTGGCAAACTCTGTTCATTCTTCCTGTCCATCTGACTAAGAGAACTTTACTTTCTACAAAGTCAAAGCATCCTTTAAAAAGGATGCTTCACGTAAGTAAAACAACGGCAATTTTAAAATTCAATTACCGGGATGCAGAGCAAGGCGCAAAACATAGCAATACATAAGTATTGCGAGGCTTTGCAACGCCGCTATGCGCCCGAGAATTGGATTTCAATTATTTCCAGAGGACGCATTTGGATTCTGATTTAGTGGTGAATGCCTGTTCACCCGGAATAGTCTGCGCTACCTTGTAGTAATCCCATGGTTCCTTGGATTCGGCATTCGATTTCACCTGCATCAGATACATGTCATGAATCATGCTGCCGTCGCCGCGGATGTAGCCATTTTTGGCATACATGTCATTGATCTTCATGCTCTTCAATTGCGCCAGGACCTTGTTGGTATCGTCGGTACCGGCAGCCTTGACTGCATTCAGGTAAGTCAGCGTGGCGGAATAATCTGCAGCCTGCAGGCTGGAAGGCATTTTCTTCATTTTTTCGAAATAGCGGCGTGACCATTTGCGTGCTTCTTCGTTCTGGTTCCAGTACCAGCTATCGGTCAGGTACATGCCCTGGGTGGCATTCAAACCCAGCGAATGGATGTCATTGATAAACATCAGCAAGCCAGCCAGCTTCATGGTCTTGGTGACGCCGAATTCATTCGCTGCCTTGACTGCATTAATCGTGTCACCACCGGCATTGGCCAGGCCAAGAATCTGTGCCTTGGATGCCTGCGCCTGCAACAGGAAAGAAGAAAAATCGGAAGCCGACAAAGGATGTTTGACCGAACCGGCCACAGTACCGCCACTGGCTTTCACCACATTGGCGGTATCACTTTCCAGCGACGCACCAAACGCATAATCGGCGGTCAGGAAATACCAGCTCTTGCCACCCTGTTTGACGACTGCAGAACCTGTGCCCTTGGCCAGTGCCACCGTGTCATACGCATAGTGAACTGTATGTGTGGTGCATTCTTCATTGGTCAGGCGGGCCGAGCCTGCACCGATAGAAATGAACACACGTTTCTTTTCCAATGCGACTTTTGCCATGGACAACGATGTGCCTGAATTGGTACCGCCTATCAGCATGTCAACGCCGTCACGGTCAAACCATTCCTGCGCTTTGGCAGAAGCGATATCTGCCTTGTTTTGATGATCCGCAGTGACCAGTTCAATTTTTTTGCCCAGTACTGTACCGCCAAAATCGGCAATCGCCATACGTATGGCTTCAGCACCGCCTTTGCCGTCGATATCAGAATACAGGCCGGAAATATCGGTAATGAAACCGATTTTGACCACATCACCAGAAACCTGCGCATTTGCATTCAGCGCAAAGCCAGCCAGTGCAGCAGAAACAGCGAGACTTGCTACTTTTAATTTTGTGAATGTTGCTTTCATGCGTCTTCTCCAATCATATTTTTATTCAACCCTGCGTCACCAAGACAGCGAGGCAGTCACTTTACAGACCAAAACCAGGCATACCTACACACCCAACAACTCATTCAAGACCGGCATTTTTTCCTGCAATTGGGCAGCCGCAAAATTCTCCACGATCTGACCATGCTCCATGACGTAAAACCTGTCCGCCAGCGGAGCAGCAAAGCGGAAATTCTGTTCCACCATGACGATGGTGTAACCCTTGGCTTTCAGGGTTGTGATCATGCGTGCCAAAGCCTGCACGATGACCGGTGCCAGACCTTCAGAAATTTCATCCAGCAGCAACAGGCGGGCGCCCGTGCGCAAGATGCGCGCTACCGCCAGCATCTGCTGTTCGCCACCAGACAGGCGCGTGCCCTGGCTGTTTTTACGCTCCGCCAGATTCGGAAACATCTCGTAAATCTCGGCAACCGACATGCCCTTGTTATCTTTCGACACAGACGGCGGCAGCATCAGGTTTTCTTCTGTGGACAAGGATGAAAATATCCCCCGTTCTTCCGGGCAATAACCAACGCCCAGATGTGCCACTTTGTGGGTAGGCAGGTGGATGGCTTCTTGCCCGTTGATCTTGATCGACCCCTTGCGTGCGCCCGTCAGGCCGACGATGGCACGCATGGTGGTGGTGCGGCCAGCGCCGTTGCGACCGAGTATGGTCACGACTTCGCCCTGGTTCACCTTCAGGTTCACGTCATGCAGGATATGGGATTCGCCATACCAGGCTTGCAGGCCGGTAATTTCCAGTGCAGCAACATTTGCAGCCCTCATGCGTGCGCTCCTTCCAGTTCGCCGCTGGTACTGCCCATATAGGCTTCCATGACTTTGGGATTGGTCGATACTTCTGTATAAGTACCTTCGGCCAGCATGGCACCGCGTTGCAAGACAGAAATCTTGTCGCAAATACCCGACACCACATTCATATTGTGTTCCACCATGAGTATGGTGCGGCCCGCCGACACCTTCTTGATGAGTTCGGTCACTCTGTGCACATCTTCATGGCCCATGCCTTGCGTAGGTTCATCCAGCAACATCATTTCGGGTTCCATGGCCAGCGTGGTGGCGATTTCCAAGGCGCGCTTGCGGCCATATGGCAAATCCACGGTCACCGTATCAGCAAACGAAGTCAGGTCGACCTCGGCCAGCAATTCCATGGCACGGGCATTGAGCTGGTTCAGCGATTGTTCGCTTTTCCAGAAATGAAAGGATGTACCCAGTTTTCTTTGCAGGCCTATGCGTACGTTTTCCATCACCGTCAGGTGCGGGAACACAGCTGAAATCTGGAATGAACGTATGATGCCCTGCCGCGCAATCTGGGCCGGTTTGGCCGAGGTGATATCGCGGCCATTGAACAGGATTTGTCCCGAAGTCGGGACAAGAAATTTGGTCAGCAAATTGAAACAGGTAGTCTTACCGGCACCGTTAGGGCCGATCAGGGCGTGGATATGCCCACGCTGCACCTGCAAATTCACTTCGCTTACAGCTGTAAAGCCCTTGAACTCTTTGGTCAGGCGCTTTGTCTCCAGGATGACGTCGGTCATCTCTTCTCCTTATTGTCTGGCTTATGGTGTGTAATCCACTACGTCCAATGCGACAACACTTCCTTTATTTAAGTGGAAGTTTTTATGTTAGCTTTTCATAGTAACCAGCAAATCAATTTCTAAACAATACGGTATAACTACTATAAGTAGTTTCACGCAGAAAAACTCTCCACTGTTTTACAAGTTTTTTTACCGTTCAGGCGCCCAATATACTCCTCGCTGCCTTCTCCGCAATCATCACAGTCGGTGAGTTGGTATTACCTGAGGTTATAGTCGGCATGATGGAAGCATCTGCCACGCGCAGGCCGGCAATGCCGATCACCCGCAAGGCGCTGTCGACTACTGCCCCAGTATCGTCTACACGGCCCATTTTGCAAGTACCGACCGGATGGAAAATCGTCGTCCCTATGTCACCCGCAGCCCTGGCCAGTTCTTCTTCCGTCTGGAACTGCACGCCTGGCTTCATTTCTTCAGGTTTGTATTTTTGCAGGGACGGTGCAGCAATGATCTTGCGCGTCAGCGTCAGGGAATCCGCAGCTATCTTGCGGTCTTCCGGTGTCGTCAGGTAATTCGGCACGATTTTCGGTGCCGCAGAAGCATCATTGCTGGCGATGCGCACATGGCCACGGGAAGTAGGGCGCAGATTGCAGACACTGGCGGTAAACGCCGGAAAATCATGCAGGGGATCACCAAATTTTTCCAGTGACAAAGGCTGTACATGGTATTGCAGGTTGGGGGTCGCCTGGCTGGCATCCGAACGGGTAAACGCACCCAGTTGCGACGGTGCCATCGACATCGGGCCGCTCTGGAACAGTGCATATTCCAGGCCTATGCGCGCCTTGCCCAGCAAGCTGTTGGCCATCTTGTTAAGGGTTTTGGCACCGCTGATTTTAAAAGCAGAACGAATCTGCAAATGATCTTGCAGATTAGCACCCACACCCGGCAAATCATGCACAACAGCAACACCAGCCTGTTGTAAATGTGCCCCATCACCTATGCCTGACAATTGCAGAATCTGTGGTGAACCGATGGCCCCCGCCGCCAACACCGTTTCTTTCACGGATTCAGCAAACCAGCTACGGCCACCGCCGATAAATTCAACTCCCGTACAACGCTTGCCCTGTTCCGTATCCTTGATGCACAGCTTTTGCACCTGGCAACCGGTCATGATGGTCAGGTTAGGTCTGTTTGCTGCCGGTTTCAGAAATGCCTTGGATGCATTCCAGCGCACACCACGTTTCTGGTTCACATCGAAATAACCACAACCTTCATTATTGCCACGGTTGAAGTCATCGCTTTTGGGTATGCCAACTTCGGCCGCTGCCTCGCGGAAGGCATCCAGGATTTCCCATGACAGCCTTTGTTTTTCCACCCTCCACTCACCGCCGCTGCCATGGAATTCCGTATTACCGCTGTAGTGGTCTTCACTCAGTTTAAACAGCGGCAAGACATGTTCCCAGCGCCAGCTGTCATCACCTGTCAGGTCTGCCCATTGCTGGTAATCCCTCTCTTGCCCACGCATATAGATCATGCCATTGATGGATGAACTGCCACCCAATACCTTGCCACGCGGATAGATCAGGCTGCGGCCATTCAGGCCCGCTTCTGCCTCGGTACGTAACATCCAGTCGGTACGGGGATTATTGATGCAGTACAGATAACCAACCGGGATATGTATCCACACATAGTCATCCTTGCCACCGGCCTCGATCAGCAAGACCCGGTTGTCCGGATTCTTGCTCAGGCGGTTTGCCAGCACGCAGCCTGCCGTACCGGCACCGATAACGATGTAATCATATTGTCCTGCTGCTTCCATACCGTTTTCCTTGTTATTCATGAGTCCTGCATTTCTGCGACGAGTGCGACCATCAGCTCACTGACCGTCAAATCCCTTGCTGCGGCCACGCCCTGCCCGGCCCACATCGACATCAGGCCGGTATTGCCTGCTTTTGCCGCTGCTGCCCGTATGGCGCCAGTCAGTGCATTCTGTATCGGGTAAGCAGGTACCTTATCGGCCAGGGCTGCCATGGTCTGCATGTAATGATTGTCCAGACCACGCGCAATACGTCCGGAAAAAGCACGGGTCTGACGCGTGGTATCGCTGCTGCTTTCCAGCAGGCGCTGTTTATAGGCCGGGTGGATGGCCGATTCCTTCGTCGTCAGGAATGCCGTGCCCATCTGCACCCATTGCGCCCCCGCCTGCAACGCCTGTTTGATCTGCCTGCCATCCATGATGCCGCCAGCCGCTATCAATGGCACCTCGATATGCGCTTTACAGGCTTCCAGCAAGGCAAACAGGCCCAGGGTCGAATCCTTTTGTGCGCCGATGAAGGTCCCCCTGTGGCCTCCCGCTTCCACCCCTTGCAGGCACACCGCATCCGCCCCCATGGCTTGCCAGACGATGGCTTCCTGCACATTGGTGGCCGTACCGACCACCAGAATGCCCGCATCATGCAGGCGTTGCAGCTGGCTGCCGTGCAATACATCAAAGGTAAAACTGGCCACCGCTGGCCGCGCCGTGATAAGGGCATCAAGCTGAGCTTCAAAATCTTCGCACCAGCGTGTCGGCGTCGGCAGGCTATCCCAGCCCAGTTCCTGACAAACCGGCTGCAACAACAGCTTGGCCGCTTCCAATGCCGCAAAATCGATTTGTGGCCGGGTTTGTACAAACAGGTTGATGGCGAAGGGTTTGTCCGTCAGTCTTCTGATGTGTTCTGCCTGCTCTATGATGGCCAGTGGAGTCAGCAAGGGGGCAGCGAGAGAGCCCAGGCCGCC
This sequence comes from Undibacterium sp. Ji49W, assembly GCF_049340205.1. Lineage (NCBI taxonomy): Bacteria > Pseudomonadati > Pseudomonadota > Betaproteobacteria > Burkholderiales > Oxalobacteraceae > Undibacterium > Undibacterium sp. Ji49W. Next base: position 33,026 of record NZ_JBMPOW010000005.1, on the reverse strand, counting down.
TGCATTCGACACTGCCGCCACCAGCTCGGGCGTGGTGGCACCACCAGCCATGGGGGCCTGGATGATGGGGTGGGGGCAGAGGGTTTGCATGGGGGACATGAGAGGGCTCCGGGTTGGTTGTCAGAGTAGTGGTTTAAAGGTTTGCGCTAGTTAAATCAAGCTTTCATCATTACGGTATGATTTTCGTGTTTGTACGCTAACTCATTTATTCACTTCTGTCACTGCATTACGATTGCAGGTCGGGGGTAGCCCGACAGCTACTCACTTTTCTTTTCTTGCAAAGAAAAGTAAGCAAAAGAATGCGCCCGCGGCGTCGCTGCCCCTTCGGGGTCCCCGTTTGTGCGGTACAAAAAATGGGAAGGTCCGCAACTCGCTTCCCTTGCAGGGCGCACAATCGCTTGCAAGCGATTGCCGTTACGCTGGCGAGGTGCAGGCACCTCGAAACCCCAGCTACACCTCAAACATCGGCCCTTCTTTTTCCATTTTCTGTACCGCACAAACGGCATCGCCACAGCGGAACTGCAAAGGTCAAAAACAGCAGAAAAGTCAAAAACAACATCAACGTCAAAAACAACGACACCCCCAAAACCAAGGTTAATTAACGGTATTCATTTCAATTTAAATTCCGGCTGCATTGACGTTGATGTTGCTGTTATTTTTGACTTTAATCCGCTTGGGACGATGTAATTTGTGCGTCACAGAAAATGGATCAGAAAGCTTCGTGTTTGAGCGTAGCGAGTTTCGAAGCTTTCCCATTTTTTGTGATGCACAAATTATGCTGAAGCGCAGCGTAAGCACCCGTAGGGCGAGTCTGCGGTCGCCTTTCTTTGATTCCTTTCTTTGGCGAAGCAAAGAAAGGAATTCGGCCGCCGGGCCGAGTCCCGGCTTGCATCCACGAAGGGCAATCGTTTTACACGCGACACAAGTATACAACAAACGCCTCTGGGCTCCAGCCTTCGCTGGAGCGACGAAATTATGATTACCGTTCATCTACTGGCATTTCTCCGCTTTTCCTCTGTGTCTCCGTGGTGTAGCAGGGAATTCGTCTGGCATGCCACACGCCTGCGTAACGAAGGCTTCTTGCAAGAAGTCTTTCCTTCCTCTGTGGTGAGAGGTCTTGGGTTCGACATGAATTAACGAATACGTGCTTGATGCGCCCAGTGTTGGGCTGATAAAGCGTAGCCCAACCTACAGCGACAACAATATGATTGCCGTTCATCGACAGAACCCCATCCTCATCCCCACCTTCTCCTTGAAGGAGAAGGTGCAAGGCACGCCATTACTTCGCCACTGGCATCGTAAACTCCGCCCCTTTTCCTATGCTATCCGGCCACCTCTGCATAATCGATTTATAACGCGTATAAAACCGTATCCCCTCTTCACCATACGCATGCACATCACCAAACAGCGAGCGCTTCCAGCCGCCAAAAGAATGCCAGGCCATCGGCACAGGAATTGGTACATTGATGCCTACCATGCCAACCTGGATGCGGCGGGAAAATTCGCGAGCAGTGTTGCCGTCTGCGGTGAACAAGGAAACGCCGTTACCAAATTCGTGGCGGTTGATCAGTTCTACCGCTGACGCAAAATCAGGCACGCGGACTACGCATAACACTGGGCCAAAAATTTCTTCACGATGGATTTTCATGCCCTCTCTGACATGATCAAACAGACAGCCGCCAAGGAAAAAACCGCCTTCATGGCCAGGCACTGTCAGCTCACGTCCATCGACCAGCAACTGGGCGCCTTCGGCTATGCCTTCAGCGATATAAGATTCAATTTTCGCCTTGTGTTGTGCGGTCACCACCGGGCCCATTTCGGCATCGGCTTCCATGCCGTTTTTGATCTTCAGGGCCTGTACGCGTGGCACCAGGGCTTCCACCAGTTTGTCCGCGACATTGCCCACTGCAACGGCGACCGAGATCGCCATGCAGCGTTCACCGGCAGAACCATAGGCAGCACCCATCAGGGCATCCACGGCCTGTTCCAGATTGGCGTCGGGCATCACCACCAGGTGATTTTTTGCACCGCCCAAAGCCTGCACGCGTTTGCCCATGCGGGTGCCTTCGCTATAGATGTATTCGGCAATCGGGGTAGAACCGACGAAAGAAATCGCAGACACATCCGGATGCTGGAGCAAGGCGTCAACCGCCACTTTATCGCCTTGCACGACATTGAAAACACCATCTGGCAAACCGGCTTTTTTAAGCAGATCGGCAATCAGCAAAGAGCAGGAAGGATCGCGCTCGGACGGTTTCAAAATGAAGGTATTGCCGGTCGCAATCGCCAGCGGTGCCATCCACATCGGCACCATGAAGGGGAAGTTGAAAGGTGTGATACCGGCCGTCACACCCAGCGGCTGACGCAAGTTGTAATTGTCTATGCCGCCACCGATATTGTCAGAAAATTGCGACTTCAGCAGTTGCGGCATACCGCAGGCAAATTCGACGATTTCTATACCGCGTGTGACTTCACCCATGGCATCCGACAAGACCTTGCCATGTTCACGGGTGATCAGGGTGGCCATTTCCTTGTGATGCTGGTCCAGCAATTCCTTGAACTTGAACATCACACGCGCACGCCGCAGTGGTGCAGTTTCTGCCCAGGCCGGTGCGGCTGCCTTGGCGGCAGCGATAACGGCATGTACTTCATCCAGACTGGCCAGGGCAACGCGGGCCGTGACCTCGCCCGTGGCAGGATTAAACACATCCTGCTGGCGGCCGCTGCTGGAGGCATAAGCCTGCCCATTCATATAATGCGATAGTGTGGATGTCATAAGTAAACCTTAGGGGTAAATTGATGTTTGTGTCTTGGTGCCGATGAGATTAATTCACTCTTCATCGTAAATCCAATGAGTTATTATCAATGGCAATATAAGGATCACTAATAATGGACTTGACACAACTTCGTGCTTTTGTCGCTGTGGCCAAAGAAGGCAACCTGACCCGGGCGGCGGAACAGTTACATGTGACGCAACCGGCAGTCAGCCTGCAAATTAAAGCCTTGCAGGATTACCTGCAACTACAGTTATTCACACGCAGCGCCAGCGGCATGCGCCTCAGCAATGATGGTGCAAAACTGCTGCCTTATGCCGAGAAAGTACTGGCTGGCATGAGCGAGTTTCGCCAGGCCGCCTACGCCTTGCACAACACCATTTCTGGCGAGCTGGCGATAGGCACCATACTCGACCCCGAATTCACCCGCCTGGGGGTATTTTTGAAGCGCCTGGTTGAGACTTATCCACAGTTATCCACAAAGTTGCAGCAAGGCATGTCGGGTACGGTACTGCAACAAATCCGTGCCGGCACGCTGGATGTCGGCTTTTATCTGGGGCAACCGCCAGACGATGGCAAAACTCCCTGCCACAGCCTGGCGCTGACCACTTTCAATTACCGCGTGGTAGCCCCCAGCGGCTGGAAAAACCGGGTAGCAGGCCAGGGCTGGGCCAGTCTTGCCCGCCTGCCCTGGCTATGGACACCGCCAGAATCGGCCCATCACCGCCTGCTGAGCAAGATTTTCAATGAACACGGCGTCAGCGCCAATATCGTCGCCCTGGTCGATCAGGAGCCATCCATGCTCGATCTGGTCAAATCTGGCGTCGGCCTCAGCCTGATACGCGATTCCATCGCCATCCGCGAAGCCCATGCCCATGGCCTGGTTATTGCTGATGCAGTCAGCGTACCGACTGAACTCAGTTTCATCTGTCAGGAAAAACGTCAGCACGAAGCCATGATTGCCGCCAGCTTTGCCTTATTGAATGCCATCTGGAAATAATGCTCGTGCGGACCATATCACCCAAGTCCTGATAAAGAGACAGATGTAGGGAATTGCCACGTCATGTAGCGAAAATAGCTGCTAAATAACTGCCAAATCGTGAAATTCAGCGGTATATTTCCAACACTAAAAAAATATACCGGGACCCAAGTCGTGAAATTGTTCGTACCTTGCTTCGTATTTTGCCTGACGCTTACCCCACAGCTAAGCCACGCAGAAACCATCAAACTGCTGATACAGGAGTATGCACCCTTCACTCACACAGATCCCAAAACAGGTGAAATCCAGGGCATATTGACTGAAAAAATACAGGAAATCCTGAAACGTGCAGGTGATACCTCCACCATCAGCAGTACCTCGCTGGCCCGTGGCCTCAATTCCACCCTGAATGAAGACAATACCTGTCTGTTCGGTTTTCGCCGTACTGTCGACCGTGAAAATTTATATAAATGGGTAGGTCCGCTGACTAATGATACCTGGGTCTTGTATGCGCGCAAAACCGACACCCGGGTATTAAAAACCCTCGAAGATGCCAAACCTTATTCCATAGGCTCTTACAAAAATGCCGCTACCGGCATACAGCTGAGTGAGCAGGGTTACAAGATAGAATTTTCCAACCAGGATGAAGACAATCCGCGCCTACTGGTCAACAACAGGCTCAATTACTGGATCGTGTCAGAATCGCACGGCATGGTTCTGGCCCAGCAGCAAGGCTTTGGAAATGATATTGTGCGTGCCGTCAAATATAAAACCATGGAACTGAACATGCTGTGCAATAGCCGTATGGACAAACAACGTATAGAGTTATACAACAAGCTCAACAAAGAACTGGACAATGACGGCACCATGGAAAAAATCATGCGTAAATATGGATTGAAATAATGGCACGCTCCACCAAAGCCAGCTATGCTGTCAACCGCCTGCGTGAACGCAGCAACAATGCCCCCTATTCCATGGTCAGCATGGCCGATGGCCGGTTTTACCTGACCCTGGCAAACATTGACGATGAAAATGCCGCACCGCAAGTGCTGGGCGAACCCATGGAAATGGATGAATTTGTTGCCTACGTCAATAATGTGCACAAGCAGGCCCCAAAAAAAGCCAGCAAGCTCGATATTGCGTTTGAGAAAAAAATCCAGGCATCCAAAGACAAAAACGGCTGATGCCCGCTTCATCTACTTCTTGCACCTGCTTATTGCACACACTTGCACCTACTTCCAGCAACCATAAGGATAAAAGAATGAAGTCTCGTCTGCTCATCAGCCTCCTGGCAACCAGTCTTTTGCAGGCATTACCCGTGTATGCAAACCCTGCCCCGGAAACGCCAGCCCAGAGCCAGGCAACAGAAGCAAGTGTGCCAGTACCGACAGAAGGGCCCAGCGTACAAAAGATTGACCTGGTAATCGGCAAGGGATTTGAAGCCATCGCTGGCCGCAACGTAGTCGTGCATTACACCGGCTGGCTGCATGACCCATTCGCCAAGCAGGAACGTGGCAAGCTGTTCGACAGTTCAAAAGGCCGTGGAACATTCAGCTTCGTCCTCGGTGCTGGCCGTGTGATCAAGGGTTGGGAACAAGGCGTGGCTGGCATGCGGGTCGGCGGCAAACGCACACTGATCATTCCACCCGAACTGGCCTATGGTGCCAAAGGGGCAGGCAATGGCCTGATACCACCAAACGCGCAACTGATTTTTGATATTGAATTGCTGGATGTGAAATAAGGCAAGTCAGGGCAAAGAAACACCGGGTTGTGTTGCCCTACTTATCCTGAGCCTTGTCCTGAACATCAAACCACACCGTTTCATTCGAATACACAGCATAGAAAAAGCTACAGATGACCAGTACGGTAGCCAAGGTTCCGGTGATGAACAGGGCACTTAGTCCGGTTGGAAAAATATACTGATACCAGCCCAGCAAGGTGATCACCACCATGCAAAAAAACGCCATCATAATCAGGCGACGGCTCTTGCGCATGGTGCCAAAAGCGATCAGGATCAGTATAAGTAAAGACAATGAAAAATTGATGAGACCGGGCACAAACTGACCTTTCCTGAATGAGCTCGTATTGATTTAGAAATGCAAAAAATACGACAAATGCCGACTTTTAATTAATATTTCAACTATAACAAATACCAATATATTTGCCTGTGTTCCTAAGTAAAGAATTTGTAAGCAGATGTCAGCGTAGATAAACTACAGCAAGTAGCAAGCATCACAAGACCAGCCGCAAAAAAACATATAAACCATCGCTTAGCGAAGGCACAGGGACAAATCAGGATCTTCCATGACTTATCTGCTTGCTTTAGACCAGGGCACTTCCAGTTCCCGCAGTATCATTTTCAATGAACGCGGTCAGTTGATCGCCTCGGCACAGCAGGAATTCCGCCAGATTTTTCCGCAGCCGGGCTGGGTAGAACATGACGCCAACGAAATCTGGCAAACCCAGTTCGCCACCTGCACGCAGGTATTGCAAAATGCCGGACTGCAAGCCAGTGACATTGCTGCCCTGGGTATTACCAACCAGCGCGAAACCACCATACTGTGGGACAGGAAAACCGGCCAGCCCTTAGCCAATGCCATCGTCTGGCAAGACCGCCGCACCGAATCCTATTGTGAACAACTGCGGCAACAAGGCAAAGCTGAACAGATACAGGCCAGGACTGGCCTGGTACTTGACCCCTATTTTTCTGCCACCAAACTGAAATGGCTGCTGGACCAGATTCCCGGTGCCAGACGCCGTGCCGATGCTGGCGAACTGGCCTTTGGTACCGTTGATAGCTGGCTGGCCTGGCAACTCAGCGCCAGCAAACTGCATGTCACCGATGTCAGCAATGCTTCACGCACCATGCTGTACAACATCCATCGCGGTGAATGGGATCAGGATCTGCTGGACTGGTTTGACATCCCGCCATCGCTACTGCCGCAAGTCTTGCCGTCCAGCCATCGCTTTGGTGAAACCAACTTGCTGGGAGATGCCATTCCCATCGCCGGTATTGCCGGTGACCAGCAGGCAGCATTATTTGGCCAGGCCTGTTTTACCCCTGGCATGGCAAAGAATACCTATGGCACCGGCTGCTTCATGCTCATGCATACGGGTGACAATTGCCCGGTATCGCAAAATGGCCTGATCAGCACTGCCGCCTGCCAGACCGATACGCGACCCCAGTATGCCCTTGAGGGCAGTGTATTTATTGGTGGTGCCGTCGTGCAATGGTTGCGCGATGGTTTAAAAGCCATACAGCATTCCACCGATGTCGAAGAACTGGCAGCCAGCGTGCCAGATTCTGGCGGCGTGGTCTTTGTGCCCTCTTTCACCGGCCTGGGTGCGCCTTACTGGGTGCCGTCCGCCAAGGGTGCCATACTGGGCCTTAGCCGCGGCAGTACCGTTGGCCACATTGCCCGCGCCGCCCTGGAATCGATTGCCTTCCAAAGCACCGCCCTGTTGCAAGCCATGACCAGGGATGCCGTTTCCCCCATCAGTGAGCTAAGAGTGGACGGTGGTGCAGCAGCCAATAATCTCTTGCTGCAATTCCAGGCAAATTTGCTGGGCATACCCGTGATACGCCCCAAAGTGACAGAAACCACGGCACTTGGCGCGGCCTACCTGGCCGGGCTGGGAACAGGAATTTATCAAAGTACCGATGAATGTGCTGCATTATGGCAAATGGACAGACAGTTTTTCCCCACCATGAGCAGGGATCAGGCAGCCAGCCTCATGCGGGAATGGGAAATTGCCGTAGGCCGCATTCGTTGATAAATAGCTTGGTAAGGTGTGTGGACAAGTTGTGAGTAAGCTATCAAAAAGCTATCAATAAGCCATGAATAATATGTGGATAAGCGGTGGATAATGATAGATAAGTGATAGATAAGCGACTGAATTTGCTTTAGATTTACGTCCATCACGGTCGTAGGCATTTTTACCTTCCCCTTACAGGAGCAGAAAATGAAAATCATCAAATGGGTAGCCGGTATTCTTGTCACTCTTGTCGTCGTCCTGCTGGGTATTGCCTATTCCCTGCCGAATGAATACAGCGTCAGCCGTAGTATCGTTATCCAGGCCCCACCCGCCAAAATTTTTCCCTTGATTTCTGCACCTAAGGCGTGGAAAAACTGGTCCGTATGGAACCAGCGTGACCCTTCCATGGAAATGCAGTATTCCGGACCAGAATCCGGCCCCGGCGCTGCCTGGGACTGGAAAAGCAAAAGCCAGGGCAATGGCGGCATGAAGTTCAGTCAGGTTCTTACCGACCAGAAACTCGAATATGAACTGCACTTCGAAGACATGGGCAAACCTTCGGTCGGTGCGATGGTGCTGGAAGTACAAGCTGGCGGTACCAAAGTCACCTGGGATATGCATGGCAGCAGCGAAGGAAACCTGATGATGAAGCTATTCGCCCCATTTATGGATAAAATGGTGGGCCCCGACTTTGAAGCCGGTCTGGCTAACTTAAAAAAACTGGCTGAAAAGACGACCTGACAAGCTCAGGCTGTAAAGAATACTTTAATCCGATTGCATTAATGAAACTCAAGTTTGCCCTGATCCTGGCCTTGCCACTGCTGACCGCATTGCCAGGTGTATCCGTTTTTGCTGCTGAAACCGGCAAAGTTGCCCCTCCCGCCCAGGCTAGTCAGGGCACACAAGCCGTCTTTGTGGTTGCCCCGGAAGATTTGCCCAAGCAAAATAGCGGTGTGCAAATCGACGCGCCCAAACAGAAAGCCATCCCCAAAAGCAATAAAGCCGATGCCCCCATCCTGGTCTGGTCCGGGCCGGTACCGCTGGCGGGTGGCCTGTGGATACTGGTTGCCTCCATGCCGGTACTGGCTTCGCTGTACTTTGCTTACCAGTTACTGATGTTCATCAAGGCACGCCGCCGCAGGTTATCCACAGAACGTGGCAGTTAAAAAAACAGGTCAAATAGCCTGTAAAAACAACTGTACTGAAACCACAACATCTGTGGAGTGGTTTACTGACAAATCCTTATATGGTTAGTTGTTTTTCATTGAAAATTCATCTCCCTGTCACCAGCCTGTCACCTGCACATCCTACAGTCTTCCTTATCTAAACCATAAGTGGAGACCAGCATGTCCACCAAAGCCCTGATAGACAGCGCCGTTTTCAATTCCACCACGTCCGGCCGCAAAGGTCTGGCAGACAAGCTGTTCGCCCACTGGTTCAGCCGCCTGGTGTATGCCCAGATCTGGGAAGATCCGCAATCTGATCTGGATGCGCTGCAACTCAAGCCTGGTGCAAATATCCTGACCATCTCTTCCGGCGGTTGCAATGCCCTGGCCTATCTGTCTGCCGAGCCGGCTGCCGTGCATGCCGTGGACCTGAATGCTGCCCACCTAGCCATGCTCAACATGAAACAAATGGCCATCAAGCATTTGCCCGACTACCAGGCAGTACTGGCCTATCTTGGCAATGCCAACCAGGCCGATAACCTGAAACGCTATAAGCGACATATCCGCAATCACCTGTCCGACGACGCCAGCAATTTCTGGGAAAGCCGTTCCCTGTCCGGCAAAGCGCGTTACCATTATTTCGCCAGTGAAGCCTATCAACATGGCCTGCTGGGCAACTTCATCGGATTTGCCCATTTTTTTGTACGCCTGATGGGTGGCGATATGAGCCAGCTCATGCAAGCCCGCAACATGCAGGAACAGGCGCAACTGTTTGAACAATATGTGGCACCGATATTTGAAACTCGTTTATTCCGCCTGATTGCCAGCCAGCCGCTGGCGCTGTACAGCCTGGGTATTCCGCCATCCCAGTTTGAAGCACTTAAAAAAGATGCAAAAGAAGGCCTGCACGTCCTGTTCAAGGAAAGAATGCGCCATCTGGCCTGTGATTTCCCGCTGGACCACAACTGTTTCGCCCAGCAAGCCTTCGCCCGTCGTTATGACACCCGGCAGCAAACTGCTTTGCCCATGTATTTGCAACAACAGCATTTCAACAGTCTGCGCCAGAACATAGACAGGCTGCATGCGCACCACACGACACTGACCGATTTCCTGCTCGGCCAGCCACGCGCCTCGATGGATGCCTATCTCTTCCTCGATGCACAAGACTGGATGGATCAGCAACAATTGACAGAGCTGTGGCAAGAAGTCACCCGCACGGCAGCGCCGGGTGCCAAAGTCGTATTCCGTACCGGCGGCAGCGAATCCCCATTGGAAGCACAATTGCCGGCAGACATCCTGGCCGCCTGGCATACCGACGCAGAACATAACCGCAAGCTGTACAAGACAGACCGGTCTGCGATCTATGGCGGCATGCACCTGTACACCAAATACTGATTTTCAGACTTGAACACATCCCTACCACCGCATGTGGTGGCCGATGCCCTGTGGCTGCTGACGGCCCGTTCCCGGGGCGGCAAGCACTGGGTCAGCAATACCGATTGCGCAATAGATGCAATCGAGATTGCCGGTCACAGCCAGCCAGTCAGTCTGCTTGACCATAGCAACTGGCAAGACAGTTATGTCGCCAGCCCACGTTCAACCTGGCTAAGATATGCCCGGCAGGAAATGCTGCGCCAGTTAAGCCCCGGCCTGGCTGCACTGGGCCAACTGCTTTCCTGCATTCTATTCGGCCCGGTATCTGCATTACTGAATGCCAGCAAACTGGATCAGGCTGCCATCTGTGGTAATCACCTGATATCCACCAACCTGTATCCTGACTGGTCAGCATCTGCCGTACAACAGGCGACAGACAGCCTGCTGCAAAAATATCCACAACGTCCGCTGATGATGCGCAATATCTGCCCGGCACTACACCCTGCACTGGCGCAACAACTTATCCACAGCGGCTGGCAAATGCTGCCTTCGCGTATGGTTTACCTGTGTGATCCACAAGAAAAATCAGTCTGGAAACACAACCACGTCAAACAGGATGCCCGCCTACTGGCCAATACCGAGGTAGAAATCCTGCCGCATGAAGCCATACAGATCCAGGATTTACCCGCTTTGCGGCAATTGTTCCGTCAACTATTTATAGACAAACACTCTTACCTGAACCCGGATTTCAGTCCTGCATTTTTTGAACTATGCCTGGAAACCCAGTTTCTTGAACTGTTTGCCCTGCGCTGGCAAGGCAAACTGGTCGGCGTCATAGGCTTATATGCGCATCCGGAAAGCGGCTATATCACCACACCACTCATCGGATATGACACCAGCCTGCCACAAGAACTGGGTTTATATCGCCGCCTGATGGCCTTGTTATTGCATAAAGCTAAAGAAAAACAACTGAAACTGCACTATAGCTCTGGTGCCAGCCAATTCAAACGGGCACGCGGTGGCCTTCCCCATCTTGAATATACAGCTGTCTATAGCCAACACTTATCCACATCCTGCCACCAATCGACCCGCCTGTTTGCCAGCATTTTGCAAAACTGTGCCCCGGCTATCCTCAAACGCGCAGACCATTTATAGCAGGCTGGCAAGTTCAAAAAGACCGGTAATACGCAAAAAAAGACAGTAAACATAGTAAGCGCACAATAAAAGCCCTGTGGACAAGTCTATGCATATCCCCAGGACGAACTGTGCAAAACCACCCTGACTTATCCAATGCGGATTTTTATCCCAAAACTGTTCTTCTTTCATACAAGACTTATAAGAACATCTATACATGGACTAAGCTTTTGATTCTGTGAACAAATACAGACTTATCCACAAAAAATCGCGCCGTTAACTACTACTACTATGTATATATAAACTAAGTTATCTAATTGAACGGCCTTCAGCCCCTGAAAGAGATTCTTCTTTTTTTAAAAAAAACATTTGCTCTTTGGATAAAAAAATTTCTATTCCTTAAACCAAAACACGCCGTCAAAAAAATTACTTGTGATTTGAACTATTCCCTACAAAAAAATAAGCCTCTGCAATTTTTTTGCTCAACTTGCAAAAAAAGTTTCTTTTTGATTTGCCTCAATCGAAAAAAATTACCACCAACCCAACAACATGACCAAAAGCGACAAGCTTTGAAGACATGCAAGCGAATTTGTGACTCAAAAAAGGTCCCTGACTGCAAATTGCGCTTCCTAAAATATAAAAATTCTCTTGCTAACGCTGCGTGCCAGGTCTTTTTGAAAGAAATTCAGCGGAAAAACCACAAAATACAAAAAAACTTTGTGGATAACTTACCTGATATCCACTGTATGCATTGTGTGTAAGCCATAAATTATTCACTGCAAGGTTTACTGTTCAGATTTTGTCCTGTGGATATACAGAGGTTTATCACCGCCTTATCATTTGCTTAAACTTTTGATTCTGTGGATGTTTACCGACTTATCCACAGACAGGTGCCTGCGTTAACAATCATTACCATGTATATATAAAGTTATTCAATTTAAGGGTATCCACAGGCAAAAAAAATCGAAAAAACAATTTGCCAGAACTACCGTAGAATTCGTAACTCGTTCAATCACAAAGAGATTTCCATGAAACTCTGGTCAAAATTATTGTTATCGGCATTGCTGGTTTGTGGATCTGCCCATGCAGAAAAGCCAACAGAAGCGTCCTTGAAAGAATTGTTGATAGCGACAAATACCCAGCAAATGCTGGTTGCCGTCGAAGGACAGATGGACGGCATGATGAAAAACATGATGCAAAGAGTCACTAAAGACAAACCGCTCAATGAGCAAGGTCAAAAAGCGCTGGATAAATTCAGGGAAAAAGTCATTGCTGTTCGCAAGCAAGAGATGAGCTGGGACAAACTCGAGCCCATTTTCATAGAAATTTATAGCAAATCCCTGACACAGGAAGATGTAGACGGTATTGTTGCTTTTTACAAATCCCCGGCCGGCAAATCCTACGTCAGCAAAATGCCAGCGATGATGCAAGAATCCATGTCCTCCATGCAAAAATTGATGGCACCCATGATGGACAAAATGATGCAGGCAGGCAAAGAACTGGATGAAGACCTGGCCAAAGCAAATAAAAAGTAAGCCCCAAGGAACTTATAAACAGGTCTGAACCGCTCAAAACAGCATCAGACCTGTGGAAAAATCAAAAGATATCAACAGGTATCAGTCATGAAAATACGTCCTGCCCTGATCTGCCTGTTGGCTTTGGTGGCTGCAAACCTGGTTGACACAGCAACTGCAGCGACCAAGCCAGCTTTTACTGGTAACAATTACAGCGGCGTGTACGACTGCAAGGGCAATGACAGCCACGAAGGTGATTACACCGGCACCGTCACTCTGGATCTGGTTGCAGCACAAAGTTTCGACAAGTACGGTGCCTACAGTTTCAAACTCGAGGTACCAGAATATGGCACCTATCTGGGCCAGGCAGCAGCAGACAAGCAACAAATGGCCATGCATTTCGCCCTCATCGATCCAAGCACCAAAGACTTTGGTACCGGCATCGCCACATTTAAGAAAAACAAGACTGGCAAATGGACATTCAGCAAGTATTACTACGAGCCTGAATTCAAAGGTGGAAATTTTGGTACTGAGACCTGCGTGCAGCGTTAATTGTCGTAATAAATTAATAAAGTTTTAAAAATTTTTAATTTGCAATCAGACAAAAAAATTGAATATTAACTATGTCCCGAGCAGCTGTTACTTACCCCAGCAAGAACGAACTCAGGGCGATGACGGTGACACAACTTACAAAATATATTCAAGATCTGAATTTGAGCTTATTCGTTTATAAGACTGGGCGGGTACATAAATTTTTGGTCAAGAATTTAGAGGTTGCGAAGAAAATCAGGGAAATTCAAATATCGCATGAGATGGATTTGGGCGGGTAAAAAAAGGTCTCGAATTCTTTCCAAAGTTCTAAATCAACCATGAATATATCTCAGGTAAAAAAGCTCGCTCGTGCAATTAGTTTTTGCTTAGGTGATTCCACCTTCCCAAACTGTGTGAATAATCTGAACAACGCACCGGCTTCCCGGTGGTTGCAGATCAATACAAATGCGCAAGTCGACATGTCAGCTATTGAACCTCGCGAGAAATTTCATCCGATGACATGCGCGATTTGTACTGCTTGATTCAACGACCAGATCAAATTACTCGTTTTACCGTCACAGGCTAATTTGCCTGATGCTTTCAAGTAAACCCTGGCCAGCCGGATACCATTGCAATAGCTCACGTGTTTTTGTACTCGTAGCAGACATGTCCTTGTCGGCAAACATTGACAGCCATCCGAAATGTCCGGGAGCTTCTTCTTTAGACAGACTCAGCACAGGAATGGCAAGGCGTTCGCCTATGGTTTCTGCAATGTCTTTGTACTTGATAGCTTCTTCTGCCGTTGCATGATATCGCACACCAGCTTGTGCTTTTTCGAGAGCGAGTCTGTAAAGCCGGCTGGTGTCAGAAACATGCGCGGCAGACCAGCAATTCAGTCCTTCGCCTACGTAAGCCGACACCCCTTTTTCGCGTGCCAGTGCAATCATGCTGGTCACCAGGCCTTGCTTGTCCGCATCATGTATTTGAGACAGGCGTACTGCTGAAACATTAATTCCACGCTGGAGTAATTCCCACGCTGCCAGCTCCGATGCCTTACGCGGATTTGGATGTGCGGGATTGAAATAATCCTCTATGGCAGCCTGACCAGGGATTGCCATACCTACCGGTGTTACCGAGGTTATCACCAGTGGACGTTCAGACCCGTCCAACACTTCGCCCAAGGCCATGATGACACGATGATCCTTATCGCAATTGGCGACAAAGTGCTGGAAGTTGTGGTCGAAAGCCGTGTGAATCACGCCATCACATTTGGCAGCCCCGGCACGCAGGCTGTCCAGGTCTTCAATATCGCCACGATGTACTGCTGCCCCTGCTTCTGCAAGTGCCAGCGCGCCAGCATCGGAACGGGTCAGACCAAGAACCTGATGTCCTGCGTTGATGAGTTCAGGGATAATTTTTGAACCGATAAATCCGGTTGCGCCTGTCAGAAAGATACGCACTGTAGTTCTCCTTGGTTGTCAGGCTTCTATCATGCAACAGCAATCTATTATGTTAAAGTAGTGATCTTATAGGGGTATAAAAACCAACTGGACAGACATGACGACAAACACGGAGAACGCACTTGGGTCTTACCTGAAAGACCGCAGAAGTCGTCTTGACCCCACCACCTTCGGCTTTTCAACAATCCGGCGCCGCACTCCAGGCTTGCGACGGGAGGAAGTTGCACAACTCTCAAACATTAGTCCGACCTGGTATACCTGGCTGGAGCAAGGTCGGGGAGGAGCGCCATCGGTCGATGTACTCAATCGTATCGCTGCCGGACTGATGCTGACGGAACAGGAGCGGGAACATCTTTTCATGCTTGGCCGTGGCCACCCGCCTGACGTGAAATACAGGCCCACCGAAGGGGTAACACCGCGATTGCAGCGCTTGCTCGATGCGCTGGAAGTCAGTCCGGCTTTTATCAGGACTGCGACCTGGGATGTTGTGGCGTGGAACCGGGCCGCAGCAGCGGTGCTGACTGATTACGGCAGCTTGCCGCCCGAAGAGAGAAATATCCTGCGTCTCATCTTTTGCAATGCCCGTGTTCGTCGTGCACAGACAGACTGGGAAGGCGTCGCCCGCTTTGTGGTCAGCACTTTCAGGGCTGATGTAACGCGCGCAGGAGCAAGCGCCGAGGTTCAGCTTCTGGTAGAAGAATTGATCAAACTCAGCCCGGAGTTTGAAGCCCTATGGAAAGACAAGGATGTTCGCGTCTATGGAGAAGGGACCAAGCGCCTGAACCATGCAAGCATAGGACTTATAGAGCTGGAATATTCAGGGTTTGCTGTCGATGGTCGTCCCGATTTGGGTATGGTTGTGTATAACCCAAGCACCAGTGCAGACGCCAGCCGGATTCGTACGCTCATCGCTGATGCTGCAAGTAGTGGAAGTGCCGCAATGACAGCGTTTGCTGCATAGATGGATACCTGAGAATGGATACCTGAGAATGGATACCTGAGAATGGATACCTGAGAATGGATACCTGAGAATGGATACCTGAGACAAGCAATTGACGGCAGTTTAAAAAACAAAGGCCTCGCAAAAATGCGAGGCCTTTGTTTCAGTGTAATCAGCGTAATACGCCTGACTAAATTACAAGCTAAATTACAAGCTAAATT
Source organism: Undibacterium sp. Ji49W (assembly GCF_049340205.1). Lineage (NCBI taxonomy): Bacteria > Pseudomonadati > Pseudomonadota > Betaproteobacteria > Burkholderiales > Oxalobacteraceae > Undibacterium > Undibacterium sp. Ji49W. The sequence continues at coordinate 17,177 of NZ_JBMPOW010000005.1, read as the reverse complement.
ACAAGCTAAATTACAAGCTAAATTACAAGCTAAATTACAAGCTGATTCATCCCTCCAAAGTCATCAAACTCGCATTCCCGCCTGCTGCCGTGGTATTCACGCACAGCGCACGTTCAGCGACCAGACGCCATAGCGGAATTTCTACATGGTCCTGGGTTTCAAGCACAGACACGATGGCTTCATCCTGAGCTGCAAACAGCAACTTGTAGTGGGCTAGCAAGGCACCTTCTACCAGGGCCAGTTGGGCACCGCACTGTTCGGCTTCGGCAGCGACGATAAGCTTGCTGACTTCTACCGGCAGGCCGCCTGGCAGCATGGCCAGGGTTTGTGCTGGTAATACCGGGGTATTGCCGGTGGCCAGTGTCGCTGCCAACTGGTTGATCAGGCAATTGATGCTGTTGGCAGCGCAGAAAACGCGGCCACGCGGGGCGAAAGACAAGGTATTGCGTTCCCCCGTAGGGCCAGGCAGGACCTGGGTCAGTTTGTAAGGACTGGTGTGGGCATAATGTTCGCCCAGTTCGGCTATGCGCTGGTGGCCATGGGTTTTGGCCCACACCAGCAAGGCTTCCAGAGCCGGTGGTGACTGGCGTTCATACACGGTATGGCCACCCAGGCCAACTACAGGCGTGCGTTGCAGGCGTTTCAGGTACAGCGGGCCGCCGGCTTTGGGGCCGGTGCCGGATTTGCCTTCACCACCAAAGGGCTGGACGCCGACCACGGCACCGACGATGTTCCGGTTCACATAGATATTGCCGACATGGGCGCGATCAGTGATGAAGTTGATGGTTTCATCTATGCGTGAATGAATGCCCAGGGTCAGGCCAAAACCGGTGCCATTGATCTGGTCTATCAATTGCGGCAAGTCATCACGCCGATAACGCAGGACATGCAGTACCGGGCCGAATACTTCTTTTTTCAAATCAGCCAGGTTGGCAATTTCCAATACCGTTGGTGCCACAAACGTGCCGCTGCGGCAGCTGCTGGACAAATCCAGCGTGTAGAAGGACTTGGCCTTGCCGCGCATGGTGTTAATGTGGCTGAGCAGATTGTTTTGTGCTTCAGCATCAATCACAGGGCCGATATCGATGGCCAGGCGGTCTGGCTGACCTATGCGCAATTCCTGCATGGCACCGTGCAGCATTTCTATGGTCTTGTCGGCAATATCTTCCTGCAAGCACAGTATGCGCAGGGCAGAACAACGCTGGCCGGCGCTGTCAAAGGCGGATGACAGCACATCATTGACTACCTGTTCAGGCAAGGCGCTGCTATCAACGATCATGGCATTCTGGCCACCGGTTTCAGCGATCAGGGGAATGTCTATGCCTTCCGTCACCGCACGTTTGGCCAGGGTGCGATTGATGATCTGCGCCACTTCGGTAGAACCGGTGAAAATCACACCCTTGACGCGACGGTCCGCCACCAGTTGTGCGCCGACCACTTCGCCCGTACCCGGCAAGAATTGCACTGCACCCCGCGGCACGCCAGCTTCATGCAGCAGTTGGATGGCGCGATAAGCGATCAGCGGTGTCTGTTCTGCCGGTTTGGCCAGTACCACATTGCCAGCCGCCAGTGCTGCACTGACTTCACCAATGAAAATCGCCAGCGGGAAATTCCATGGACTGATACAGACCACCGGGCCCAGTGCCTGGGTATTTGGCAGGCCTTCTACCTGGGCGGCGTAATAACGCAGGAAATCGACTGCCTCACGTACTTCTGCCAGGGCATTCGGCAAGGATTTGCCGGCTTCGCGTATGGCCAGGGCCATGAAATCCAGGGTTTGCGTTTCCAGCAGGTCGGCCGCTTTTTTCAATATGGCAGCACGTTCTACCGGTGGCGTGGTTTGCCAGTCCATCGCATATTCTTCGGCCGCATGCAGGGCGGTTTCCACATCCTGGGCATCGGCTTCGATAACATGGCCGACCAGATCGAGCTGGTTGGCCGGGTTATTCACAGGCCGGGTCTGGCTGGCCGATACCTGGCCATGCAGGATGGGGCCGGCAGTCAATGTTTGCTGGCTGCTGTCAGCAAAGCGGTCGCTGATGTGTTGCAGTTCCAGTTCATTGGAAAAATCCAGTCCGGCAGAATTTTTTCTTTCCTTGCCAAACAAATCCCTGGGCAAGGCGATGCCAGGATGCGCCAAACCACCCAGTTCACGCGAGACAGCAATAGGGTCTGCCAGCATAGATGCGATGGACACATTCTCATCCACGATCTGATTCACGAAGGATGAATTTGCACCATTTTCCAGCAAACGGCGCACCAAATAAGCCAGCAAAGTCTGATGTGACCCAACTGGTGCATAAATACGGCAAGGCTTGTCCAGCTTGTCTTTGCCTACCACCTGGTCATATAAAGTTTCTCCCATGCCATGCAGGCACTGGAATTCATAGTCCGTGATGCCGGCTTTTTGTGCCCAGGTATAAATGGTGGATAAGCTCAATGCGTTGTGGGTGGCAAACTGTGGATAAATCACATCAGTGGCCGCCAGCAGTCTTTGTGCACAGGCCAGGTAAGACAGATCGGTATAGACCTTGCGCGTGTAGACCGGGAAGCCGCTCATGCCATCCACCTGTGAACGCTTGATTTCAGCATCCCAGTACGCACCCTTGACCAGCCTTACCATGAACTTGCTGCCACTGCGGCGCGCCAGATCCACCAGGTAATCGATCACAAACGGGCAGCGTTTCTGGTAGCCTTGCACGACGAAACCTATGCCTTCAAAGCCCTTGAGATCAGCATCAAAGGCCAGCGCTTCCATCAGGTCCAGCGACAGTTCCAGCCGGTCGGTTTCTTCGGCATCGATGTTCAGGCCGATATTGTATTGCTTGGCCAGCAGCAGCAGTTTCTTCAGCAGCGGCAGCAATTCCGTCATCGTGCGCTCACGCTGGGCGCGTGAATAACGCGGGTGCAGGGCCGACAGTTTGACGGAAATACCAGGGCCGTTTTTAATGCCTCGCCCGTTGGATGCCTTGCCTATGGCATGAATGGCAGTTTCATACGCCTGGTAATAAAAAGCCGCATCTTTGGCTGTCAGCGCGGCTTCACCCAGCATGTCATAAGAATAGCGGTAGCCGCGTTTTTCATTGTCCTGGCTGTTTTTCAGGGCTTCTTCTATGGTCTGGCCAGTGACAAACTGGTTGCCCAGCATCCGCATGGCCAGATCCACACCCTTGCGTATCAAGGGTTCGCCCCCTTTGGCAATCAGGCGTGTCAGGGCAGAACCCAGACCGTGCTCGCTATTCGTGCTGACCAGTTTGCCAGTCACCAGCAAGCCCCAGGTGGCAGCATTCACAAACAGCGATGGTGATTCACCCAGATGCTTGCGCCAGTCGCCCTTGCTGATCTTGTCGGCAATCAGGCGGTCAGCCGTCTGGTGATCGGGGATGCGCAACAGCGCCTCGGCCAGGCACATCAATGCCACCCCTTCTTCGGACGACAAGGAAAATTCATGCATCAGGGCATCAACGCCAGAAGCACGGGTACGTTGCTGACGAACATTCGTGACCAGCCGGTGTGCCAGTTCCGCAACAGTCTTTTGCTGTTCTTCATGCGGATCAATCTGTCCCAGCAACCATTGCACGGCATCCGGTTCTGATCGGCGGTATGCTTGTGTAATGGCAGTTCTCAAGGGCGTAGCAGGGCTCAGGAGTTCAGCCTGCAAGGCAGAAAATGGGAGGTTGTTGGTTGGCACGATAGTTGCAATCCTAGAGAAATTATCAAAACAAATTAGATTTCATTGTATAGATGCTCTTCGAGGATTAATTCTGGAAATCAGAACATATATCGAAATTTTCTATTTTGTGAGAAAATTATGCCGAATTTTATTAATCACCCCATCGACGATTTCTGACTTCTTATGCTCGACAAAATCAGTAAAAGAATTCTGGCCGAATTGCAAAACGACGGCCGTATCAGTAATGTAGAACTGGCAACAAGGGTCAATCTGTCCCCTGCTGCCTGCCTGGAGCGCGTGCGTAAGTTGCAAGAGTCCGGCTACATACTAGGATATACAGCCCAGCTCAATCCCCATCTTCTGGATGTGGCCCTGCTGGTGTTTATTGAGGTAGTGCTTGACCGCACCACGCCTGATGTCTTCGATGCTTTCCGGCGAGGCGTTCAAGCCATCCCCGAAGTGCTTGAATGCCATATGGTGGCTGGCGGTTTTGATTATCTCGTCAAGGCGCGCGTCAAGGACATGAATGCCTACCGTGATTTCCTCGGCAAATCCCTGCTGCAATTGAATGGCGTGCGTGAAACGCATACCTATGCAGTAATGGAAGAAGTTAAAAATACCAGCTGCCTGCCAATCAAGTAAAAACGCGTTATCGCTGTTTTAAAGACAGGCTTGGCAATAATCTGGCACTGACCTTAAGTCAGTGCCTTGTTTTTTTTGCAGCTTGTGGATAAATGCCCGGATTTGCCAAGAGTATTGCATGTGGCAACGCAGCCGGGCTGGCTTGGTCAAAATTAGCCAAGCCGCTTTAGTGCCGGTTGGCCAGCGCCAGCTTGATCCCAAAAGAAATAAACATCACACCGATAAAACGGTTCAGCCACAGCGTGACAGCTTGGCTGATGCGTACCCGCTGCCTGGCAAATGCGGTTGACACTGCCAGCAAATGGCACCACAGCATGCCGTTGAAATTGAAAATGCAACCGAGGACAATCAGCGCCAGTGGTTTGTTGCTGGCATCTGCGGCGATAAACTGCGGCACAAAGGCGAGGAAGAAGATCGCCACCTTGGGGTTCAGCACATTCGTCAAAAAGCCCTGGGCAAAAATTTTCCCATGGCTCAGCGCAGGCAAGACGGGTGCGGTTTCTTTACTGCTGTTTGCTTTTGCCTTGCTCAGCAATAGCGACACACCCACATATAAAAGATAAGCAGCACCCGCCAGCTTGACGATGGTAAACGCCGTGGCAGACGTTGCCAGCAGGGCCGACAAACCCAGCGCCGCTGCCATGATATGCACCAGCGTACCCGCACCTATGCCCAGCGCCGCTGCCGACCCGGCACGCCACCCCTGCGTCGCGCTGCGCGTCATGATCAATAAAGAATCAGGACCAGGGGCGATATTCAGTAATATTCCGGCGATAATGAATTGGGTAAGATCTTGCGTGCCAAACATGGCGAAGCTCCTGAGTTGAAATAGTGCAGACAAGGGATTGATTATAATGGGCATTCGAGCTATCCGCCGACTCGTAGGGTGTGCCCCGCGCACCGTTTTTGGAAAATAGAAATTTTCCTGCAATATGCCAATGCTATATTCTGCAATCACCCTCCACGCATCATCACGCATCATCATTAAGCACCGGCACCCATGCACATCGATTCTCTATCCACCGCCGCCAGTACGAATATAAACGAAGACCTCGTGACCAGCTTCCGCCATTCGGATGGCACGCTGGAACTGCTGGTATTTGACGGTGCCAGTTCGGTGTCGGACCGCCATTACCTGGATGCCGTTCTCGGTGATCCAGCCTGGTTTGTCCAGCAATTTGCTGCCGCGTTGAAACAAGTCGCCACGCCGCTACTCAACCAGGCCGACAGCATGCAGCTCGCCCTGCAAGTCTTGCGTGAACAATATAATGCTTTGCTCGAAGCTGTTGCCATGCCTTGTTATGCCTGGCCCATTGCAGCGCTCACCTGGTTGCGCGTTCATGCCAATGGCGAGGAGGCCAGCATCTATGCTCTGGGCGATTGCAAAAGCTTCTTGCTGGAAGCGAATGCCCGCGTCATTGATCTGGATCCTTACGATAATCCGCAAGAAGGCATACTCAAATCTGCGATAGACACATTACGGCACGAAGGTTTGGATGAGCAGGCGCGCTGGGCCCGGCTCTTGCCCATGTTGAGAGAACGCCGCGTGTCGCAAAACATGAACCCGCAGCCATCGATACTTTGCCTTTATCCACAAGGCCGCTTTGCAGCAAGAGAACATCAGATCAAGCTGAAACAGTCTGACCGCGTGCTGATCATGACCGATGGTTTTTATCGGCTTGTTGATAGCTACCACCTGTATGACACAGCAGGTTTGATGCAAGCCTGTGCAACACGCGGGCTGCAAACCATGATGCAGGAATTGCGTGAACATGAAGTTGGCAAGTCTGGTGGCATGGCGGTGAAGAAGGCGGATGATGCTTCGGTGGCGATGTTAAGGTTTATAGCGATAGATGATTAATCTATTCAGCAGGCCTGTGCACATTTAAAACAGACGGTGCACATGGTGCACATGTTGCACCCTAAGGGTCAGTAGTAGTATGGAAGAAATTGTTAATAAAAATACTGCAATGAAAAACAAACACCAAGCCATCGCCTACGATTGGGTTTGCCATGCCTGCGCGGCTGAAAACGACAAACAGCTACGGCAATGTCATGCCTGTGGATGTTCTGCTTTTGCTGGCGTAGATGAAATGGAAAGTCATGCCAATACGGCGCGCAAGCCAGCGTTCAGCCTGGCGCGTGAACAGGCAGTTCGGGTCTTGTTTTGGTCAGCAGTGATTACCATCGCTGTATTTTTGAAATTCATAGCCGGCGCATGATGTAGTCAATTTGTCGTCACGCAATAAGCCTTGATCTAATTTGTTGCATAATGATGCTTTCAGCCGGTATTTTCTGGTAAATCCAAAAATTCCCTGACTTTTCTTCCCATAAGGCAAGGTTAAAGTCCGGTGAACGGCTATTGATCTCATTTTTCCAGCATTTCATGTCTACCTCAGCGCAAACAGCAACACCTCCTGACTTATCCACAGTGCAAACCCTGGCAGAATTATTTGCCTGGCGGGTGGCACAAACACCAGAGGCCGAAGCCTACCGTCAGTTCGATGATGCGGCCGGACAGTGGATATCCTACTCCTGGCAACAGACGCAAGAGCGCGTCGCCGGATTCATCAAAGCACTGTCGCCACTGGCTCTGGAACATGGCTCGCGTATTGCCATCCTGCTGCCGAATGGCTTGCATGCCGTGTGCATGGACCAGGCTACCCAGGCTTGTGGCTTTGTACCGGTGCCCATGCATGCACTGGATAATCCGGCTAGTATTGCCTACATCCTGTGTGACAGCGATGCCTCGTTCTTAATTGCGGCGACCGATCAGCAATGGAAAGAAATTGCTGCTGCCGGCCTTGATCTGCCAGCGCTGCGCCAGGTGGTGGTCTTGCAAAAAACACTGGATGCTGCGGCATTGCCAGCCAGTTGCCCGGTAATGCATATCGACGAATGGCTATCCGGCGCAGCGCATTTGCAGGTGAACCCAAAAGGACCGCAGGCAGATGATCTGGCGGCGCTGGTGTATACCTCGGGTACTACCGGCAAACCCAAGGGTGTCATGCTCACGCATACCAATGTGATGTCGAATGTGAAGGCGGTGGTGTCGCGCGTATCGCCGGTAATCACGGATGTATTCCTGTCCTTTCTGCCGCTGTCGCATACCTTCGAGCGTACCGCCGGTTATTACCTGCCAATTGCGGCTGGTGCCTGCGTCGCGTTTTCGCGCTCGGTCAAGCAATTGCCGCAAGACTTGCTGGAGGTACGGCCCACCATTTTGATTTCTGTGCCGCGTATTTATGAGCGTGTGTATGGTGTGATCCAGACCAGGCTGTCTGCATCAGCGTTTCAGGCAAGCCTGTTCAATATGGCTATCGCTACCGGCTGGCGTCGTTTCAGTCGCAGCCAGGGTTTGCTGAAGGGAGATGGCCTGACAGCGTTCATGGACAGCCTGCGCTGGCTGGTATTGGAACCGCTGATCGCCAGCAAATTGAAAAACCAGTTTGGTGGCCGCCTGCGTGTTGCCGTCAGTGGTGGCGCTGCGCTGTCACAGGCGATTTCCCAATGCTTCCTTGGCCTGGGTATTCCCATCGTCCAGGGTTATGGCATGACCGAAACAGCACCCGTGGTCGCCTTCAATGCACCCGATGACAATGACCCGGCTACCGTAGGCCGTGCCGTGGACGGGGTTGAAGTCCGCATCGGTGACAATGCAGAATTGCAGGTACGTGGCCCGAACGTCATGCGTGGTTACTGGAAGCGCGAAGAAGATACCACCAAGACCTTTATCGACGGCTGGCTGCGCACCGGCGACCAGGCTTCTATCGTGGCGGGGCGTGTACGTATTCTGGGGCGGGTGAAAGAAATCATCGTCACTTCGACCGGTGAAAAAATTGCCCCGGTTGATCTGGAACTGGCGATTACCAATGATGCAGTATTTGAACAGGCCTATGCCTTCGGTGAAAATTCACCCTTCATCGCCTGTGCAGTGGTGTTAAGCCGGGTCTACTGGCTGGAGCTGGCACGTTCGCTGGGCCTGAATCCGGGTGACAAGGCCAGCCTGAAATCGCCAGAAGCCGTGGCTGCCGTGGTCAAACGCATACATGGCTTGACCAGCAATTTCCCTTACTATGCACAGCCACGTGCTGCGATTCTGACGCTGGAACCATGGACAGTCGAAAACACCCTGATCACGCCTACCCTGAAACTCAAGCGCAATAACCTGCTGGCGTATTTTGAGGAAGATATGAAGGCGATATACAAACGCTGATCAAACGCTGATTAAGCACTGGTTAAGCGCTGATCAGACCATCTTTGATCAAATTTTTATTAAGCCTGTTAATAAATCCCGGCTTATACACATGCTGGCATCATCCGCATGTGTATCTTGCATTTAGTGTATTTAGCCAAACGGTATGAAATCAATACCATTCTGGATTTTGGCTATTACCTGCGCCTGATTTTCTGTGCCTTCACTAAAACCAGCCAGTGCAGTTGCCTGGGTATCTTTACCGCTTGCCAGTTGTCCCAGCCAGTAATCCATGCCGGCCTGGTCGGGTGTCCTGTGCAAGACGTTTTGATAATAGGCGGTGATAACCTGCTGATCGGTCGGGTTGTTGCCATACAGCGCGTGAAATTCGGCGGAGGCGACAAAGCTCTTGGCGACATCGGCCAGGGTTTGACCCTTGTCCATCTGTCCTATCCAGTAACCCAGGCCGGCCAGATCCGGTGTGCGGTTGAATGCAGCCTGATAGATGCGATAGGCAATACCAGCATTGCCACTGATATCCAGTGCCACTGACATATCGGCAAATTGCAGGCGCTCAACCTGAATGACGGTATCCGTACCTTCGGCCCCGGTCTTGTCTTGCACGGTAAAATTTGAACCCGATGCCGTAATCGTAAAGTCGGCGCGTTTGCCGGCATACACGGCGGTATCCAGGCCAGCGCCGCCATTGATGGTGTCATTACCGGCCAGGCCCGTAAATACATCATTGCCGCTGGTGCCGGTCAGATTGTCATTGCCGGTGGTGCCAACGATGCCACCTACGGTAGTTTTCGCAACTGTGGTGAAGGAATAACTGCTGGTACCGACAAAATTATTGCCTGCGATATCCTTGATGGCCCCGGATGGTATCGACAGTTTATACGTGGTGCCGTTGCTCAGATCATTGGTAGGGTTAATCGTGACCTTGCTGCCGGATATGGTGACATTGCTGCTTTTGCTGATGTCGTAGCTGGCAACGGTGGTGCCATCAGCACTCTGCAAATTGATGACGCCGGTACCGGCGGTAACGGCTTCGCTGAAAGTCAGCACAATGTCACTGCCGGTGGCAACACTGGTCGCCAGTGTCGCCGGGCTGAAACTGATCACGGAGGGAGGCGTCGTATCGCTGAAATAAGTGAGCAGATTGAGCACGTCCTGGCCATTGTTGAATACCAGTATCTCCATATTGATCAGGGTGGCATGCAAGGCACCGCTGGCGCTGGAGATACTGTCGACATGCACCGAACCGTCCGCTGCTTTGGTAATCAGATAGCTGGAGCGCAGCGACGTGCCCAGGCTCAGGGTATCAGTGCCACCTTTGCCATCCAGTGTGAATGTCGAGGGGTTGACGACGGTCCAGTTATCATTGCCGTCGGTGCCGGGTATAGTTGCCATGATGTGTTCTCCAGGTAAATCACTTAATTTATTGCCCTGCCAGTGCGATACTAGGTAGGTACTGCTTCCATTACTCGCGGTGGCGCATGCATATGCATTTCGCCCTGCTGGTCTATCGCCAGGTAAGCCACGCCCGCCGCTTTCAGGTAAGCCAGGCCCTGCTCTTCTTTCAGCATGGCGATGGTGGTGCAACTACCCGCCAGTGAAGCCAGCGGCGCACGCACGCTGATACTGCGCCAGTACTGCACCGGCATACCGGTGTGCGGATTGAGGATATGGCAATAACGCTGACCAGCCACTTCAATATATCTTTCATAATCGCCACTGGTGGCCAGTGCGCCTTCCGGTACCGGGATACTGGCAACGATTTTTTCCTGTTGCCGGGGATCTTGTATGCCCATGGTCCAGGCTTGCCCATCCGGCTTGGGGCCAAGTACGCGTATATCTCCCCCCAGATTCACATAACCGTGGGTAGCACCCCGTTCCAGCAATAGCGCAGCGGCGCGATCGGCAGCATATTCCTTGCCAAAACCGCCGAAATCGATTTCCATGCCAGCCGCTGGCAGCCGCAGGCTGTCTGCACTACGTTCCACTTTGTGCCAGCCTACCAGCGCGCACAGCGCAGCCAGATCGGCTGCTGCCGGTACCTGGGCAAGTTTGAAATTCCAGGCACGCCGCAAGATACCGGCGGTAATATCAAACAGGCCATCACTGGCAGCATGCAGGGCCTGCGCATAATCGAGCAGTGAACTGGTTTCTGCATCACACAGCACGGCCTCGCTACCAGCCTGTGCATTGATTCTTGATACGATGCTGTCAGCCCGGTAACGTGAATATTTGCTCTCTATCCTTTTGACTTCTGCAATCGCCTCCTGTGCGATGGTAAACATGGCCTGTTCTTCCTCTGCCGCGATGACAACTTCGCAGGCACAGGCCATGGCTTGAAAAGGAATACGGTAAATCTGCATAATTGCTCACATCAGTGCCGGGTTTTGGAAGGCAAACCAGGCACGCTTATTTTTAAACCGGCTCTCAAAACGGATCGTTAAAACTGCTTCGAAATTCCCAGCTGTATGCTGCGTGCACGGAAAGGCAACAAACCCGGGCTGCCACTGCCGAACAATCTCCATGATGCCCTTTGTTCATATTCTTCCAGCTTGATATCGGCCTGCCAGTCTTCCCCTATCTGTTTCGCCAGCTTGATGCCGACAGTGTGCGCACCATAGGCAGACACGCGTTGATCCTCGGAATAATTCAAGGCACCAGCCGCTGGACTGGGGGCAAACGGATAGATGGAAGGATCAGCATCAACATAAAAACTGGCCGCGCTTTGTGTGTACAGGCGCAGTATCGGCGTAATGCTCCAGCCGTCTGCAAATGGCTGCGTATATTCGGCAGTGAAGGTATGCGCGCGTATCTTCCACGAATCTGCAAAATAGCGGTAGCTCACACGGCTGCTGCCGCCCGTAGCGTCAAAATGATGGTTCCAGCGTGCCAGCACGGTATAGCTGTTGCGTTCATCCGGGCGCTTGTCCAGTGCCTTGTACGGGTCAGATAGGTAACCTCGGCCGCGTGCCAGGCTGGCATTCAATTGCACGATATCATTCGTCGTCAGCACCTGGGTCACACCCAACAGGGCATCAAACACCTGCTTGTTTTCGCCTTTGACCCTGCCGGTAGAGGCGCTCACGGTATCGTTGGCAAAGCCCATGCCTGCAGTCCAGGTAGTATTTTTGTCTTCGCTGAACTGGCTACCCTGCACTGACACGCCGCGCGAGATATAGTCGGATTCTGTGGAATAACTGGCACCCAGGGTCACCGTGTGATGCGGCAGATAACGTGTCACCTCGGCATCCATGGCGCGCCGGAAATCCCTGAGCTTGCTCAGCGCGTAGCTGTGAAACGCGGGCGATGCACCGGATATGCTGTCGGTGATAAAGCTGCCGCCGACCGACCATTCATCACCTATCGGCGTCACGATCTTCAAGGCATTGGCCCTGACCTTGACGCGGTCTTCGCCGGGCTGGCTATCCTGGTAATCCAGCACTTTCAGGCTGATTGAGCCTTTGTCTGGTGCCGATTCGGCATGCGCCACGCCAGCTAAAGGCAAAGCCAGGGCTGCGGCCAGCAAGGCTGAACCAAGTTGCTCGTTATTGCGTAACGGACGAGTGCTGGCTGATTTCATTCTGCGGTCCTTATTCATTCCAAGCTGTTTTTCAATTTCAATTTCAATTGCATCCACAGCCACCACCACCTACACCAGCACCGCCAAACGCGGATTCTTTGCTGGAATAAGTATGTTCTGCATATTTGTTTTCCAGCGGGTCGCCATCAAACGTCATTTCCTTTTTTGCCAGCTTGCCTTTTTCCCAGGCCTGCACTGGCTGTATCACATTCACCACGCTACAGGCGGAACAGACAGATGCCAGCAGCATCAGGCTAAGCCAGCGGGCAGATGTCCGCAGATTGATGTGCTTCATTATTTTCCTCCCAGAGCAGCCACGATGGCTTGTTCGATTTTTGCCTTGCTGCCTTCATTGAAACCCGCATGCAGCGACAAGACTTTGCCATCCCTGTCTATTAGCACACTGCTGGGCATGCCCTTGACGTCATACTGGCGCGGCGTGACACCCTTAGGGTCATAGCCGATCTGGAAACTGGCCGGAACGGACTTCAAAAATACGGCGGCGTCTTCCGCCTTGCTGTCCAGGTTGATCGCCAGCACCTGCAAACCTTGTGCGCCGAACTTCGATTGCAGTGCATTCATCCAGGGAAAGGATTGCTTGCACGGCCCGCACCATGATGCCCAAAAATCCAGGTACAGCAACTTGCCCTTGTAATCCGCCAGTTGTATATGGGCGGGGCCAGGGCTGGGGCTGGGGCCGCTGCCACCCTGTACCGAAAATTCCGGCGCGGGTTTGCCTGCATCCAGCGCACGCGCTGACAGATGCCAGCATCCGAGGGCGATCACCAGTGCGACAGTGAAAGATGTGGCCAGCCATGCCGGTGCATATGCGTTGCGGTGGTATGGTAGCGAGCGTGCAGAAATCATGAAAGCAGCCTCAAGTAAGCCTTAATAAAAAGCCTTGGTAAAATCAATAGCATCAGTAGCATGTATGGCAGTGCTCTTGAACGGCGCTTATTACTACAGCGTTTTTCACTTCCATCATAAGCGCATCACTCTTCAAAACAAGCTTGCCCGTCGTAAATAAGCAGCTTATTTCTGTAAATGAATGTAACCTGTAAAGTTACTTATTGTAGTCTGCATCCTGGTCTGCTATCAGACTTGTTGCTCGAAAGATATGCCAGGCTGCAAGCTGTTTTCATACAAAAAACAACATTCCGGTTATCTGGCGAAAGCTCAGTTTATTTGCCCCTGGCCTGCATTGACCCTGGGCTATTATCTGGCTAGCATGTTTTTTCACAAATATGGGAGCCGGAATATGGATCAGCAATTTGAAGCAGGCTTGCAGATACGCAAGCAAGTCATGGGTGAGGCTTTTGTCGAAAAAGCCTTCAGCAATACCGATGCCTTCACTGCACCGCTACAGGAATTTGTGACCCGCAATGCCTGGGGTACCACCTGGTGCCGGCCCGGCCTTGATTTGAAAACCCGCAGCCTGATCACCTTGTCCATGCTGACCGCCATGGGGCGCTCACATGAAATCCGTGGTCACGTGCGTGGGGCTGTCAACAACGGCGCCAGCATGCAGGAAATCCAGGAAGTCCTCCTGCATGCCAGCGTGTATTGCGGCATGCCGCTGGCGATAGATGCATTCCGTTCAGCCCATGAAGTCTTGCAGGAAATGGGCAAGATAGATGGGACCTGATGTAGCCTGGCTGGCATAGACAGAGTGGAAAGCAGCGTGGATGCTAAAGATGTGCAAAAATCATGCTTGTCACCATGACATTTATCCACAATTGAAAGCCCGCCATGACTGAAGCCAGCAAAGCTGTTGCATTAACTGAAGAGGGCATCACCAAGCCTTTTGAGATCAAGGACGTACCCTGGGATGGCTATGAACACGGCCAAAGTTTCGGTTCCCGTTACCAGCAACTGGGTGAATATGGTGGTAGTAAACACATAGGGGTCTGCATGGAAGAACTGCCACCCGGCAAACAAGCCTGCCCCAACCATTATCATCATCTGGAAGAAGAGCAAATGATGCTGCTGGAAGGCAGCCTTACCCTGCGCCTGGGCGAGCAGACCTATATCATGACGGCAGGCAGTTATGTGGTGTTTCCCGCCGGGCAAAAGGCCGGGCACAGCCTGTACAACCATACCGACGCCCCCTGCCGTTATCTGCTCATAGGCGAACGCAATCCACATGACGTGATTGTCTATCCCGACGGCAACCGTGTCAGCGTGCGTCTGACCGGTGAAGGCTATAACAAGTCAGCCATCATGGAATACTGGGAAGCCGAAAAGGATTGATGCACGACGGCACCATGCGACCAGGTAAATCAGGTAAGCAAGTGACAGATGGTCATTATTTTGACAATCCGGGTTCCTGTTTCCTCATTTGGTGACATATCCACCCCCGGCATGCCTGAATTACCGGATACTTCAGGCATTGCATCACTCACAGGGAAAGGATAGTGGATGCGTCGCATGTGGCTTTTTTATACGTTGGCCTGGCTTGCCTATTCCATACTCATCGGTTTCGTTGTACAGATAGATGGGTTATCGAAGGCCCAGTTCGATTTCAAAGTGGCGCTGATGTCAGAAATCAGTACGGTGCCAGCAGCAGTGTTGCTGGCATTTATCTGGCCTCTGACCGGCCTGATAGAACGCAAGAGATACCGGCCTCTCACCATTGCCACCATCCATGTCTTGCTGTCGCTGGTGTTTGGGGTTTTCTGGCATCTGCTGGTGACTTTTTTCATGCGTACCATTGTGCACATTGACTACCTGTCAGCCGACCGGCCCTTAAGCGTGGCCATCTGGCCCTTCCTGTATAGTTTGATGATGTATGGAGTGGTCGCCAGTATTTTTCATACTGTGCGCTCCAGCGAAGGCAGGCGCTTGCAGGTGCTGGCGGCCAGCCAGGCGCAGAGCCTGCTGGTACAGGTGGAACTGGCCAGCCTGCGCAACAAGCTTAATCCGCATTTCCTGTTCAACACCCTGCATTCCATCATCGCCCTGATGCGCAAGGATGGCAAAGCGGCAGAGGCGGCGTTGTTCCGCTTTTCCGATATGCTGCGCTATGTGCTGGATACAGAAAAAACCGGCATTACCCATGTCACGCTGGAAGAAGAATTGAATTTCGTGCGCGATTACCTGAATCTGGAAGCCCTGCGCCTGGGGCCAAGACTGCATGTGAGCTGGTCGCTGGATGAAGCCGCTGCCGGCTATGGCGTGCCAGCCCTGAGCATACAACCCCTGGTGGAAAACAGCATCAAGCACGCCTTTAATCCGCGTAGCCAGCCCGGCAATTTGCTGATACGTACCAAGCTCAGGGCCTTGCAAAGCGAAGTCGATATCACCATCAGGGACGATGGCCCGGGGGCTGACATGGCGCAGGTACAGGTATCCAGCGGCATCGGTGTCAAAACCGTGGAAAGACGCCTGCAGCTTGAATATGGCAAGCGCGCCAGCTTCAAGATACAGACGGCACCGGGGCAAGGCTTTGAAATATGCCTGACCGTGCCGCTGACTTCGATTTGAGCTTCACTATCTACTCCCATACCTTAAACGGCACCATGAAACAAAAAACCGTCTTTATTGCAGAAGATGAACCACTGGCAAGAGAAGTCTTGCGCGATGCCATCTGCAACCGCCCGGAACTCAGCCTCATCGGTGAAGCCGCCGATGGTGTTAGCGCGCTGACGCAAATCAATTTGCTGAAGCCCGACGTGGTGTTCATGGATATACAGATGCCGGAAATGACAGGGCTGGAAGTCTTGCGCCGCCTGAGCCATTTGCCGGAGATTATTTTTACTACGGCGTATGACCAGTATGCGGTGACCGCCTTTGAACTGCATGCCGTCGATTATCTGCTCAAGCCGTTTTCGCAAGAGCGTTTTGAAGCAGCGGTAGATCGCCTGCTGGAGGCTCCGCCGTCCCTGCAAGCGATGGAACATGCACTGAACCTGGCCGCCGGTCGTGATGTGGGGCGCCTGGAAAGAATACTGGTGCGTGACCGTGGCCATATCTTCCCGGTGAATGTCAACGATATCGCCTACCTGAAAGCCGACGCCAAATACACCGCCATCATTGTCGGTGACAAGACCCATCTGGTCAGGCTGGGTATTTCAGAACTGGAAACCCGGCTCGATCCGGCACGTTTCATACGCATACACCGTTCGCTGCTGGTAAACCTGGATTTTGTCGAATCCATGAAAGCCGACGAACAATCGCAACTACGCCTGCACATGCGCGATGGCAGTGTTTTGCTAGCCAACCGGGAAGCGTCGAGGATGCTGCGGGATATGTCGATTTGATGATTCAGTTCATATTGGTGACCTTACTCCGTAGTCAGCACAAGCGTAGTGTAAGCCGACCCGGCGACACAGTGAGGCAGGAGGCTGGTGTTAATTTGATAAATTTCCCATCTTAATACCCTTAATAGATAGATCAGACCATTTTGATTAGCCCAAAAATACTTGTGAAACATCAACTTGGGCCGCCGATTAGATAATTTCTTGAAATTAATTCAATTTTGTGATTGAAGTCACATCTTTGTTAAAAAGTGTGTGCTAACCTCGCTTCGCTAAAATCTGGGTAATTGCGTGAATCTTTAGTAATGCATACTTTCAAATCAACAAGTTAGGAAACTTAAATGGCCAATTCTGCTGCAGACATCCAAAAGCTTTACATCGCTTATTTCAACCGTCCAGCGGACCCATTGGGCCTGGCATACTGGACAGCCTCCAACCTGTCCCTCAAAGACATCGCGCAAAGCTTCTCCGTTCAGAAAGAATACGCAGACACGTATGCCAACCTGACCACAGCGCAAACCGTCAACACCATCTACAAAAACCTGTTCGGCCACGAAGCCGATCCAGCAGGTCTGACCTACTGGGCAGGCCAGATCGCCAACGGCGCAGTGACAGTTGGCGCAGCCGCCCTGTCCATCCTCGCTGGCGCCACTGGTGCAGACAAAACAGCCGTTGACTCCAAAGTCACTGCTGCAACATCCTTCACCACAGCTGTTGACACCACCAAAGAAATCACCGCCTACGCAGGTGTAGATGCCAACGCCACAGCCAAAGTATGGCTGAGCAAAGTTGTTGACGCAGCGACACTGGCCA